>JBIKVA010000073.1:0-10737 GCA_044357085.1 Steroidobacteraceae bacterium | reverse complement strand
CGATCGATCTGTCTTTCTTAGACGGACAGTTATGCGGTAACCGCTGTCCACGCCCCTGCTCGACGCCCTGCTCGAGGAATGTTTCCTGCGCCATCCCGAGATCCCTCGCAAGGGTCGGGCGGCGTGGTTCCTCGACGAGATCCAGCTCTGACCTGCCGGGTGATTTTCGGACCATTCGATTCTTGGGATGATGGCTTTCTCCGGGCAGGAGGAAGCGATGAAGAAGGCAAGGTTTTCGGAAGAGCAGATGGTTCGGATCCTGCGGGAAGCCGATGCGGTGACGAGCGGCCGGACGGCGGTAACGCGCCGGGGTGGCGATGGCGAGCCACGCCTCGCCCGATCGCGCGGACTCGAGCGCCGCCAAACGATCACGAAGGGTGGCTTGACCAGCCGATCACCGCGTCCGCTTCGAGAACCTCTCCGCGTAGCTGTCGAGGAGCGTACGGATCATTACCTTGACGCCGTCTTCCCGGAGCACGAGCTTCTCCGGAGGTGGCAGGAAATCCTCGACCACTTTCAGCCGCCCGAGCGGTTCATCCGTGTAAGTTCGCTTGCGCTTCATATAGCTGCTTGCCCCCGCGCCGATACCCGGCCCCAACGACGCTCGACCAGACTGTGTCCGGCATCCTCTGCGATCACGCGGTTCGGATCGAGGAACGCCCGTTGGGACACCGCAAACGAGACACCGTGATCAAGGAATGGTGGCCAGGGTCGGAATCGAACCAACGACACGCGGATTTTCAATCCGCTGCTCTACCAACTGAGCTACCTGGCCACGGTGGTCTGGGGACCGCCCCGGAACGGGGGAGGCGTATTAGACCCGCCCACTTCCGGATCGTCAAGCGCGCCACGACGCAACCCCTTGATTTTCATGATCTCTGCGGTGACCGGGCCGGCCATGCCGCTGCCACGGGACGGGCTTTACTTCGGCTCGACGTAACCTTCCGGCTTGCTCGCGCCCGTGCCGAAGAGGAACTTCTCCATCTCGCTCTCGAGGAACTTGCGGGCCTTGGGCTCGATCGCCACCAGACGATATTCATTGATGAGCATGGTCTGGTGTGCGACCCAGCGCTGCCACGCTTCCTTCGACACGCCACGCCAGATGCGGGCCCCGAGTTCGCCCGGATAGACGGGTCGGTCGAGGCCGGGCGCCTCGCGCTTCAGGACAACGCACTGGACCATGCGCACGGCTGGCGCACCTGCGGGTGTCTGGGTCATGTCAGAAATGTCCTGTGGTGAGCCCGTCGAGCAATTCCTTGACGGGGGCGGGCAGGCCGACGCGGGCCGCGCCCTCGGGTCGCCGCGCGTTATACCAGAGCGACTCCTGCGACTCCATCACGGCAGTGGGGATGCAGCCGCGCAGGCGCAGCGGGCGGATCTCGAGATCGAAGTGCGTGAACGCATGGGCGATCGTGCCGAGCCGCTCGGCCGGCTCGGACGCGGTCTGGCGGAAATGATTGCGCGCATAGGCGAGGCAGGCGGACTCGCTGGTGAATTCCGGCAGGCACCAGAGTCCACCCCAGATGCCGCGCTCGGGACGCCGCTCCAGAAACACGCCGCCATCGGCGTCTTCGGCGACCAGCATCCAGCGCAGCTCGGTGCGACGCAGCGCGCGCGGTTTGCGGGGCTTCGGCGCGGGCAGTTCGTGTTGCCGGCCCGTACTGCGGGCGCTGCAGCCCGCGGCGAGCGGACACAGCGCGCAGGCGGGACGCCGCCGGGTGCATAGCGTTGCCCCGAGATCCATGATCGCCTGCGTATAGGTCGCGGCTCCTGCCGCCGGCGTGCAGGCATCGGCGAGCTGCCACAGCTGCTGCTCGATGCGCCGCTCGGCCGGGTTGCCGTCGATGCCGAACACGCGGGTGAGCACGCGCTTGACGTTGCCGTCGAGGATCGGGTGTCGTTGGTCCAGCGAGAGCGCAAGGATCGCGCCGGCCGTCGAACGCCCGATGCCAGGCAGGCTGGCGATGGCGTCGAAGGTCTGCGGAAAGACACCGCCGAACTCGTCCCGTACCCGGCGGGCAGCCTTGTGCAGGTTGCGCGCGCGGGCGTAGTAGCCAAGCCCCGTCCACAAGTGCAGCACCTCGTCCACGGGCGCATCGGCGAGTGCGACCACGTCGGCGAATCGCTGCATGAACCTGTCGAAGTACGGGATGACGGTGGCGACCTGCGTCTGCTGCAGCATGATCTCGGACACCCAGACCCGATATGGCGTACGCTGCCGCTGCCAGGGAAGGTCGTGTCGGCCGCTTGCTGCGTGCCAGGCGACGAGGGCGGGTCCGATCTCGGTCGGCTCGGCAGTCGCACTTGCAGGGTTCATCGCCCCCATTTTAGATGCCCGACCCGAAAAGTCAGGCCATCCGCGCACCCGTGCGGCGGCACCGACCACGGCACCGATTTGCAGGACAGCAGAGGAGCTTCACGATGAGCGAGCAGAGCAATCATTTCCATGCCGTGCCGCAGGGTCGCCACGGGATGCTGGTGGAGCCGAACCGTGACGAGCTGGCGCGCCAGGAGTTCGTGCGCGGCTTCAAGGCGTACATCCAGGGCGGCATGCTGCCGGGCGTTTACGCCACCTACCACACCGAGGTCAAACCGGCATTCGAGCGTCGCGAGGGTCGCGCGCCACGGGACCGCCACGAGATCCGCAAGCTGATGACGGGACACCCGCTGTTCCGGACCTATGCATCAATGCAGCGCGTGAGCCAGGAACTGCTCTGGGACACCGTGCTCGATACGGTCGAGCGCGAGCTGCCGGGACTGGTGGCGCGGGCGTCCGCGCGCCACGGCGGCCAGCCACTCGGCTCGCTCGCGCTCGATGCCGACCTGCAACAGCCGAAGTACGCCGTCGGCGTGGACATCCACTGCATGCCGGGCGGCTATGGCGGCGATGGCGGCGCCGGTGATGTGACGGCCGGAGCGCTCTACGACCGTGGCGTCTATCTTTATGCACTCGGCATGATGGGCCCGATGAACGACGACATCGGCGGCTCGGCGGCCAAGTACGTGCGCGAACGCTACCCCGACTTCAAGCCACGCCGCATCCTGGACCTCGGTTGCACGGTGGGTCACAGCACGCTGCCGTTCGTCGATGCCTTTCCCGAGGCCGAGGTGCATGCGATCGACATCGGCCCCGCGCTGCTGCGCTACGCGCACGCCCGCGCCGAGTCACTCGGCAAGCGCGTGCACTTCTCGCAGCAGGACGCCACCCGCACCAATTTTCCGGATGGGCACTTCGACCTCATCGCCTCGTCGATCCTGTTCCACGAGACCTCGGCCAAGGCGCTGCCGGCGATCCTCCGCGAGTGCCACCGCCTGCTCTCGCCCGGTGGCATCGCCGTGCACGGCGACCTGCCGCCCTTCTGGGCGATGGACGAGTTCAACCAGTTCATTCTCGACTGCGAGACCTACTACAACAACGAGCCCTACTGGGGTGCGATGCGCGAGGTCGACCAGGTCGAAGAGAGCGTGAAGGCGGGCTTCCCTCGCGAGAACGTCGAGTTCTGCATGGCCCGATCGGCCTACCGCGCCGCCGCAGGACTCGAACGCGATTTCCGCGCCGGAGAGTTCGGGCCGGGCAACGCCTGGCAAGTGCTCGTCACCCGCAAATGAGGACAATGTCATGACGGACGACAAGAACGGACCAGGCGGTCCGGGCGACGACGGCATCAGGGTCAAGCGCAGCGTCAAAGGCCATCGACCGCAGTTCTTCGACGATCGGGAGATCGATCGTCTGCACGGCATGGTCATGGCGATGGCCACCGAAATGGCCGTGCTCTATCAGCGCATCGACACCATGGAGCGCGTCGCTGCCGGCAAAGGCGTGATGCTGCGTGAAGAACTCGAGGGCTTCAGGCCCGATGCGGCAGCCGAGACTGAACGCGAGGCCTGGCGGCAGAAATTCCTCGATAGACTGTTCTATCTCTATCGCGAAGAACTCGACGATCGTCTCGGTCGCGAGAGCGAAAAGCAGTATCGGGAGTTCCTCGACGACCTCGCGCGTTGAGGTCCGGCTGCTCCATGCATCGTCGCGTCCCGCTCGCGCTCGCCGCCGTGCTGGTCGGGTCGCTGCTGCTGTGCGCGCCGGCAGCGGCTGCCGTCGGCGAGATCATCCGCGAACGCATCGAGGCGATCGATGCCGGGGCCGATCTCACGGTGGCTGGCGAGCGTTTGCAGGCACAGCGTTCGCTCGCCAAGCTCTATGCGCTCAATGGCTACCAGCCCTACTGGGACGCCACGCGCCTGCAGTCGCTGCTGGAGATGATCGAAGACGTCGAGGACGACGGGCTGCGCCCGGCGGACTATCACTTCGAAGAGTTGCGGCAGCTGATGGCCCGTGGTGCACGGTCGAGCCTCGAGCGCGCGCAACTCGACCTGCTCGCCTCCGATGCCTTCGCGCTGCTCCTGTATCACCTCTACTTCGGCAAGGTCGATCCGGTCTCGCTCGACCCCAACTGGAACTTCGACACGCGCGAGATCCGCGATACCGACGTGGTGCGCTTCGTGCACGAGGCGATCCGCGGCAACCGCATCCGCAGCGGCGTGGCGCTGGCGCGCCCCGATCACTGGATGTACGCGGCAGGACGCGACGCCCTCTCCCAGCATCGCGCCATTGCCGCACTCGGCGGCTGGCCGACGATTCCCGAGGGTCCGACGCTGCGCGTCGGCATGACCGACCCGCGCGTCGCGCTGCTGCGCCGCCGGCTGGCGATCTCGGCCGATCTCGCTGCGGCCGGCGGGCAGTCGACACCCGCCGCGGGGCAGTCGGCGGATTCCTTCGACCCGGTGCTCGAGACCGCGTTACGGCACGCCCAGCGGCGTCACCGGCTCACCGTGGACGGCGCGCTAGGCCCCGCGACGCTGCGCGCGCTCAACGTGCCCGTACAACGGCGGATCGCGCAGCTGCGGGTCAATCTCGAGCGCGGTCGTCAGGTGCTGCACGAGATCCGGGACGGCGACCTGGTCGTCGTGGACATCGCGGGCTTCGAAGTGCACTACGTTCGCGATCGCAAGCGGATCTGGCAATCGCGGGCAGTCGTCGGCCAACCCTACCGGGAGACGCCGGTGTTCAAGTCGGCGATCGACACGGTCGTCATCAACCCCTCGTGGACGGTACCTCCGGGCATCCTGGAGAAGGACATCCTGCCGTCCCTGCGTCGCGGCGATCGCAGCGTGCTCGAGCGCAAGAACCTCAAGGTGCTCGATCGCGGCGGACAGCCGCTCGATCCGGCGAACCTCGATTTCTCGCGCTATACCCCCCGAAGTTTCCCCTTCACCCTGCGTCAGGATCCGGGTCCGGCCAACGCGCTCGGGGCGGTGAAGATCAACTTCTCCAACCCGCATCTCGTCTACCTGCACGACACACCGTCGAAGTCGCTGTTCAACGAAACCGAGCGCGCCTTCAGCTCGGGGTGCATCCGTACCGAGCGTCCGCTCGAACTCGTGCAACTGCTGCTCGGCGATCCGCTGCGTTGGAGTGGCGCCGCGCTCGATGCCGCGATCGCAACGGGCGAGACGCGAACCCTCCGGCTGCCGCGGCCGGTGCCGGTGCTGCTCATCTACTGGACGGCGGACCGCGACGACGACGGCAGCATCGTTTTCAAGCCCGACCCCTACGGGCGCGATTCCCGGGAGCTCGCTGCGCTGGACGAGCCTTTCCGTCCCGGGCGGCGGCCACCGCCCTGATCGCGTCCGGTGTGCGGCGCCCGCCCCCGCATGCGCCGCGGCTCCCTCCGCGCCGTTTGCTAGGCTAGCGGCCTCATTCGCCGGGGGTAGCGTCCATGGAAGAAATCGGTCTCGCGCACGGGCTGGTCAAATACCTGCACATCCTGCTGTTCGTGTATTGGCTGGGTGGTGACGCCGGAGTGTTCTACTCGAGCAAGTTCGTCACCAACACGCAGCTGTCGCGCGATGCGCGGCTGGCCGCCTTCAAAATATTCATCAACCTCGACATGCTGCCGCGCTACTGCCTGGCACTCATGCTCACGGTGGGAGGCGTGCTCGCCGAGTTCGTCGGCTACGAGCACCCTCTCTGGCAAACCATCGCCATCGTCGCGCTCGGTCCGATCTGGGTGTGGGTGGTGCACACGATCCATGCCCGCGAAGGCAGCGAGTTCGGCAAGACGCTCGCCACCTGGGACCGGCGCTTCCGCGTGTTCATGATCTTCGCCATCGTCGCCTCGGTCGCCTACCACTGGACGACCGGTCCGCTGCAGCCGTATCCGTGGCTCGCGGCCAAGCTGCTGATCTTCGCCTTCCTGATCTTCTGCGGCTTCATGATCCGCATGAAGCTGCCGCCCTTCATCGAGGGGTTTCGTGCGCTTGCCACCACGGGGCCGACGCCCGAGAGCGATCAGAAGATGATCGACGGCATGGCGGCCTGCCGGCCCTACGTGCTGCTTATCTGGGCGGGCGTGGCGATCTCGGCGCTGATCGGCGTGCTGAAGCTCGGTCAGGGGCCGATCGGCTAGGCCATGCGCCTCGGGCCGCTGGCCGTCCTGCTCGGCGCCATCGGCGCGGTTGGCGCGGCGTCAGCGAAGACCACGCTGACGGGCTTCGCCGCGCTGCCGGCACAAACGCTCTCGCCGGGGACGCCACCGGCCGGCGGCTACGCGGACGATGGCAGCAAGCTCGCCGCACCGCGCTTTGCCTCGCAGCCCGTGCAGGGCGTGAGCGCGATCGCCCCAGTCGCCGTCAAGGCTCCGACCGCGCGCAACACCGAGCGGGGCCGTCGTCAGGGGCCGGCGGAAACGCCCGTGCCCAAGCAGTGGTGGGCGCTGTCCGACAACGGTTTCGGCACCCGTGCCAACAGCGGTGACTACCGGCTGGTGCTCTACCGCTTCCGGGTCGAACCGGCGCGCGCGCCCGCGAAGCCCGAACGGCGATCGCGCCGACCGGAGCGGCGCAAGCCCACGCCGGCCGTGACCGTGCTGCAGCGCATCGAGTTGCGTGATCCGGGACGATTCTTTCCCTGGGAACTGACGCTCGCCGCCGATCCGCGGCGACCGCTGACGGGAGCCGATGCCGATCCCGAGTCGCTGGTGCTGATGCCCGATGGCAGTTTCTGGGTGGGCGACGAGCACGGTCCGTGGCTGCTGCATTTCTCGGCCAACGGCATCCTGCTCGAAGCACCCGTGGAACTCGTCCCGGGCGGTACCGTGCTGCGCTCGGCCTCCCACCCCGATGTGGCGATGGCCGGCAAAACCTCGCGCATCGCGATCTCCAAGGGCTTCGAGGGACTGGCGCCAGGCCCGCAGCCGAACACGCTGGTGGCGGCGCTCGAAGCGCCGATCGCCGGTGACATCGGCGGCGAAGTGCGCCTGCTCGAGTACGACCTCGCGCAGCGCGCCTGGAGCGGCCGCCAATGGTCTTACCCGCTCGACAGCGCGGGCAACTCGGTGGCCGAACTCGTCCGCGATCCGTTCGGCGCCGCCGACAGTTACCTCGTCATCGAACGCGACGCGCTGCAGGGTGCTGGTGCAAAGTTCAAGAAGATCTTTCGCGTGCGCCTCTCACGCTTGCCGGAGAAGACGCTTGCCGTCGACCTGCTCGACATCGACGATCCGCAGCGCCTCGCGGGTGGATCGACCAGGTTCCGCTTCCCGTTCCTGACGCCCGAATCCGTGTGGCCGATCGGCCCCCGCGAGTGGGTGGTGGTGAACGACAACAATTTTCCCGCGGCCGGCGGCCGCAGCGCGCTCGCGCCCGATCCGACGGAGTGGATCGTGCTCAGGGAATGAGGACGGTTGAACCCGTGGTCTTGCGGGCTTCGAGATCGCGATGGGCGTCGGCGGCCGCGGCAAGCGGGTAACGCTGGCCGATGTGCAGGCGAAATTTCTTTGAGGCCAGCGCTGCGAAAAGCGCCTTGGCCGCCGCGTCGAGGTCCTGCCGCTTGGCGATGTAGGCGAACAGCGATGGACGCGTGAGGAACAGCGACCCGCGCTTCGACAGTTCGAGCGGCGAAATGGCGGGCGCAGGTCCGGAAGCATTGCCATAGGTGACCATCAGGCCGAGCGGCGCGAGACAGTCGAGCGAGTCCATGAAGGTGTCCTTGCCGACCGAGTCGTACACCACGCGCACGCCTGCGCCCTTGGTGACCGCCTTGACCGACTCCACCAGCTTGTCGCGACCCATGACCAGCACGTGCCGGCACCCGCTCTTCTTGGCGAGTGCGACCTTGGCCTCGCTGCCGACGACACCGATGACCCGCGCGCCGAGGGCCTTGGCCCACTGGCAAAGGATCAGGCCGACGCCGCCGACCGCGGCATGCACGAGGATCCAGTCGCCGCGCTGCACACGGCAGGTGCGCCGCAGCAGGTACTCGGCGGTGAGCCCCTTGAGCATGATCGCAGCGGCCTGTTCGTCGCTCACCGAGCGCGGCAGCTTGACGAGTCGTGCCGCCGGAACGTTGCGCAGCTCGCTGTAGCTGCCGGGCGCGGTATGCACGTAGGCAACGCGATCACCCTTGCGGAAACCCTTGGCCTTGCGGCCTATCGACGTGACGACGCCGGCAGCTTCGCGCCCGAGGATGCCGGGAAGCGGCATCGGATAGAGGCCGGTGCGGTCGTAGACGTCGATGTAGTTGAGGCCGATCGCCGTGTGGCGCACCTGCACCTCGCCCTCGGCCGGAGCGGGTACCTCGACGTCTTCCCAGAGCATCTCTTCGGGCCCGCCGGCCCGGTGGATGCGGATGGCTTTCGACATGTGACTTGGAACGGCGCCTGCGGGTCGCGTCAGAGCGCGGACTCGTCGGTCTCGCCCGTACGGATGCGGATCACGCGATCGATGTCGGTGATGAAGATCTTGCCGTCGCCGACCTTGCCGGTCTTGGCAGCCTTGACGATGGCGTCAGTCACCTGGTCGACGAGATCGCTGCGAACCGCGACTTCGATGCGGGTTTTCGGCACGAAGTCCACGACGTATTCGGCGCCACGGTAGAGCTCGGTGTGGCCGCGCTGGCGACCAAAGCCCTTGACCTCGGTGACGGTCATGCCGGAAACGCCAATCTCGGACAGCGCCGCGCGCACGTCGTCGAGCTTGAAAGGCTTGATGATGGCTGTGACGAGTTTCATGTTCTCTTCTCCCGATGCTGAGGCGCCGGACCGCGGCGGCTGGAGTATTGCACCTTCCATGCCACGCCCGCGAGGCCCGGAAGCCGCAGATTTCCGGCCCTGTGGCACCGCCTCGTGCGGGTTCGCGCACCATTATGGCGCAGTTGCCCGGCCGCGACGCCCGCGAGTGGTGCGCTTGCGGATTCGGCCCTATCCTCTTGCCCATGACCGAACGTGTCGTCGTCGTCGGGGCTGGACAGGCCGCCGCGCAATGTATCGAGACCCTGCGCAAGAAGGGCTTCCGCGGCAGCATCGACCTGGTGGGGGACGAAACCCACCTGCCCTACCAACGGCCGCCGCTGTCGAAGAAATTCCTCGCCGGGGACCTTGGCCTAGATCGACTGCTGATACGGCACCAGAGCTTCTACGACGACAACGGCATCCGCCTGCATCTCGGGCGGCGGGTGACCTCGATCGGTCGCGAGGCAGGGATGGTCGAACTGGATGACGGTCGATCCCTGCCCTACGACGCACTGGTGCTGGCGACGGGCAGCCTCGCCCGACGCCTCGACCTGCCGGGCAGCACCCTGAAGGGCGTGCACTACCTCAAGGACATCGCCGACGCCGAACGGCTGCGCGGTGAGATCGAACCAGGCCGGCGCGCCGTGATCGTCGGCGGCGGCTACATCGGACTCGAGGCGGCGGCGACGCTGCGGCATCTCGGCATGGAAGTGACAGTGCTCGAGATGGCCGACCGGGTCATGAACCGGGTGGTGGCCGAGCCGGTCTCGCGTTTCTACGAAGCAGAGCACGCGGGTCACGGCGTGCGGCTGCTGCTGCGCGCCGCCCTGCACAGCCTGCGCGGCGATGCTGCGGGACGGGTCTGCGCCGTGGATACCGCTGCCGGACCGATCGAGACGAATCTCGTCATCGTCGGCATCGGCGTGCTCGCCAACGAGACGCTCGCGCGTGCAGCAGGTCTCGACTGCGACAACGGCATTCTGGTCGACGAGTACTGCCGCAGTTCCGACCCTGCGATCTACGCCATCGGCGACTGCAGCAACCACCCGTCGCTGCGTTACGGGCGACGGATCCGGCTCGAGTCCGTGGACAACGCCTTCGAACAGGGCACGACGGCCGCCCTCAACATCCTCGGCGGCGCGCAGCGGCACGATCGCGTGCCGTGGTTCTGGTCGGACCAGTATCACCACAAGCTGCTGATCGTCGGCCTGTCGCAGGGGCACGATCGGGTCGTGCTGCGAGGCGAGCCTGCGCAGAACTCTTTCTCGTGCTGCTACCTGCGTGACGACGGCGAACTGCTGGCCATCGACACCATCAACCAGGCACGCGACCAGATGGCCGCCCGCAAGCTGATCGCCGCGCGCGCCAGGCTCGATCCGGCCAAGCTCGCCGACGCGTCGGTCGCCCTCAAGGATTGCGTGTGACCCGCGGCAGCTCGGGATAGCTGCCGAGCCGCATGATCAGCAGCGCCGAGATCGCAAACAAGGCGACATAGAGCCATAGCACCGGAGTGTGCGTGCCGAGCACGTCGTAGGCCCGGTTGGTGACGATGACGGCGGTACCCGAGCCTAGCGTCCAGGAAGCGTACTGCCATCCGTAGTTCTCGGCGTAGGCGATATTGCCGAAGTAACGGGTCACCAGCACTGCGATCACGTCGAGCTCGGCGCCC
>JBIKVA010000072.1:0-10773 GCA_044357085.1 Steroidobacteraceae bacterium | reverse complement strand
GACTCCGGCGCGGCGCGTGTCCTTCGGGCTGGTGCCCGATTACGCGCATCAGGGTGCGGGCGTGCGCGCGGAGTCCGTGGTGCCCGACTCGCCTGCGGCACGCGCCGGCATCGCCGCAGGTGACGTGCTGCTCGAGCTCGACGGCAAGGCGGTGACAGGTTTGGCCGAGTTCGCCGAAATGCTGAAGGCACATGGGCCCGGGGACAGCGTCCGGGCCCTGGTGATTCGCGCCGGTGCGAGGCGTACCGTCAGCGTCGAGTTGACCGCGCGCTGAGCGCGGCGACGTTCGCTCGGGTCGACGGCGCAGCGTCCGGCGCGGCGCTATCCACCGCAACACCCAGCACCTGCCGGTAACGCAGGTCGCAGCCGGCGCAACGCCCCCTGGCGCTGCACCAGCGCAGGCTCTTGCCGTCGAGATGCCCCCAGAAAAGTCCTTCCGGGTCGCGATCGAACTCGCGTAGCAACTCGATGAAACCGCAGCTCGCCGGCAGCGGACGGTAACGACGCCACGTGCTGCCGTCGAAAAAGTCGAGGGCCCAGTCGTTGCCTGCCGGCCGATAGCGGAACCGCGCCACGGGCACGGGCTCGCAGGTCCCCGGCACGCCGAGGATGCGCCGCAGTTCGTGGATCACCACCTGGTCGGCGTCGATGCGGTATCCGATCAGCACCGTATTGCGCGCGAGCGGCGGGCAGATGCGCGTGCAGTAGGCATCGAGCAGGCGCTCGATCATCAGTCTGGTGTGCTGCGGTATGTTGTTCACGCCGGGTTTCCGCTGGGTCCGACTCTGGTGCCGGACAGGGTCGCACCGCTATTCTCGCCACAATGACGGATCCCGTGAAACTCGTCCACGAGGACGTCGGCGCTGCTGTCTACGCCGCGATTCCGCCACGCCGGGTACCGCTGAAAAAGCGGATCTTCTGGTGGCTCGTACTCCGGTTGCTCGGCAGCCGCCTCGGCCGTGCGATCATCGCGCGCCGAAATCCACCAAGCGGGGACTGATCTCGTGCAATCGCTGTACATGCTGCTCGCCTTTTTCGTCGGCATTGGTCTGGTCGTGCAGGTCGGTCTGAACGCCACCGTGGGACGCGCACTCGGCGGGGCGCTCTACGGAACGGTGGCCAATTTCGTCATCGGTCTCGTGGCGCTGATCGCGTTCTTTTTCTTCTCGCGCCACCCGCTGCCGTCACGCGATGCGTTGCTGGCCGTCCCGGTCTGGGCCTGGCTGGGCGGTCTGCTCGGCGCCGCCTACGTGGGCATCGCCACCTTTGCGGGTCCGCGGCTCGGGGCGCTGCTGCTGCTCTCGCTTACGGTCGGCGGCCAGATGCTCGCCTCGGTGATCGTCGATCATTACGGACTGCTCGGCTTTCCGCAGCACCCCGTGACGCTGACGCGCCTCCTCGGGATCGGACTGCTGTTCGCCGGCATATGGCTGGTGGCGGCGCGCTGAGCGATTTCCGGCTGCAGCGACTGCGGGGGGCTCCCGTTACTCCGGCGTGGCGTCTTCGCAGTCGGCGCATAGCCCCTTGATCTCGAGTGAAGTCGGTTCGATCCGGAAACCGGCGGCCAAAGATTTTTCGGCGAGCAGCCGGTTGATGTCGGGGTCGTCGATTTCCACCACGCGATGGCACTTGCGGCATACGAGAAACTGCGCCACGTGCGATCTTGCCGGTTCGTCGCAGCCGATGAACGCGTTGATCGAGTCGATGCGATGGACGATCCCGGCATCGATCAGGAATTCGAGGGCACGATAGACCGTGGGAGGCGCGGCCTTGTCACGCTCCTTGGCCAGTTCGGCGAGGATGTCGTAGGCGCCGATCGGCTCGTGTGCCCTCCAGACGATCTCCAGCACCCGCCGCCGCACGGGCGTCAGGTTGAGTCCGCGCCGCGCGCAGACTTCGGCAGCCGTGCGCACTGCCTCGTCGATGCACGCGGCATGATCATGATCACCGGTGTGCGCATCCGAAGCATGGGCATGTGCATGCGCTGCGGCGGGCGCCGGGACACGTAGTTTGACCATGGCCTACGGTATCATTCAGCGCATATGGCTACCATGGATCGGGTTCCCGTCACCGTCCTGACGGGGTTTCTGGGGTCGGGAAAGACCACTCTCCTCAATCGCATCCTTTCCGAGAACCACGGCAAGCGCATCGCCGTGATCGAAAACGAATTCGGCGAGGTTGGTGTCGATCACCAGCTGGTGATCGGCGCCGAAGAAGAAATCTTCGAGACCAACAACGGCTGCATCTGCTGCACGGTGCGTGGCGACCTGTTGCGCATACTCGGCCAGTTGCTCAAGCGCCGCGACAAGTTCGACTACATCATCGTCGAGACCACGGGCATGGCTGATCCCGGCCCCGTGGCGCAGACGTTCTTCCTCGACGACGAATTCAAGCAGCAGTTCCTGCTCGATGCCATCGTCACGCTGGTCGACGCACGACACATCGAGAAACACCTCGACGAGATGCAGGAGCCGGGTGAACAGGTCGCCTTCGCCGATGTGATCCTGCTCAACAAGACCGATCTCGTCACGGAAGCCGAACTCGAGCGCATCGAGCGTCGCGTCCGCGCCATCAACGGCACGGCCCGGATCTTCCGGACCCGCAACGCGGACGTACCCATCGACAAGGTGCTGGACGTCGGTGCCTTCGATCTGCAGCGCGCGCTGGCGGTCGACGGCTCGTTCCTCGAGCCGCAGTATCCGTTCGAGTGGGCGGGCGTGTACCAACTGCCGGCGGGGCAGTTCACGCTGCGTACCGGCGCTGAGGATCACGCGCATCATGGTCATGAGCATCATCACGACCACGACCACGATCATCACGCGCATTCCCACGCGGGGGGGCTCGGTCTGGTGGTCTTGCAGGTGGGCGCGGCGAGCGCCGAGGCTCTCGCTGCGGCGATCGAGCCTGCGGTGCGGGTGTTTGCCGAAAACGCGACGAGCGTGACTTGCGGCGGCACGATCCTCCCGGGTGCGTCCCACCACGCCATCGATGTCGGTCACGACGGCAGTCACTTCACACTGGAGATCCCGCAGGCCGGCTCCTTTGCGGTGTTTTGCGAGCATGCTCCCGCCGAGTTCAATCTGCGGCTCGAGGGTAGCCGACCGGTGGCACAGCGGGCGTTCGCGTCACATCATCATGACGAAAAGATTTCTTCCATCGGCATCAGCGATCCGCGACCGCTCGACCCGCAGAAGCTGAACGACTGGCTGTCCTACCTGCTGAAGAGCCGGGGCGCCGACATCTTCCGCATGAAGGGCGTGGTTTCCCTCAAGGGCGAGGATCGGCGCTACGTTTTCCATGGCGTGCACATGATGTTCGACGGACAGCTCGAGCGCCCGTGGCCGCAGGCGGCCGCGCGGCAGAACACGCTGGTGTTCATCGGCCGCAATCTCGACCGTCAGGAGCTCGAGGCGGGTTTCCACTCCTGTCTCGCCTGAGGCGCGCCGCTTGAAGACCACGAACGCCATCCTCGAGCCGCGCGGCAGCATCACTCTCGACGACTACGTCGTCGACATCGCCTGGTCGTCCGATGCGCGGCGCATTGCCGTGGCGGGCGGCGAGGGCAAGGTGTTTCTCGCGGCACACGGGAACGGGTCGCTCGAGGCGCGCGAGATCGGCCAGCACGGCATGGGGACCCTGGCGGTGGCGTGGCAACCGAAGGGCGAATTCTTTGCCAGCAGTGGCCAGGATTCGCGAGTCACCCTGTTCGACGGCGAGGGCAAGTTGCAGGCCGCGCAGCGTCCGTCCACCAACTGGACCACGACACTTGCCTGGTCACCGGACGGCAAGCGACTGGCGACCGCGGCGGGCAAGCAGGTGTCGTTGTGGACGCCCGCGCTGCAGGTCGAGCATGCCCTCGCTCCGCTGTCGGCTACGGTCGTGGCGCTCGGCTGGGACAAGCCGGGTCGTGATCTGGCCGCCGCGATCAACGGCGGACTTGCGGTGTTTCGCATCGAACCGCCGCGCTTTCAGGTGCGCCATTTCAACTGGGCGGCACCCTGCCTCACCGCGGCCTTCAGTCCGAGCGGCCGCTTCCTGGTCACTGGCACCCAGGATGGCACGGTGCACTTCTGGCATCTTGCCACCGGCCGCGATTCGCAGATGCGCGGCTATCCCGGCAAGGTGGGTGACACCGTCTGGAGCGGCGATTCCCGCTATCTCGCCACCGCGGCGGACGACCAGGTGGTGCTGTGGGACTTCGGCGGCAAGGGCCCCGAGGGTTCGCGCCCGCTGCAGTTGCGCGGACATACCGATCGCATCGAGTGCATGGCCTTTCAGCCGGGCGGCAACTTCCTGGTCACGGGCGGGCGCGACTGGCGTGTTTCCCTGTGGCTGCCGGGCAAGTCGCCCGTTGCTCTGGATGCGCAGCTTGTCGATTCCGAGCCGACCTGCCTGAGGTGGTCGGCCGATGGTCGATTCGTGGCGGTCGGCGAACGCAGTGGCGGACTGTCGGTGTTCGAACTGGTGCGGGTAGTCTGATTGCCGTGATCCGCGGTCAGCGCTAAGGTGCCGAAAGGCGGGGGGCAAAAGCCGGGGGACGACATCCGGCGTGTAGCGCTCCCCTGTTCGTCACCACCCGGGAGTGCTGCCATGACGGGTCACCACGGCGCCCTGCGCCATGTTCGATCGCGAGTTTCTGCCACTGTCAAAGTCACCACCACACTCGCGGTGGCCGCCGTTCTGGCGGCATCCGTTTCGATCGGTGCAACACCGGTCGTCGCGCAGGATCTCAATGCGCGCATCGATGCGTCCATGGCGAAACTCGAGCCGCGCGTGATCGAGTGGCGTCGCGACTTCCACCAGAACCCCGAACTTTCGAATCGCGAATTCCGCACCTCCAAGATCGTCGCCGAGCACCTGAAGAAGCTCGGGCTCGAGGTGCAGACGGGCATCGCGAAGACCGGCGTGGTGGGCGTCCTGAAGGGTGGAAAGCCCGGTCCCACGATCGCGCTGCGCGCGGACATGGATGCCTTGCCGGTGGTCGAACAGACCGACGTGCCCTTCCGCTCACGCGTCACCAGCACCTATCGCAACGAGACGGTCGGGGTCATGCACGCCTGCGGACACGATGCACACACCGCGATCCTCATGGGGATAGCCGAGGCGTTCGCCGCAAACCGGGCCGATTTGCCGGGCACGGTGGTATTCCTGTTCCAGCCCGCCGAAGAAGGTGCGCCCGCCGGCGAAGAGGGCGGCGCCTCGCTCATGATCAAGGAAGGCGTGCTCGAGCGGAATCGCCCCGAGGCCGTGTTCGGCCTGCACGTATTCGCGAACGTGCCGACCGGCATGATCGGCTACCGCGGCGGTCCGCTGATGGCGGGCTCCGACTCGTACCGGATCGTCGTCAAGGGTCGGCAGACCCACGGCGCGCGGCCCTGGGGCGGCGTCGACCCGATCGTGGTGTCGGCGCAGATCGTGAATGCCCTGCAGACGGTGGTCAGCCGTCAGGTCGATATCACGGCGAACCCGGCGGTCGTGACTGTGGGCGCGATCAAGGGCGGCATCCGCAACAACATCGTCCCGGACGACGTCGAGATGATCGGCACCATCCGCACCTTCGATCCGCAGCAGCGCGCCGCGATCATCGGCAACATCGAACGCATGGTCACGAACATCGCCGAGGCCAGCGGCGCGTCCGCGAGTTTCGCGATCGACCCGGGCAGCAACCCGGTCGTGCGCAACGATCCGGCACTCACCGAACGCGTGTTGCCGTCGCTGCGCCGGGTGGCGGGTGCCGCCAACGTGCGTCCGGTACCGCTCGTCACCGGCGCCGAGGACTTCGCTTTCTTTGCCGAGAAAGTCCCGAGTTTCTTCTTCTTCGTCGGCGTCACGCCGCGCGACCAGAACATGCTGGCGGCCGCGTCCAACCACTCGCCGCTTTTCTACGTCGACGAAGCCGCAATCCCGCTGGCAGGCCGGGCCTTCGCGAACCTGGCGCTCGATTACCTCGCCGCGGGCGCAGCCGGCGGCAAGGCACCGGGCAGCGCACGGGCGGGTGCCTCAGGCGAGTGAGGCGCTGAGCGGCAGCCGGCGAATTCTTTGGCCGGTGGCGGCGAACACGGCGCCGCAGACCGCTGGTGCGATCGGCGGGGTGCCCGGCTCGCCGACGCCGCCGATCGGGCCGTCGCTGGGCACGATGCGCACGTCGATAGCCGGCGACTCGGTCATCCGCAGCACCGTATAAGTGTCGAAATTGCCCTGCACGGGCGCGCCGTCGCGGATGGTGATCTCGCCGGTGAGCGCCGCCGAGAGTCCGTAGATGATGCCGCTCTGCATCTGCGCCACCACCTGGTCCGGGTTGACCGCGAGTCCGCAGTCGACCGCGCAACTGACGCGGTGCACGCGTACTTCCCGTCCCTGCACCGAAACCTCGGCCACCTGGGCGACGATACTGTTGAAGCTCTCGTGCAGCGCAATGCCAAGGTGATGTCCCGCCGCCAGCGGCTTGCCCCAGCCGCCGAGTTCCGCCGCCGCATCGAGCACGGCGAGGTGGCGCGGCTTGTCGGCGAGCAGCGCCCGGCGGTACTCGTAAGGGTCGCGTCCGGCGAGGGTGGCGAGTTCGTCGACGATGCCGTTGCTGACGAAGCCGTTGATCGAGTGTCCCACCGAGCGCCACCAAAGATTGGGCACCGCCTCGGTGGTGTTGTGCACCTCGACGCGCAGGTTCGGTATGGCATAGGGGATGTCCGCGGCGCCCTCGATGCTGGAGGGGTCGAGACCTTCCTTGTTGACGAGCATCTTGCCCATCGTGGTGTTGGCGAGCACGGGCTTGCCGACGATCACCGAATGCAGTCCCACCGGCAGCCCGTCGGCGCCGATGCCGGCACGGACTCGGGTCACGCTGTAGGGCCGATAGAACCCGCGCCGCGTGTCGTCCTCGCGTGTCCAGACCACCTTGACCGGTTTGCCGATGCCGTTGGCGACCTGCACCGCCTCGACCGAGAAGTCGGAGTCGGAACTTGCCCGGCGACCGAAGCCGCCGCCGAGGAAAGTGGTGTGTATGCGGACGTTCTTCGGGTCGATGCCGAGCGCTGCCGCGGCGAGTTGCGCGTCCTGCGATTGTCCCTGCGTGCCGACCCAGAGGTCGCACTGGCCATCCTTGACGAGCGCCACGGCATTCATCGGCTCCATGCAGGCATGGGCCAGATAGGGGAGTTCGTATTCAACGTCGAGCTTGCGGCGTGCCCGGCCGATGGCACCGGCGGCGTCACCGACGTTCTTGCCGACGATGCCCGGTTTCGCGGCGAGCGCGCGCCACTCGGCCCGCAGCGACTCGGTGGAGAGTTTGCGGCCTTCGGCGTCGTCCCATTGCAGTTCGAGTGCTTCCCGGCCCTTCAGCGCTGCCCAGGTGTGCGTGGCGATCACGGCAACACCGCTCGGCACCTGCTTCACTTCGACCACGCCGGGTACCGCCTTGGCCCGGGTCGCGTCGAAGGACTTGAGCGTCGCGCCGAACACCGGGCTGCGCGCCACCACCGCGGTGAGCATGTCGGGCAACTGCACGTCGATGCCGAACACGGCCGCGCCGTTCACCTTGATGCGGCCGTCGAGCCGCGGCTGCGGCTTGCCGATGTAGCGGAAATCCTTGCGGTCCTTGAGGGTGACCGATTCCTTGGCCGGAACGTCAAGCGCCGCAGCAGCCTCGGCAAGTTCGCCGTAGGAGAGCGTGCGTCCGCGCGCGTCGATCACCTTGCCGTCTTCGGTGCGCAGCGTGGCGGCATCGACACCCCAGCGTGTCGCCGCCGCGGACACGAGCATGGCCCGTGCCGTCGCACCGACCCGTCGCAGCGAGTCGTAGGTGGTCATGGTGCTCATGCTGCCGCCGGTGAATTGTGCCGGCAGGAAGGGGTGGTTGAACACCGGGTCGAGAGGCGCGAACTCGACCTGCATCCGCCGCGGGTCGAAGTCGAGTTCCTCGGCGAGGGTCATCGGCATTCCGGTGTAAACGCCCTGGCCCATTTCGCTCTTGCCGATGATCACGGTGACCGTGTCGTCGCTGGAGATACGCACGAAGGCGTGCGGCTTGAAATCTTTGGGAGCGCTCGCGTTGCGGCCGCCCGTCAGGTAGGGCCGCAGCAGCGTGCCGGCAGCGAGTCCGCCCGCCACCACGCCGGCCCCGATCAGGAAGTGCCGGCGACCGATCCCGGCTCCTGTGCCATCGGCGCTCACGCTGCACCGCCGCCGCGCTTGATCTCCGCGGCGCGCTTCACCGCCGCACGAATGCGCGGGTAAGTGCCGCAGCGGCAGATGTTGCCGTTCATCGCCGCGTCGATGTCGGCATCGGTCGGCGCGGCATTCTGCTCGAGCAGCGCCGCCGCGGCCATGATCTGCCCGGACTGGCAGTAGCCGCACTGCACGACGTCGAGTTCGAGCCAGGCCTGCTGCACGGGATGCGTGGCAGCCTCGCCCGAGAGCCCCTCGATGGTGCGGATTTCGGCGCTGCCCACCGCGGACACGGGCGTGACGCAGGAACGGATCGGCTGGCCGTCGAGGTGCACGGTGCAGGCGCCGCACTGGGCGATGCCGCAGCCGTACTTGGTGCCCGTGAGCTTCACGAGATCGCGCAGCGCCCAGAGCAGGGGCATGTCGGGGTCGGCATCGATCTGGCGTTCGACGCCGTTGACTTTGAGGCTGATCACGGTCGTTCTCCGGTTAACATCCGCAGGTTGGGCAGAATATACCCAAGTTGACGCGCCGGGCGACGGCACGCGTCTGGAGATGTCATTGGAGATCGAGTTCTTCGGGGCGGCGGGCGAGGTGACCGGGTCCTGCCACATCCTGCGGGTGGGCGGCCGGATGCTGTTGCTCGACTGCGGCATGATCCAGGGCGGCCGCGATGCCGCGCAGCGCAACCTTGCGGCGTTTCCCTTCGATCCGGCTGCCATCGACGCGGTCCTGCTGAGCCATGCCCACGTCGATCATTGCGGACGCCTGCCGTTGCTCGTCAAACGCGGCTTCCGCGGCCCGATCTACACCAACGCCGCCTGCCGCGACCTGCTGCCCGTGCTGTTGCGTGACACGGCCGATCTCGCCGCCCGCGAGGCCGAGCGACGGACCCGCCAGCGCGACCACGAGGGTCCGCCGGTAGAACCGCCCTTCGATCTCGACGACGTCGAGCGCACGCTCGGACTGGTGCGCGTGGTGCGCTACGACACGCCGCATGCGCCGCTGCCCGGAATTTCTTTGACGGTTCGTGACGCCGGCCACATCCTCGGCTCGAGCAGTCTCGAACTCGAGTGTGCCGCGGATGGCATCACCCGACGGGTCGTCTTCAGCGGTGATCTCGGCCAGTACGATTCGCCCATCCTTCCCGACCCGCACCGTTTCGCGGCCGCGGATCTCGTGATCATGGAAAGCACTTACGGCGACCGCTTGCATCGCAGTCGCGAAGAGACACTGGCGGAGATCGGCAGCATCATCGCCGCGGCCGATCGCGACGGCGGCAACCTGCTCGTGCCCGCATTCGCCGTCGGCCGCAGCCAGGAGATCCTCTACCTGCTCGGCCAGCACATCGATGCCTGGGGGCTGCACCGATGGCAGGTCTTCCTCGACAGTCCGATGGCTATCGAAGCGAGCAAGGTGTACTGGGCGCACTCCGAACGCTACGACGACGAGGCGCGTCGACTGCGCGCCGACTTCGAAGCGATGCCCGAGCTGCCCAACCTGCGGCTCTGCCGCACGCCGGAGCAGTCGCGCGAGATCAACTCGCTGCGCTCGCATGCACTCGTCATCGCCGGCAGCGGCATGTGCAACGGCGGGCGCATCCTGCATCACTTCCTGCGCAACCTCGAGCGTCCGGAGTGTCACGTGATGATCACCGGTTTCCAGGCGCCGGGGACGCTGGGTCGTGCGCTCGTCGACAAGGCTGCGACCGTGCGTATCCACGGTCAGACCATCCGCCCCGCGGCCAAGGTGCATACCGTGGGCGGCCTGTCGGCGCACGGTGATCAGGCGGATTTGCTACGGTGGTACGGTTCGTTCTCGGGTCGGCCGCCGGTGTGCCTCGTGCACGGCGAGTTGGACGCAACAAATGTCTTGAGGCAGAAAATCGAGTTGCTGGGTGGCAGGGCGATGCTGCCCAGGCCCGGCTCCAGGCTCGATCTTTCGACGATGACGCTGCAACGGGAGGCTTGAACATGAACGTGAAGTCCGGCGGGTCCTGGGTCGTGGGTCGCATCATGCTGCTGGGAGCGCTGTCGATCGGCGTACTGGCGACTGCTCCGGGGGTCGCGGGCGCGGCGACCAACAAGGCGGCGGGAGCACAGACCGTGCTCGTCGTCGGCGCCACGGGCGGCACGGGTCGCGAGGTGGTGAGCCAGGCGCTCGCGCGTGGACTCAAGGTCCGCGTCCTGGTCCGCGACGAGGCGAAGGCCCGCGCGCGTCTCGGCGACGGCGTCGAGTACGTCACCGGCGACGTGCGTACCGGTGCCGGTATCGCCGCTGCGGTGCAGGGCGTCGACTACGTGGTGTCGGCGCTCGGCTCCAATGTGCGCAACGATCCCGAGAACACGCCCGAGCGGGTGGACTACGGCGGCGTCAAGGCGCTGGCAGAGGCCGCTGCGGCGGCGAAAGTGAAGCACTTCGCACTCGTTTCCTCGATGGGTGCGACGCACCTCGACCATCCGCTCAACAAGATGTTCGGCAATATCCTCGTCTGGAAACTGAAGGGCGAGGACGCCTTGCGTGCTTCGGGCGTCCCGTACACCGTGGTGCGACCAGGCGGCCTGCGCGACGCGCCCGGCGGTGCCACCGGCCTCAAGGCCTTCCAGGGCG
>JBIKVA010000071.1:0-10789 GCA_044357085.1 Steroidobacteraceae bacterium | reverse complement strand
TTGTCCGCGGTGTATGCCCCGCCGCTCGAACGCCGGCAGCCCCACGGGGATGGGCGAGAACGTGTTGGTCTCGGTGGCGATCCCGGCGCAAAAAACCCTCATCGCGCACCTCCGCTTTGCAATGCCTTACAGGCTGTGTCCGTTGTGTTCGTTACGTCGAGTCCCAGCGGATCCGTGTCGAGTGGCCAGATTGGCCGCCGCACGTGCCGGTAGTCGCGCTCGCCGCCTTCGCGGTGCCGCAGGTAGAAAACCCGCCTCGCGATGGATTCGAATGCCGGACGGAACTGCTGCGCCGACTTCACGACGATGAGTCGCTGCGCTGCCAGATCGACGCCGAGATTGGTGAACAGGTCGGTGGCCAGCGCCTGCTGCCGCTGCGAACACAGAACCACCTGCACGCCGTCGATCTCGACGAGGGCGGTGGCGCCGAGCGCGATCCGCGCGCCGTGGTAAGTCTGGAAGCCGTCATGCGCTAGCCGCCGGACGCGCGCATGCACATCGAGGGGAGCACCGGACTGCGGCCCGCACTTGCCGCCGATGCGCAGGTAAGGCAACGCGCCCTCGCCGGCCTCCAGGCAGAACTGGACGGCGATCGGGTCCCACAACGGACCAAGACAGGCGTCACGGACGCCCGCTGCGAGCAGCCAGCGCAGCACCGCGGCGGAGTCGCCGGCGTCGCCGCCACCGCAGTTGTCGGAGGTCTCGGCGACCACGACCGGCCACGCCGGCTCCGCGATGGCCTGCCGCAGGCACTCGTCCAGCGAGGAGCGCGGCCTGACAAACGCAGCCCGTTGGCGGTACAGCTCCCGCCCGAGTTCGGCGGCCAGCGATGCGGCCGCGGGACGATCGCGATCGGCGACCACCAACATCCGTGCACCGGTGTCGGCGGTATCCCCCGCCGGGAAACCATGGGCGAGCGACACCGAGAGTATCGGACCTCGGCCCTCTTCGGCGCACATGCGCTGCACCAGACTGCGCATGGGCTCCTCCGTGGTGACGAACCCGGCGAGCATGCGGCAATCGAACATCTCCATGACTGGCACGATCTCGCCACGGACAGTGCGCTCCAGCAGGACAAGGAGTTCTCGCGCCCGCTCGACGTAGTCGGTGTGCGGATACTCTTTGAAACACACGAGCACGTCCGCGGCCGCGAGTTTGTCCGCCGTGAGATGGCAATGCGGATCGAGCAACGCGCCGATCACGGCTTTTGGACCGGCCAGCGCGCGAGCGCGCTGCAGCAGATCCGCTTCGACGTCGGGGTAGCCGTGCGCAAGCATGGCGCCGTGGAGCCCGAAGGCCACGATATCGACGGGACCTGCGGCTTCGAGTTCCTGCAGGATCTGGTCCCGAAGCGACTCATAGGTTCGGCGCGCAGTGATACCCGCAGGCTGGGCGAACGTGCAGGTGCCCTCGATCACCTGCCAGCCGTCGCGGTCGCGACGCTCGCGCGCGGCCCACAAAGGAGCGGTGACCTCGGTGGGGAATGCAGGGTGCGACCCTGGCGGCCAATGCAGGGTCTCGAGAAAGTTCTCGAGACCCGTCGGCAATGGCGAAAACGTGTTCGTCTCGGTACCCAGCGTCGCCGTAAACACCCGCATCGTTCAACTCCTGCGGCCGAGGAAACGGCTGATCCGCTCGCGGTAACCGGATGACTCGAAGCAGCGGCGGAAAGCGAGGACCTCGCGCTCCCGCGAGCGCTGGAGGTCGGCATTGGCGGCGGCCCACAACGCCGCTTTCGTCTCCGCGAATGCAGTGGCATCGAGCGCCTGCAGCGTCGTTGCCCACCGCAGGGCACACGCGTCGAGCGCATCGGGTTCGCAAACCTCGTCGACGAGCCCGAGGTCCTGGCACCGCGTCGCCGACACCCACTCGCCCGTGAGGCACAGCCGCCGCGCCGTCGCGAGGCCGACGAGCCGAACCAGAAGATCAGTGCCGCCCGTGCCGGGCATGAGCCCGACGCGGATCTCCGGATAGCCGAGGCGCGCGCTCGAGACGGCCACGCGCACATCCGCTGCCAACGCCAGCAGGAAGCCGGCCCCCAATGCATCGCCACCGACCGCGGCGATCACGGGCCGCGGGCAGGTGAGCACCGCATCGAATACATCGGCTCCGAAGCGGGCGAGTGCCTCGGCATCGTCAGCCGTCATCGACTCGAGCTCGCGCAGGTCGCCGCCAACCATGAAGCCCCTGCCGGGGGCCGCGCAGAGCACGATCGCCGTGACGTCCGGCGGCAACTGCGCGAACAGCGAGCCGAGCTCGCGCAGCAGCATCCGGGTCATTACGTTGAGCCCAGTAGCCGCGTCGAAGCGGACCCGCAGCACGCTGCCCTCGCGCTCAATACGCACGGGGGATCGAGGATCGAGCGTACCGCTCACAGCCGCGGCGCCGGCCGGCGCAAGCCGGTGTCGATCGCGGTCGCGAGTTTGTCGAGCAACTCCTCGACGTGGCCGGCGGTGTAGATGTAGGGAGGCGCCAGCAGCACGTGGTCGCCCCGTACGCCATCGATGGTGCCGCCCATCGGGTAGCACAACAGACCCTCCTCGAACGCCGCGCGCGTGATGTTCAACCACGCCAGACGCTCGGTCGGAAAGGGTTCCTTGGTGACGCGGTCGGCGACCAGTTCGAGCCCGAACATCATGCCGCGCCCGCGGATGTCACCCACATGGGGATGGTCGCGGAAGCGTTCGCGCAGCCCCGCCATTAGCTGCGCGCCACGCGTGCGCACGTTCTGCGCCAGTTGCTCTTCCTGGATCACCTGCAGCGTCGCCAGTGCGGCCGCACATGCTGTCGCGTGGCTGCCGTAGGTGTGTCCATGCATGAAGTAGCCACGGCGGTCTGCGAGGGTGTTGAAAACACGGTCGCCGACGAGAAGCGCAGAGATGGGCTGGTAACCGGCCGCGAGACTCTTGGCGATCACGGCGATGTCCGGAACCACGCCCTCCTGCTCGCAGGCGAGGAAGGTACCGGTCCGCCAGACACCGGTGAAGATCTCGTCGAGTATCAGCAGCGCACCGTGCTTGTCGCAAACGCGCCGGATCCCTTGGAAATAGCCCGGAACGGGACCTACCGCACCCGATGTGGCAGCCACGATCGGCTCGGCGATGAAGGCGGCCACGGTCCCCGGACCAGCCCGCTCCATCGTCTCGTCGAGTTCGGCCACGAGCCTTGCGCCGTACTCTTCAGGCGACTCATCGTCGCGCCGGTCGCGGTACTCGTAGCACGGCGACACCTCGAGCGGATCCCGCAGCAGCGGCTCGAACGGCGTGCGCCGGATCGGGTTGACGCCCACGCCGAGCGCCCCAAGCGTGCAACCGTGGTAGCTCTGTCGCCGGGTGACGAATCGCGTGCGTTCGGGTTGTCCCGCATCGAGGTGATACTGCCGCGCGAGCTTCAGTGCCCCATCTATCGATTCCGAGCCACCGGAGCCCGGGAAGACCCAGTTGAGATTGCCTGGAGCGAGCCTCGCGAGCTCGTCGGCGAGGCGTTCGGCAGGCTCCGTGGTGAAGTTGGCGTTGTAGCAGAAGGTCAGGCGCCGGGCCTGGTCGCAGATGGCCTCGATGATCCTGTGCTGGCTGTACCCCAACGACGACACGCCCGCACCGCTGGAGCCATCGAGGTAGCGTCGACCGTCGGCTGCGATGACATACGGCCCGTCGCCTCCGACTGCAACGGGGTACTCCGCCTTCAGAAAACGACGCATCAGGTGAGTCATGATTGCGGCTGCGACTGCGGTCCCGGTTCCGCAGTGAGTTGTCGACGGATGGCGTTCCGGTCAGGTTTGCCGAGTGGTGTCACCGGCAAGCGGTCGATGAAGATGATGCGCTTGGGCGCGTACAGCGGGCCCTTGGCCGTGCGGACGAACCCCGTCAGTTCCTCGGCAGTCACCGTGTGACCTTCGCGACGCACCACCGCAGCGGTCACCGCCTCTCCCCACTTCGCATCAGGCAAACCGATGACGGCACACTGCGCCACTCCGAGGTGCGTCTCTAGGGTGGATTCCACTTCACGGGGATAGACGTTGAGCCCGCCGGTGATGATCAAGTCCTTGCATCGATCGACGATGTAGAGGTAGCCATCCTGATCGAAACGGCCGACGTCGCCCGTGTGCAGCCAGCCGCCCCTGAATACCTCTGCCGTCTCTTCAGGACGACGATGGTAGGCCTCCATCACGAGCGGCCCGCGCACGCATATCTCGCCGATCCCGCCGAGCGGAACCTCGCGTCCGTTTTCATCGAGGAGCGAGACGCACAGTCCTGCGGCAGGCTTGCCGCAACTCCCGAGGCGCTCCGGTTGCGCAAGGTCGTGCTCGTCACGACGCAGAGTGCTGATGCACAGCGGTGCCTCGGTCTGACCGTAGAGCTGCATGAAGACGGGTCCGAAGATCGCTATTGCCTGCCGCAACCGCTCGGGTGCCATCGGGGCGGCGCCATAGAACACCGTACGCAGCGACTCGAGCCGCCTTGCCGGTCCGGCGGCCGCTGCGTCGAGCAGCGCGTAAATCATGGTGGGTACGAGGAAGGTCACGTTCACCGCGCTCCTCTCGATCTCCGCGAGAAACGCACCCGGATCGAAACCCGGCAGCATCACCACAGCACCGCCTTTCATGAGAGTCGGCAGGACCATCACGCCCGCGGCATGCGAGAGCGGCGTGGAAAGCAGCATGCGTGGCGTCTCTGGCCAGTCCCACTCGGCAAGCATCATCTGATGCGCGACGACCATGCCGCGTTGCGACTGAATCACCCCCTTCGGCTTGCCGGTGGTCCCTCCCGTATAGCCGACCACGGCGGGCAGCTCCGGTCGCGCAGCCGAACGCATGGGTTGCGGCGCCACCTGCGCAGCGCACTCGCACAAGGATCGACCAAACGCGGCCGCACCGAACGTGAACACCTGCCGGAGACTCTCGACCCTGCGCGCGAGCGCCGCCCCGCGCTCGCCGATGCCGACCTCGTCCACCACCAGGCAATCGATGCCGGCATCGTGCAGCACGAAGGCAAGATCATCGTCGGCCGCATGTGGCGAAAGGGGTGTCAGTGTCAGCCCGTGCACGTAGGCCGCGCAGAAAGCGCCGACGACCTCCGGCCGGTTGCGCGAGAGGATTGCGATGCGGTCACCGGGCCGCAGGCCGGCCGCTGCAAACACTTCAACGAAACGCGCGACCTGGTCGCGCAGTTCCGCATAGGTCTGCCGCCGATCGCCGCAGATCACGGCGTCGCGCTCCCGGTAACGCCCGAGGGCGCGTACGGCAATATCTCCGAGCGTGCACCCGTCGTAGAGCATCGTCGCCACCGCGGTCCTAGCCAACCCGATTCCTTATGCTATTCTAATCACGACCGAACGGTCGGTCCATTTTTGTGGAACGCAATTTACCGAAGCGGGACGCGCCCCCGGGAGCCGACCCTCGGATCGAGGATTATCGATGGAGCGCCTGCTGCGATTCCCGGACGAACTCGAGTTGCTGCGAGAGTCGACTCGATCCTTCCTTGAGCGCGAGTGTGCTCCAAGGTTCGGCGAGTGGGAAGCCGCCGGGGTTGTGCCCCGCGAGGTCTGGCTCAAGGCCGGCGAACTGGGTCTGCTCTGCCCCGCGGCCCCGACCGAATACGGCGGTGGCGGCCAGACGTTTCTCGCAAGCACGGTCATTCAGGAAGAGATCACCGGCCTGACGCTCGACTGTCTCGGGTTCACGCTGCACAGCGATATCGTCGCGCCCTACCTTATTGCATTCGGGACCGAGGAGCAGAAGCGTCGCTGGCTGCCGAGGATGGCGAGCGGTGAGCTGATCGGCGCGCTGGCGATCACCGAGCCGGATGGCGGCAGTGACGTGGCCGCGCTGCGCACGCGCGCCGAGCGCCGCGGCGACCACTTCGCGATCACCGGCTCCAAGTGCTTCATCAGTAACGGTCAACTCGCGGACCTCGTGATCGTCGCCGCCCGGTCGACGGGCGATGCAGGGCATTCGGGCCTCTCGCTTTTCGTGCTGGAGACCGCGGACCTCCCCGGGTTCCGCCGCGGCCGCAACCTGCGAAAGCTCGGCGCCCACGCCCAGGACACCTCCGAACTTTTCTTCGATGAAGTGCGCGTGCCGGTCGCCAACCTGCTCGGGCACGAGGGCGGCGGATTCCGCATGATGATGCAGCAGCTCGCCCAGGAGCGGCTCGTGATGGCGATACGCTCGGTCGCCGCGGCCGAGACGGCGCTGCGGCTGACGACGGAATACGTGAAGCAGCGGCGGGCCTTCGGCCGCACGGTCTTCGAGTTCCAGAACACGCGTTTCGAGCTGGCGGCCATGCGGACCGACCTCATGCTCAACCGGACGTTCATCGACCGCTGCACGGAGCTGCATTGCGCAGAAAAGCTCGATGCCGTGCACGCCGCAATGGCCAAGTACGCAGCCAGCGAAATGCAGTTCAGCCTCATGGACCGGTGCCTGCAACTGCACGGCGGCTGGGGCTACATGGCCGAACTGCCGATCGCGCGGCTCTGGGCGGAAAGCCGCGTGTTCCGCATCGCGGGCGGCACCACCGAGATCATGAAGGAAGTCATCGGGCGCTCGCTGTGACCGCCCGAGAATCGTGACGGCCCGGCAAGGAGAAAACGAAAGTGTCGATCGGATTCCAAGGCAAGGTTGTGGTCATCACCGGCGCAGGCGGCGCCCTCGGCAAAGCCTACGCGCAGGATTTCGCCGCCCGAGGGGCGCAGGTCGTCGCCAATGATCTGGGCGGAGTTCCCTCCGGCGGCGGAGCCAGCACGGGCCCGGCCGACTCGACGGTCGAGGCCATCCGGGCAGCCGGCGGCACCGCGGTGGCCAACTACGACTCCGTGACGGACGGGGAAAAGATCATTCAGTGCGCTCTCGACAACTTCGGGCGCATCGACGTCGTGATCAACAACGCCGGCATTCTCCGCGATCTGTCGTTCCACAAGATGACGGCGCAGGACTTCGAGGACCTCTATCAGGTCCATCTTCTCGGCACGTTCAAACTGTGTCACGCCGCCTGGCCGCACCTGCGCGACCAGAGCTTCGGACGGATCGTGAACACCAGCTCCGCGGCCGGCATCTACGGCAATTTCGGCCAGGCGAACTACAGCGCGATGAAGCTCGGCATCCACGGACTGACTCTCACCCTCGCCACCGAGGGACGCGCGAAGAACGTTCTCGCGAACACGATCGCACCGGCGGCGATGTCACGGCTGACACTGACCGTGATGACGGCCGAACAGCTGCGCGCGATGCGCGCCGAACTGGTGTCACCCCTGGTCCTCAAGCTCTGCGACCCCGCAAGCAAGGAGACGGGGGGATTGTACGAGGTAGGTGGTGGCTGGATCGGCAAGCTGCGGTGGCAGCGCTCGGCCGGGCACCACTTCAGCCCGAGTGCACCGCTGAGGCCCGAGCAGGTCGCCGAGCAGTGGGAGGCAATCACGCGCTTCGACGAAGGCGCCACCCATCCCACGTCCATGGCCGAGGCCTTCGGGCCCTACGAAAAGGTCATGAAGGGCGAGATCCGCTAGGAGGCCACAGGCATGCTGGACAGTCGCCACATCGGTCTCGAGCTCCCGCCGTTCGACGTGGAAATCGAAAGGGGTGCGTTGCTCGGCTTCGCGCGCGCGCTCGGGGAAACGAACCCCATCTACACTGACGACGCCGCTGCCCGAGCAGCGGGTCACCGCTCGATATTGGCCATGCCGACCTTCCCGGTCGTGCCTGGAACGCGCGAGGAACTCACTTGGGGCATGGTGAAGACGCTCGGCGTCGACCCCGCAAAGATTCTCCACGGGTCGCAACGCTACGTGTGGCACGCACCGATCTGTGCGGGCGACCGGCTGCGCGGCGTGAAGCGTGTAGTCAACCTCTATCAGAAGAAGGCGCTCGGCTTCATCGACACTGTCATCGAATATCGGGACTTGCAGGGCCAGCTGATTTGCGAGGACTTCTGCACGTTCGTGGTGCGCCCATGAATTCGCCTGCATCCCTCGAAACACTTCAAGCTGGCGACGCGTTCAGCTTCACCGCCGGGCCGATCACGCGTTCGGACATCGCCCTTTACGCGGGTGGCTCCGGTGACTACAACGGAATCCATGTCGACATCGATTTCGCGAAGCGAGCCGGACTTCCGGACGTCATCGTGCACGGTATGTACTCGATGGGCTTGCTGTCCCGCCTGCTCACGCGCCTGAGCCCGGCCGCGCGCGTCCTCGAAATCCAATCCCGCTTCCAGGCGATGGTCGCGGTCGGCTCCACGCTACGCTGCGAGTCGCGGGTCCTCTCGCGGACGGCCACCGAGGCTGGAGAGATCGTGGAGCTGTCGCTGACGGCAAAGCTGCCCGATGGCACGGAAGTCACCTCTGGCTCGGCGAAGGTCCTCTGCCCAGCGTCGACCTCTGGACAGCACGGAGCCAACGCATGAACGACTCCCTCGGTATCACGGGCTTCGGTGCCTACATTCCCCGCTTGCGGCTCGACCGGGCCGCCGTAGTGGCGGCGACCAGCTGGGCCGATCCTAGCCTGCGGGCACTCGGCCGCGGCGAACGCTCGATCTGCGACTGGGATGAGGACAGCGTGACGCTCGCAGTCGAGGCCGCCCGCGACTGCCTGACGGGCCGACCGCGGAACCAGATATCGCGCGTCGTGCACGCCTCGACGTCGGCGCCCTTCGCCGATCGTCAGAGCAGTGCGGTCGTCGCCGCGGCGCTCGGTCTCGACACCGGCATTGCCGCGCTCGATGTCGCCCAGTCCCAACGGGCCGGCACCTCTGCGCTGCTGTTCGCGCTGGGTTCAACCCAGGTGTCCGGCACGGAATCGCTGGTCGTGGCCGCGGAGCACCGGCGCTGCAAACCGGGCAGCAACCGCGAGCTCCTGTACGGGGACGGCGCCGCGGCGCTGACCCTCGGTAACGAGGGCGTGGTGGCGAGGGTGCTTGGCTCCGCCTCGCGCACCCACGACTTCGTCGATCACTACCGTCGGGCCCTGGACGGGTTCGATCACGACTGGGAGGAGCGCTGGGTGCGCGACGAGGGCTACCTCAAGCTCGTGCCCCCCGTGATCGCGGAAGCCTTGCGCAACGCCGGGGTAGAAGCCTCGACGATCCGCCACTTCGTGCTCCCGTGCATCTACTCGCGGGTTCGCGAGGCGGTCGCGAAAGAGGCCGGCATCGCGGCGGAAGCCGTGCGGGACAACCTCGGCGCCGTCTGCGGCGAGACCGGGACCGCGCATGCGCTGCTGATGCTGGTGGCGACGCTCGAGCAGGCTGCTGCAGGCGAGCGCATCCTCGTGGTCGGCTTCGGCCAGGGTGTCGACGCCATCGTGCTCGAGACCACTCCGCAACTGCAGCGGCTACCCGCGAGACTCGGCGTTCGCGGTCATCTGCTGCGGCGGACCGCGGAACGGAACTACACCAAGTTCCAGTCCCTGAACCAGATCGTGCAGATGAACTGGGGCACGCGTGCCGAGGTCGATCGCAAGACCGCCATCAGCGCCGCGTATCGCAACCGGGATCTGCTCGCCATGGTCGGCGGTCGCTGCACACGCTGCGGGACGGTGCAGTTCCCGCGATCGAACCTCTGCGTCAATCCCGCATGTGTCGCGGAGCACTCCCAGGAAGCCTTTCCGCTCGCCGAGAGCAGCGGACGCATCACCTCGGTCACCAGCGACTGGCTGGCACTATCGAAGCACCCGCCGCAGCGGTACGGGATGATCGAGCTCGACCCGGGTACCAAGCTGATGATGCAGATCACCGCCGATGGCGGCGTCGAACCGGCGGTGGGCATGCCCGTGCGCTTGCAGTTCCGTATCAAGGAGATCGATCCGATGCGCGAGTACCAGAGCTATTTTTGGAAGGCCTCGCTCGACCTGCCGCCCGCGGAGAAAGCCTCGTGAGTGCCGGCATCCGCGACAAGGTCGCCATCGTCGGCATGGGCTGTTCACGCTTCGGTGAGCGCTTCGACTGCGACCTCGAGGATCTGCTGGTCGAAGCTTTCGACGAAGCAATCGCCGATGCGGGCATCGAACGCAATCGCATCGAGGCGGCGTGGTGCGGTATCGCGGTGCCGGAACTCAGCCTAGGTCTCTCCGGTACTCCGGTCTCGGTGGCGCTGCGTCTGCCCAACATTCCGGTGACGCGGGTCGAGAACATGTGCGCGACCGGTACCGAGGCGCTGCGTGGCGCCGCCTATGCCGTCGCTGCCGGCGCCTGCGACATCGCGCTCGCGATCGGCGGCGAGAAGCTCAAGGACACGGGCTTCGGCGGCTTGCCGGACATCGGCATGGGCCCGAAGAACGACCTGTACTGGCCGTCTATTTCAGCTCCGGGCGCCTTTGCGCAGTTGGCCAGCGCCTATCAGGCGCGACACGGGGTGTCGCGGGAGGACCTCAAGCAAGCCATCGGGCATGTCTCCTGGAAGAGCCACCAGAACGGAGCCCTGAACCCCAAAGCCCACCTGCGCAAGGCCGTTGATCTGGAGACCATCCTCAAGTCGCCGATCATCGCCGAGCCACTCGGACTGTTCGACTGCTGCGGCGTCAGCGACGGCGCAGCGTGCGCAATCGTCACCACACCGGAAATCGCGCGCTCGCTGGGCAAGTCCGGGGCGTTCGTCACCATCAAGGCTCTGCAGCTTGCGAACAGCAATGGCCGCGAGGCCTCGCACAGCTCCTGGGACGGCAGCTACTTCGTCACGACCCGCGAGGCTGCCCGTCGCGCCTACGCGGAAGCCGATATCCGCAACCCGCGCGCGGAACTCGACCTGCTCGAGGTCCACGACTGCTTCTCGATCACCGAACTTGCGACCATGGAAG
>JBIKVA010000317.1:0-2723 GCA_044357085.1 Steroidobacteraceae bacterium | reverse complement strand
GTTTCATGGACGAGGTGGCGTCCGCGGCCGGCAAGGACCCCTACGAATTCCGCGCCGCACTGCTCGGCAAACAGCCGCGCTTCAAGCGGGTGCTCGACGAAGCCGCCACGCGCGCCGGCTGGGGCAAGGCGCCGGCGGGACACTTCCAGGGCATCGCGCTGATGGAAGGCTATGGCACCTACATGGCGCAGGTGGTCGAGGTATCAATGAAATCCGGCAAGCTCGCCATCCATCGGATCACCTGTGCGGTGGACTGCGGGCAGGTGGTCAACCCCAACATCGTCGATCAGCAGGTCGAGGGCAGCATCCTCTTCGGGCTGACCGCTGCGCTGTGGGGCGAGATCACGCTCGCGCGCGGCCAGGTGGAGCAGCGCAACTTCGACAACTACCGCATGCTGCGCCTGCCCGAGGCGCCGCGCATCGACGTGCACCAGATCGCAAGCACCGATGCGCCGGGCGGCATCGGCGAACCCGGCACAGCCGTGGTCGGACCCGCACTCGCGAACGCGATCTTCGCGGCTACCGGCAAGCGGCTGCGTTCGCTGCCCGTGGCACGCCAGGGAATCGTCACCGCATGATCCGCAAGGCTTCCCGCAGCCAGCACCCGCGCACCGGCGGCGCCACGCCCGACGAGGGCCGTAGGGGTTTCCTCGGCGGCGTCCTCGCGGGCGCAGTGCTCGGCTCCGGCGCGCTGCAGGCCGCGACGGCAGCGTCGGTGACCGCTGTCGAGGACCCCGCGGCGTTCAACCGCCTGCAGCGTCGCATCTGCTTCGCGCCCGGCAACGACATCGTGTTCTGGTGGATGCGCGGTCGGCGCTACGGACTCGTCGACAACCATCTCGTGCCGCTTTTCGACATGCACGTGGGGCGCATGCACCGCTGCCGCGATCTCGATACCGACCGCTACGAAGTGTCGACCGCGGCCGCGATCTACTACACCGCGCCCGATGACGACCAGCTGCTGCAGAACTGGCGCAATCCGCTCACCGGCGAAATGGTTCCCTTCGGCTATCCCGCGCCGCGCGCCGGGCTTGCGCAGTATTCGTACCGCGACGGCATGCTCGCCTCCGCGCCGATGCAGGGCGTGCGTCAGCAGGAACGCCATGCCCACTCGCCGCTGACCGTGGTCGGTGACGAGGCGAGTTTCACCAAAGAAAGCTGGATCGTCGCGACCTTCGAGGGCTCAACCAGGCCGGTCAACGTCCACGACATATCCACTTTCGGCAGCCCGGTCGCAGCCTTGCTCGACCCGGCCGCGGGCTTCGTTCCGGCGTTCGAGCACTTCAACGATTACAACGACTGGTCACCACGCCTGCGCATGGGCGAGCGCCCGGGCAGCAGCGTCGCCCGCTGTTCAGGCCGCAAGGTCGCGACGCTCGAGGATATGCCCCCCGTCTTCCTGCGGCTCACCAAACGGCTTCATCCGCAGGCCTTCGGCGATCCGGCGAAGACCCTCGGTTGACCCGGAATGACCCGCAACGCCGTCATCCGGATTCCTTGGTCAGGCTACGCAGCAACGGGTGGCGATAGTTCATCGCCTGCAACTCGTCGATGATCGACCTTGCCTCGCTGCTGCGATCGAGCCGCGACAGGATCATCGCCCGAAGCATCCGGGTGTAGGGCCGCGACGGCGACTCGATGCGTCCCGAGAGTTCCAGCGCCCGACTCCACGAGGTAACGGCGAGGTCCTTCTGCTTGCCGAGTGACTGCGCGTCGCCCTTTACCAGCCACGCCTCGACGCCGACGAACAGCGACTCGACGTCACTTGCCGCATCGATGATCGGACCGACGGCATCGAGCGCCGCATTCGACGCAGCCAGCGCACCGCGGGTGTCGGCCGCAAAGATCCGGCAACGGGCTTTCGCAGTCAGCAAACGCGCGCCTAGCAACGCGAGATAAGGCGTGTCCGGAGCGAGCGACGCCGACAGGACTCCGAGCGCGTGGGTCCCGCTGGTCTCTGCTGCGTCACAGTTGCGGCCCACCGTCTGCGCCTCGGCAAGCTCGGTCCAGGTACGGATCTCGAGCTCGCGCCAGTTGGCGTTGGCCGGATCGCTGCTCGCCAGTCGAGCGGCGTATTCGACTGCCTGCCGGTACTTCGCGATCGCCTGCGGCGTGCGGCCGAGGTCCAGGGTGACTCGCGCCACGGCGAGCTCGACCACCGCCAGCAACTGGCTTGCGGTCTTGTCGTTCGGGTCGCGCTCGAGCAGTTGCGTGTAGAAACGCCGCTCCTTCTCGCGCTCGGTGAGTGCTGCCTCGAAATTGCCCATCGCACGGTAGGCATCGGCCGACCACGACGACACCTGCGCAAGATTGAGCCGGGCTTCGACATCGTCGGGCCGCGCCGCGACGATCGCAGCGAATGTCGTGCCGGCAGCCGCAAACGACTTCAGGGCGTCCGCGTACGAGGCTCGCTGGTAGCGCACCACTCCGAGGTTGATGGACGCGTCGCCCGATTCCTTGAGCCATCGGCTGTTCTTCGGTTCCAGCGACACCAGTTGTGCCGCGAGGCGCGAATACTCGAGGAACGTGGCCTCGGCTGCCGGAAGATTCCCCGACTGCCACTCGACGTTGCCAACCCAGAACACGCTCTGCGCATGCTCGAAGACGCGCGCGGCGTTCCTGGGAAACGCGGCATGACCGGGGGCGGTCAACTGCCGGGCCTTGGCGAAGATCGGCTTTGCGCTGGCCAAATTGCCACGACGGCTTTCGAGCTGACCAAGCAG
>JBIKVA010000070.1:0-10818 GCA_044357085.1 Steroidobacteraceae bacterium | reverse complement strand
GATCACCGCCGCGGCCCTGAACCGGCCCAGCTTCGAAGATTCGACCACGCTGGTGATCCCGGGGATCAGCTATGCCTCGGTGCCGCGCGGCTACCTCGGCGAGGCGCTGTTCTCGCGGGCGCTCTACGCGGAACTGCGCGGCTCGGCGACCGCACTTGGCGCGACCGAAGGCTACCTGCAGCTGCGTGTCGAGGCCGAGCGGGTACTCGACCTCGCGCCGAACTGGCACCTGTTCCTGCGCGGTCAGCTCGGGGCCACGCTGGTCTCCAACGCCGCAGCACTGCCGGGCACGGAGCGCTTCTTCGCCGGTGGCGATCGCAGCGTGCGCGGCTTCGGCTACAACGACCTGTCCCCGGTCGACTCCGGCAGCGCCAAGATAGGTGGTCGCCACCTCTTCACGGGCACCGTCGAGGTCATTCGCGACCTGCCGCGCAATCTCGGTGCCGCCGTGTTCTTCGATACCGGCAACGCCTTCGATGCCTTCGGCGATCCGCTGCAGTACTCGGTGGGCGTCGGCATCCGCCTGCGCCTGCCCATCGTGACGCTCGGCATCGACATCGCGCAGCCGCTCACCAATCCCGTCTGCCGCAGTGTCACGCCCGACCCGCGCTGCTCGCTGCAGTCCGGTTTCGACCGGCTGCCCGGACCGCGGCTGCACCTCAATTTCTCGCCGAAACTCTGAGCAGCCCGTGAAGCGACGCAACGCCCTCGTCCTGCTGCTCGTCGTCCTGCTGCTCGTGCTGCCGCTCGCGGGCCTGTGGATGCTCGGTCATTCCGAGGGTGCGCTGCGCTTCGTCACCTCGAACATCCCGGTGCGCTTCGGCACCCTCGAACACTTTTCGATCCGCGACGTGCGCGGCAGCATTGCCGACGGCCTCTACGTCGGCGCCATCGATATCGAACACGACATCGTGCACGTGCACATCCGCGGAGTTCGTGCCCGCGTCGACCTGCTGCCACTGCTCTGGCAGTCGGTGGAGGCCCGAGAGCTGACCGTCGAGCGGATCGACATCGAGCAACAGCGGCGCGACCGCCCGCCTCCCGACAAGCCGATGCGCTTCCTCCCCGGCCTGCTCACCGTCGAAGCGCGGACTACGCGGGTCCAGCGGGTCGACATCAAGCCGCTGACCGGCAACGCGGTGGAGTTCCGCGATATCGCACTCGATGCGCTGCTGCGCAGCAGCAGCCTCAAGGTGCGCGCGCTCAGCACGCGACTCGGTGTGCTGCAACTCGAGGCCGAGGGCCTGCTCACCGCGGCGACTCCACTCGGACTCGAAGGAGAGGTCACGGCGCTCTACCAGCCGAAGCGCGGCCCGCTGTGGCGTGCCCGCGGTGAATTCGACGGCGATCTCGACGAAGCACGCTTCGATGCCGTGCTGCTCGAGCCCTTCACGGCCAGGATCGACGAAGGCACGATGCGACTACTCCCGCCATGGAGCGTGCGTGGCGACGCCGAGGTATCCGACCTCGACCTGCGCAAGTTCGGCGGTGGTGCCTTCCTCGGCCTGATCGGCGGCAAACTTGCCCTCACCATCGACAAAGAGGGCTATCGCGCACGGGGCAGCCTGCTGCCGCCCGGCCTGGCAGCCGGACCCATCGACGTGGACTTCGACGGCCAGTATTCGCGCGGCGTGCTGACGGCGCGACGCATCGGTCTGCGCCACCCAGGGGCCGGCACGCGTGTCGACCTCGCCGGAACCATTGCCGTGACCGATCTTGGGCCGCGACTCGACCTGGCAGGAACATGGCAGCAGTTCCGCTGGCCGCTGGCCGACCCGACGCCGTCGGTCAGCAGCTCCCGAGGCCGTCTCAAGCTGTCGGGCAACGGTCCGTATGCGATCAGTGCCGCCGGCGATGCACGGATCGGCGTGCTCCCGCCCATCGAAGCCGACGTCACCGCCCGGCTGCATCCCGGCCACCTCGAAATCACGAGCGCGGTGGCGAATTCGCTCGGCGGTACCGGCAACCTCAAGGGCGAAGTCGCCTGGCGTCCGGCCGAAAGCTGGCGACTCGCCGGAACGGTACGTGGCCTCGACACCGGGCAATGGCGTGCCGCTCTGCCCGGGCGTATCGATTTCGCGCTCGATGCCCGCGGCCGGGGCTTCGGTCCGCGCAGCGTGCTCGAAGTGGATATCCGGCGACTGTCGGGCCGACTGCGGGGCATGGCGGCCCGCGGCGCGGGAAAACTCACGCTCTCCGGCGACATCCTGCGGCTCGACCAAGTCGACCTGGCAGCGGGCGGGCTGCGGGTCACGCTCGATGGCCTGCTTTCGCCGAAGCGCAACGACTTCAATTTCCGCATCGACGCCGACGATCTCGGCGTACTCGCCGCGGGCGGCAAAGGCAAACTGCGGTCGAACGGCACCTTGCGCGGTACACCGAACGCGATGCTGGTGCGGCTCGAGGCCAAGGGCAGCGATCTGGAACTCGGCGACGTGGCGATCAGCCGTCTCGACGCGGATATCGATCTCAACCCGGGCGGCGGTGCGGAGGCGGCGGCGCGCGCCCGCGTGGTCGCCAGCAACATCACCGCTTTCGGTCGCAGCGCCGACCGGTTGCTGCTCGATGTCGAAGGCCGCGGCTCTGCGCATCGGCTCGGTCTCGAGGCGCGCGGCGACAACTTCGAGCTCGAAGCCCGAGGTGAGGGTGCTTTCGACGCTGGCGGCTGGCAGCAACGCTGGACCAGTCTCGAGATGCGCCTGCCCGGCGCGATCGAACTCGGTCTGGAGCGTGCGCTGTCCATGCGTTTGACGACGGACTCCGCGCGGCTCGATGCCTTCTGCCTGCGCGGCGTGGCTGACTCGGCGGTGACCGATGCGACAACCTTGTGCGCCTCGGGCGCAGTCGATGCCGCCGGGTGGAATCTCGAGGCCACCATGACGCGACTGCCGCTCGCCAGTCTGCTGCCGGCGCCGGCAGCGCGCGCCCGGTACGAGGGCTCGGTCAACGGCTCGATGACGCTGCGATCGGCGGCCGGTGGTCTCGCTCGCGGCCTGCTGCGCGCCGACTTCGAAAACGCCGGGTTGCGCTGGCAACGTGCCGGCGGCAAGAGCGATCTGATCCCGCTCGGCTCGGGATCGCTGTCCATGGAATCGACCAACGAGGGGTTGAGCGGCAAACTCGAAGTCGCCGCCGGGGAGCGCGGTCGGGCCCGCGGCGAAATGCGCGCCGCCTACTCCGTGACCGATGTGCAGCAGGCAGCGAGAGGCAGCGCGGCACAGGTGAGCTCGTGGCGCGACATGCCGCTCAACGCGACGCTGCGCGCCGACTCCACCGCCCTGGCACTGCTCTATCTCTATGTCCCGGAAATCGATCGCTCGGCCGGCGACCTGTCGCTCGACTTCGTCGTCGGCGGCACCCTCGGCACGCCGCTCTTCAACGGCGTACTGCGGATCAACAACGGCGAACTCGACTTCTACCAGGTGAACCTGTCGCTGCGCGAGATCCGCGCCGAAGCTCGGCTGATCGACAACGGCTTCGTGCTCACCTCGTCGGCCCGCGCCGGCGCGGGAACCGTGGCGGCCGATGCGCAACTCAACTGGCGTGGCGGCCAGCCCTTCGGCGAGCTGCGCCTGCAGGGCAAGGACCTGCTGGTGATCGACGTTCCCGAGGCGAGGATCACCGCCTCGCCCGACCTGCGTTTCCGCGTCGCCGGCCGCGAACTCGCGGCGACCGGCACCGTCGACATTCCCGCGGCGCGCATCATTCCGGCCGACCTGACCGGCGCGACGCTCACGTCGAGTGACGAAGTCCTGGTAGGCGAGACGCCGCGCGATCCGGACGCTTCTTTTCGCGTCTCCAGCAACCTGCGGCTGACGCTCGGCGATCGTGTGACGCTGGACTCTTTCGGCCTCTCGGGGCGGCTCGCGGGCACGCTCAACGTCAGCACCACGGCCGATGGCATCAGCCGCGGCTCCGGTGAACTCGGCATCACCGAAGGCAAGTACGCCGCGCTCGGTCGGCGCCTGGACATCGAGCGCGGGCGGCTGATCTTCTCGGGCGGCCTGCTGGGAGACCCCGGGGTCGATCTGCGGGCGACCAAAGAATTCCCCGACGTGCGTGCCGGCGTCAACGTCCGCGGCACCCTGCGGGAACCACGCATGACGTTCTTCTCCGAGCCCTCGCTGCCGCAATCGCAGGTCGTGTCGCTGATCCTCGCCGGCGGCACCCTGGAGTCGGCGCAGAACGGCAACATCGCGGGCAGCGGCCGCAATGCGATCCTCGCCCAGGGCGGCGCGATACTGGCGCAGCAGATCGGCCAGCGCATCGGCATCGAGGACGTCGGCATCGAGCAGAACCTCGCCAACGAAACGTCGCTGGTGTTCGGCAAGTACCTCTCGAGCCGCCTCTACGTGAGCTACGGCGTCTCGCTCGCCGAGGCGATCAACACCCTCAAGCTGCGCTACAGCATCAACGATCGCTGGACCTTGCGCACCGAAGCCGGCAAGGAGGCGAGCGCCGAGGTCGTCTTCACCGTCGAGAAGAACTGAGCGCTCAGAAGCGCAGCGTGTAGGTGAACTTGACCGTGGTTTCGGCTAGGAAAGGCTGGAAGTTGCCGGCCATGTCCTCGCGCCAATCGTAGTTGACCACCAGATAAGCGACCTGGCCCTGCGTCGGCCACCAGCGCAGGCGGCTGTTGAGCCCGATACGTCGCGAGACGTTGTCGTACTGTGCGACGTTCAGCCAGGCCCAGCGCACGTTGAAGGCGTAGTTGGCGTTCAGCGACCAGACGCGGGCGGTGAAGTCGCCGTGCGGCAACTCGATCCGGTTCGTCTGCCACTGGGTGCCGAGCAACCAGTGGCGGTTGGGTCGCCAGTTGACGCCCACCTTCGCGTCGCGGCGTCTGCCATCATAGAAATCGCCGCCCTCGAGGTCCCAGGTCACGGAAACGGGCCGGAATCCCGCGGTTGCCCCGTAGAGACGCACACGATCGAAATCGTACCGACCCGTCGGTACGCGCAGGTTGCCGGGAAGCACGAATGGCCGGACAAGCACCTCGGTGTAGCGCGCGAGGTCGAGGGAAAGCAGATCGCCGGGCTGTGTGTCCACCGACAGCGGTGTGAACACCATCGAACGCGACTCGAGACGGCCGGCCTCGTCCTCGACCTGTCGCGCCTCGAAGCCACCCAGCCAGCTGCGCAGGCGACCGCCGCGCGGAAAACGGTGTCGGTAACGGTACTTGCCATACCACTCGTCGATACCGGTCCGATTCGCGAACCCGAGCGCAGGACGGAAATCGCGGCCGATCTCGTTGTAGCTGACAAGGGCCTCGACGCGGTCGTTCGGCCAGCCGAGCGAAACACCCCACGCACCCTCATCGCCACGGCGGCCCGGCGTCGCGGATTGCTGGACCCACGCCCGCGCCTCGACAAAACCACCGAAACGGCGCTGGTCACGCAGGGCGAGATCGAGGCCGTACAGCGTGTTGTCGTTGCCGGTGGCCGGATCGCCGACCGTGACGATACCGCCTATCGTCGACTGCTCGCCAAAGCCGCGGTAGCCGCGGGCGACGAACACGTTCGCGGCATCGAGCCCGTCTGCAGCCTCCTGTCTTACCGCGAGCAGGCCGACCGAATTGCGGCCGATCTTGCCGGTGAGTCGCGCGCCGGCCTCGAGGTCGATGGGTTGCCCGGTGGCGGTCAGGCCGATGGTGCGCGAGAAGAAAGGTCGGCCGTTCTGCGTCAGACCACCGAACTCGAAGATTTCACTGTCCTCGAGGAAGAAGTCGCGTTTTTCGGGAAAGAACTGCGAGAACCGCGTCAGGTTGACCTGCCGGTCGTCGACGTCGGTAGCCGAGAAATCGGTGTTCAGGGTGAGCGCGCCAGCCAGCGAAGGAGTGATCCGCCAGAAGGCGTCGAGCGACGGCTTGGCGTAGAGGCTCGAACGACCGAGCGAGAAATTCTCGCGCTCGGCGACCGCCACCGAGGGCACGATGTCCAGCCCGACGCCCTGGTCGCGGCCACGCATGCCGCGCAGCTCGCCGCTGACGTCGAGCGTGATGCGGCGGTCCCGCTGCATCCACGCGACATCTTCGCGCTTGCGACGGATGGCGCGGATGAGGTTGATCCCCCAGACATCGCCGTCGCGATCGAAAGCGAGCGTCTTGAACGGGATGGCGATTTCGGCGGACCAGCCCGTCTCGTTCGTCGCCGCCGCGGCCTGCCAGATGCCGTCCCAGTCCATGTTGTACGAGAGCCCGCCGAGCAGCAGGCCGTCGCGCTGCACCCCGTTCGGATTGACGTAAAAGATGTAGCCGGTACGACGGTCGTTGTAGGTATCGAGCAGGATCTGCGCGTAGTCGTCGTTGACCACTCCCTGGCCCTGCACGAGTTGCGCGCGCTTGATGCCCGACGGATCGGAGTCGCCGAAACGGGCGGCGATGTAGAGGTTGTCGCCATCGAGTGCCAGCAGGAACTCGGTCGGCTCGGTGGGTGGCTCACCGCTGCCAGGAGAAAACTGCTCGAAATCGGTGATACGGACGGCATCGCGCCACTCGGCCTCGCCGATGACGCCGTCGAGTTCGATGCGGGTGGTGAGTTGCGGCACGGCCACGGATTTGCGCGTGAAGGCGCCTGCTTCGGCAGCCAGCGCGCGCGGACCCGAAAAGACGGACGCACAAAGAAAAACGAGGGCGACGATCGGACTCCCCCGGACACCGACGCGCGTTGCCTCGATACGGGAGCGTCCGCGCGGATGCCCCATCAGTGAAAGTTCCGACATGGACGACAAGAATAGGGCCACGCCGTGTCCCGGGGACAGGCAACTACGCGTTTTCCGTCAGTACCGGCCACGGTGCGTTCGGTCGCCGGCGCGGTACACTCGGCCCTGCGATGACCCGCAAGAGCTACCTCCTCGCCCTCACCGCACTGTTCGCCGTGCTGTGGCTGGCACTGGCCATCGATCCGTTCGACCGGCCCACCTGGACGCTCGAGAACGTGCTGCTCGTCGCCGGCGCCGTCATCCTGTGGACGACGCGACGCGTCCTGCCGCTGTCCACGCCCTCCTACACGCTGCTGTTCGTGTTCCTGTGCATACACGCGGTCGGCGCCCATTTCAGCTACTCGATGGTGCCGTACGACGAAGTCTTCCGGAGTCTGAGCGGCCACTCGCTGAACGAATTGTTCGGCTTCACCCGCAACCACTACGACCGGCTGGTGCACTTCGGTTACGGCCTGCTGCTCGTGCTGCCGGTGCGCGAAATGCTGATGCTGCACGCCCGCGTACGCGGGTTCTGGAGCTATTTCCTGCCGCTCGATCTGGTCATGTCGTCGTCACTGCTCTACGAACTCATCGAGTGGCTGGCCGCCCTCGTATACGGCGGCGATCTCGGTGCCGCCTTCCTCGGCACCCAGGGTGACGAATGGGATGCCCAGCGCGACATGGCGCTGGCGGGGCTAGGAGCACTGATCACAGCACTCGCCGTCCTGGCCATCAATCTTTGGCGGCGTCGGGACATGACGCTGGACTGGCTCGCGCAAGCCGGAAAGTTGCTGCCGGACGAAGCTCGACGATGAATGCGAGGCTGCTGGTGGTCCACGGCGGTCGCGCGGGCGGCCGCACCGAGCGGCTCAGGCTCGCCGCCGTGGCAGGCGCGAGCGAGGCGGTGCGGGAGCTCGACGGGAATCTGGAGTTGCGAATCCGGCCTGCCCTCGAAGCCGGCGTCGACGACCTGCTGTGGGCGAACGGCGTCCTGCTCGGCACTCCGGAGCACTTCGGTTACATGTCCGGAGCGCTCAAGGATTTCTTCGATCGCAGCTTTTATCCCTGCGAGAACCGCACTGCGGGCCTGCCCTGGGGACTGTTCGTCAGCGCGGGCAACGACGGCCAGGGCACACGCGCGGCGGTCGAGCGCATCGTCACCGGTTACCGCTGGCGCAGCGTCGCCGAGCCGGTGATCGTGGTGGGGGAGCCCGATGCGGCGGCCTTCACCCGCTGCCGCGAACTCGGCGCAACACTTGCAGCCGGTCTCGTCGCAGGCCTCTTCTGATCGACCGGCCCGGTCAAGGGCCAGGGTGACTCAACGACCGAGCGCCCTGCCCGCAGCAAGGAAATCGGGTGCGAGTGCCAGCGCGCGCTCGAAGGATTTGCGCGCACCGGCGGCATCGCCGGCGTCGCGGGCGCAGCGCCCGCTCCAGTAGTGCGCTTCGGCCGCACCCCAGTCGATGCCACCGCCGGAGGATGCCCCCGAGGGACCCGCCGTATCGAAGCCGGCAGCCGCCTCACGGAATCGTGCGCAGCCCTTGGACTTGTCGCCACCGACGAACTTCGGACGGAAGTAGACGCCGAAGCCATCGACCAGCAGGATGCGCGGGTTCCGTGCGTCGATCGCCAGGGCCGCCTCGATGCTCTTGCCACTGCGCGAGCCGTTGCGGATCGCCGCCATGCCGCCGAGGTTGGTCAGATAGCCGTAGCAGGCCGATTGCAACGCGAACGCCTCGGCGAACCTCGGGTCCCGCTTCACCGCCGCATCGAGCGTGGCGATGCAGGCATCGCCCGCTTTCTTCGCTTCGTCCTCGCGCTTGCCGCCGATCGCGAGTTGCAGGGTGCGGAACTGCACATAGGCGTGTGCGTACAGCTCGCGGTTGTTCTGCGACTTCGCCCACGGAGCGGTGCTTGCGGCGAGCTTCGCCAGTTCGGCCGCATTGCCGGCGAAGTAGGCGGCCTGGGCCCGCGCCGCGACCGCAGGGATGTCCTCGGCGGCGGCGGCACCGGTCAAAGCCGTCGCAGCCAGGACGGCAAGCAGACGAACGGAAGTTTTGAAGGAAATGTTGATCATGCGAGGTACTCCGCGACGATTTCTTCGGACTTGCGCCACAGTTTGCCGGCCAGATCGATATCGTCCATGTGCTTGCCGGCCATCGGGATCACGGGGTTGCAGTCTTCGAAATAATGCCCGCTGACCCCGGCCAATGCGGGTGCCGTGGCGACGTAGCAGCTGGTCGCCGCCCCCGCCGGAATGCTCTTCATGAACGTCCAGCCGATCAGCTTGCCCATCCCGCGCTTCCAGGAATCGAAGTGTCGGCCGAGATTGGTATTGATGATGCCCGGGTGCAGGGAATTTGCGGTGGCCGCAGACCCCGACTCGCGCAGACGACGCGCGAGTTCGAGGGCGAACAAGCCGTTGGCGAGCTTGGATTGTCCGTACATCTTGTTCGGCTCGTAGCCGCGCACGCCGGCGAGGTTGTCGAACTCGATGCCGGTCGGTGGCGCCCACTGGTAGCCAAGACTGGAGACGACGACGACACGACCCTGCGCTGCCGCCCGGACCTGCGGCAGCAGACGGTTGACGAGGATGAAGTGGCCGAGATGGTTCACCACGAAGTGCTTCTCTATCCCGTACACCTGTTCCAGCGCCGGCAGTGCCATGATGCCGGCGTTGCAGACGAGGATGTCGATGGGCATGCCGAGGGTCTTCACGAGATCCGTGGCAGCGACGATGCTGTCCCAGCGCTCGAGTTCGAGGGCGACCGGAGTGGCCCGCCCGGAAATGCCCGTGCACGCTTCCTTGGCCTTTTCCAGCGTGCGGCCGGTGGCGATGACGTGCGCGCCGCGCAGCGCGAGCACCCGCATCGTCTCGAGTCCGAGCCCCGAAGTGGCGCCCGTGACGAGCACCGTCTTGCCGGCAAGATCGAGGCCTGCGGTGACTTCCTCGGCCGTGCTGTCGGCCCCGAAAGGCCCGACCGGTACTCCGGGTGGCCGGCGCTCGGCGCCGTCCCCCGCGACCCGACGCCGAAGTACATAGGCTCCGGCACCCCCGGCAACCACCAGCGCGCCGGCACCCAACACGAAGTTGCGACGTTTCAAGCGATCATCTCCCCGCGAAGCGCAGTGACCCGCGATCGGCTCTCCGGATCGCAAGCCCATGATGAACGTTCCGCGAGGCCGGCAGAAGCGGACCGGTACACGCACGCGCCGCCCGATGCGCCGACGTTCGAGCCGCGGACGGCACAGAGCGCCCGGTTGTCGCCGGGGCGCATCGACGGCTACCGTGCTTTCAGAGGGTCACCGCACATGTCCGCAGCAAAACTCGAGATCAAGACCATCACGGAATTCCTCGCCGAACAGCCAGACGTGGACGTGAGTCGCGCCTGGGAACGGTGCTGGGGTATCCACTCCGGGATCGTCGAACGCGTGAAGCGCCGCTTCGAGGTCGCCAAACATCCGGCCACCGCCGGACACGAGTACTTCACCTCGCTCGATCAGTCGATGGAAGGATCCTTCAACGCCTGGACCGGCCCGCGCGTGGAATGGCTCGTCCACTCCTGGCTCGGCAACCGCAAGGCGAGCCTGCTCGACATGAACGCCACCGTGTTTCTGTCGCAGCAGAACCGGGTGCCCCACCTCGTGATCATCTTCGGCACCGTGCCCAAGCTGTTTTTCTATGCCGACTACACGCCGCGCGTCGACTTGCGTACCGACCTCGACTACGTCAACAAATACTACGAACCGGCCAATGCCGAAGCCATCCGATTCCGCGGCCTGCCGAATTTCACCTGGAACTGGAGCCACGGTACCTACCTGCGCGGACTGATGTCGCCGGTGTGCACCAGCGTGATGGGCGAACTCGACGAGACGAACATCGCCGCCTGCGAGACCTACCTGCAGGGCTTCGTCGATCGCTGGTTCGGCTGGCTCGATGACGCCGATCGCAACCCGCTGCCGGCCGGCGAGCGTCTGGCACAGCAGCAATACGACCACTATGTCCGCGAGATCGGCTATCGCACCGATCCGATGAACGTGCTTGCGCAACGCGCCTTCGGGCCCGAAGAATTCAACCGTCGGCTCGAGTTGCGCATGGGACTCGAGCAGATGGCGGCG
>JBIKVA010000316.1:0-2733 GCA_044357085.1 Steroidobacteraceae bacterium | reverse complement strand
TCGGTACCGGTGTAGCGGATCTTGGCGCGGGTGGCCCAGCTGGTTTCCTGGCCGACGTCGTCCGCCTTGGACGGGTTGCGGTTGTAGAACTGCGCGCCCTTGTTGTTGTAGAGCGCCGAGAACGAGCCGCCCCAACCCTCGCCGAGCTTGCCACCCGTGCTGAGGCTGATGCGCTGCTGGTCGAAATTGCCGGCGCCGACGCTGATGTCGCGCCAGCTCTCTTCACCGGGTGAGCGCGACACGAACTTGATCGCGCCGGCCAGCGTGTTGCGGCCGTAGAGCGTGCCCTGCGGGCCGCGCAGCACTTCGACGCGCTCGATGTCGGCCAGCGTGATGTTGTTGCCGTTGAGCCGCGCGATGTAGACGTCGTCGACGTAGATGCCGAAGGGCGACTCGGCCACCACCAGCGATGCGTCCTGCTGCAGCGAGCCGCGCAGCGAGGGCGAGAGGTTGGTGGGCGTGGTGATGTTGTTGAACATCTTGAGGCTGGGTGCGAAGCGAGCGAGGTCGCGTGCTTCGGTGACCTGCTTGTTGGTCAGTGCCTCGGCGGTGATGGCCGTGACCGGTACGGGCACGGACTGCAGCGATGCTTCGCGACGCTCTGCGGTGACGACGATCTCCTCGAGCACGGCGGAGGAGTTGTCGCTCTGGGCATAAGCGCCGGCCGGAAGCACGGCAAGACCGATGGCAAAAGGCAACAGACGATGATTCGGCATGGGCGGTCCCTGTGTGATTGGTGATCCCTGTTCGTTCACCGCCGCGCCTTGCGGTGCGGCAGCGGCCGCTAATCTAGCAGAGGTCGCGCGGCGGTACCGCTTCGGGACCGCAGCAACACACTTCTGTTGCCCTCTCGCAACAGGCGCGACCAAGGCGCGGTGGACTCAACCGAGGCGCACCACCACTTTGCCGGCATTGCGACCCGCGAGCAGATGTTCGACGGCATCGGCCACCTGCCCCAGTCCGACGAAGGGTGTCGGGTCGACGAGCGCCCGCAGCCGCCCGCGGTAGTAGAGGTCGAGGATGCGCCCGGCGGCTTCGGTGAAAAACTCGGGGAAGGCCTGGTTCTGGAAGCCGCGGATCGAGGCGGACTTCCAGTAGAGCTTGCGGTAGGCACGCGGCTGCGGCACGAACTCGACTTCCTTGTCGAAGTCGGAGGTGTGGCCGCTCACCACCACGCGACCGCGAAAGGCAACATGGTCGACGAAGCAGTCAAAGATTTCACCACCCACCGAGTCGTAGGCGACGTCGATACCCCGCGGGTATTCGCGCGCCAGCACTTCGCGCAGGTCTTCGCGACGGTAGTTGATCGGCCGGTCGACCCCGAGTTCGCGCAGCAGCGCGAGCTTGTCGTCGCTGCCGGTGATGCCGATCACGTGGCAGCCGCGCAGCTTCGCCAGTTGCACCACGAAGTGCCCGAGGCCGCCCGCTGCCGCCGACACGGCTACGGTATCGCCGGCGCGGACCTCGCCGATGCGCTCGAGCCCCACCATGGCCGAAATGCCCGATGGCACCAGCGCGAGGATCTCGGGCGTTGCCGCGCGCACCTTGATCGGCCGCGATGCATCGGTGTGCTGGTATTCGCGGTAACCCGAGCCGAGGCGGCTCGCAGCGACGAAGTCGCCTTCCCGCAGCCGTGTCACGCCGCGGCCGACGGCCACGACCACGCCGACCGCTTCGACTCCCATATCGAACGGCGGCTTGATGTCGACATAGCGGACCGAGTTGCGGCACAGGTTCTTGTCGAAGATGGCATTGCAGCCCGCGTAGGTGTTGCGGATGACCACCTCGCCGGGTTGCGGGTCGCGCCAGTCTTCGTCGATCACGCCGGTGGCACTGCGGAAATCGCCGGTGAGTTCCCGGATCACGAGCTTGCGGTAGCGGTGGGGTCGGTTCGCGTGCTGGGTCATGGCATCGATCGTCGTTGTGGTCGCGCGGCGCCGCCGCGTACATTGGCTGCGCAGCTTATCCCAAGGAGATCGCCAGCGTGCCTACCCTGCTCGTCACCGGAACCTCGCGCGGACTCGGCCTCGAACTCGTTCGTCAGTACGCGGCCGACGGTTGGCAGATTTTTGCCTGTGCGCGCCGGTCCGCAGGTGCCGCCGAACTGCAGGCGCTGGCTGCTGCCCACGCCGGTAGCGTGAAGGTGGTGGATCTCGACGTCGAGGACCACGATGCGATCGACCGCCTCGCACGCGAACTCGACGGTACGGCGATCGACGTGCTGCTCAACTCCGCAGGCATCATGGGCCGCGGCAGCTTTGCCGACGAAGGCATCCAGTTTGGCCGCTTCGGACATGCCGATTTCGACGACTGGGCGCGCGTGTTCCGCATCAACGTCGCCGGTCCCATGAAGATGGCCGAAGCCTTCGTCGAACACGTGGCGCGCTCGCAGCAGAAGAAGATCGTCACGCTCACCAGCATGCTCGGTTCGGTCGCGCTGAATCGCATCGGCAGCCTGTACGCGTACCGTGCGAGCAAGGCGGCGGTGAACGCGATGATGAAATCGATGGCGATCGATCTGGCGAAGTCGCACGGCATCGCCGCCACGGCGCTGCACCCCGGCTGGGTGCGAACCGACCTCGGCGGGCCGCGCGCCGACATCGACCCGGTGACGAGCGTTTCCGGGATGCGCAAGGTCATCGCCGCGCTGACCCCCGACAACGCGGGACGCTACATGGTCTATGACGGCAGCGAACTGCCCTGGTAGAGCCGTAGCGGCGCGAGGTCTGCCGC
>JBIKVA010000069.1:0-10855 GCA_044357085.1 Steroidobacteraceae bacterium | reverse complement strand
TCGGTGCCGTAGCGTTGCCGGTACCGCCCCGCGGCGCCGGCAAGGTACATCGTCGGATCGCCCGCACGGTCGAAAGCGTTCCAACTGACCAGACAACCCGTGGCATCGGGCGTCGCACAGACCGGCACGCCGCCGCCCAGTTCGCGCAACGTGCGTTCCGCGAACGGGATGCCGATGGCATAGGCGGCGACGAGTTGCCCGCGATATTGCTGGTTTGCGCCGAAATCGCGGAACCAGCGCTCGATGTGGGAGGCGCCCTGACTGTGCCCGGCGATGATGAACGGTCGGCCGCCGTTCCAGTGCTTCATGTAGTGGAGAAAGGCGGTGCGCACATCCTGCCAGGCCAATTCATAGGCCTCGAGCGAACGCATCGCGGGCGGCGCACCCACGGCGGCGGCCGTGGCTTGCCGGTATCGCGGCGCGAACACGCGGCAGCAGGCATTGAAGACCGCCGCCTGCCGCGCGACGACGGACTCGTCGGTCCAGGCGTTGGTCGCCGCATCGTCGAGCGGTTGGTTCCAGTTCTCGGCGCCCCGGTAGGTGGTCGGGTGGATGTAGAACACGTCAACGCCTGCGCTGGCCTGGCGGTCGCCGAAAGAGTCGTTTTCCGGAACGACGTCGGCCGCGTCCAGCCGGTCCGGCAGCGCGGCCCAGAAGCGCAAATTGGCATAGTCGGGCGCCGGAGGCGCCGGCAACTCGCCGAACGGCTTCGCGGGCATGTTGATCGGCAGGCCCTGCGCCGCTGGCGGCTGTGCAGGCGGGGCCGGTGGCGGTACGAACGTGTAACCGATCTGCCGATAGGCACTGACCAGATCGGAGTTGCCCCAGCGCTCTACCACACGCCCGTTCTCGAACCGGTAGATGTCGGTCGCACTGATCTCGTACGGCTTTCCGGTCGGCGGGTTCGGAGGCATGCCGGCGTTGTCGCGGGCGCGCATGAGGGTGCGCACGATGACGTAGTCGCCGGAGCAAAGAATCAGTTCGTCGTCGAGCACGCGGCCAGGATCTTTCTGGCGCGAGTTGTTCCACATGTTGGCCATGAAAGAGGACGGCACCTTGCGCGCGCCGGTGCCACCGGAGTCGGTGTTGTGGGAGATGATCTCCGGCGCGTAGAACTCCTCGACGCGCGCGCCATCGCGATCGGTAAAGAGCACCTTGTGCATCTGCAGGTAGGTGGCGAGGTTCTTTTCGTTGCCGGCGCAGGAAATCACCGGCTTCCGCCCGGCGGCGGCGTCGGCGGCCACGGCGACCGAATGGCCCTGAAAAGCGAGGACGGCACAGCCCACGACACTCCCCAAGACGACAGCCCGGGCGACGATGGCAGCAGCGCCGCGGCGCGCCGGAAAACGTTCGTCGAACAACATGGATGCCCCCGAAGACAACTGGATGACGCGACCGAGAATAACCGCAACCGGGGGGGAGACGGCGAGGTCGGGGACGGCTCACGTCCCCCGCTCGGTCAGCCGGGGTTCGTGCCCGCCAACACGGCGCGACGGCTTTCGACGAGCCGCCAGGCGATGATCTCGACGAGGCGTCGCGCGACCTCGTCCTTGGAGGCAGGGCCGACGCCGATCCGGCCGTCGCGCCACAGCACGGTGAGTGCGTTCTCATCCTGATCGAAGACCTTGCCGTCGCCGACTTCGTTGGCGGCGATCAGGTCGAGGTTCTTGGCCTCGAGTTTGGCCCGAGCATAGTCCTCGACATCATGCGTCTCGGCCGCGAAACCGACGACGAACGGTCGATCGGCGCGAGCCGCCACGCCCGCCAGGATGTCTGTCGTCCGCTCGAGCGACAGGTCGAGCCGTTCGCCGGTTTTCTTGAGTTTTCGCGCCGCGCGGGTCGCCGGCCGGTAGTCGGCGACGGCCGCCGTGCCGACGAAGACGTCGAGTCCGGCCGCTTCGCGGTCGACGGCGGCAGACATTTCAGCCGCCGTCTCGACGTCGAGGCGTCGCACTCCCTCCGGCGTCGGCAGCACCACCGGACCCGCCACGAGCGTGACATCCGCGCCCGCGGCGCGCGCTGCGGCAGCCACCGCAAACCCCATCTTGCCGCTGCTGCGGTTCGTGATGTACCGAACCGGGTCGATCGGCTCGCGCGTCGGGCCTGCGGTGATGAGGACGCGCAGACCCTGCAACGCACCGCGATCCATGGCCGGCGCGGCACCCACGACCCGCAACTCGGGCGCGCGCTGCGGCGCATCGGCGAGCAGCCGCGCGACGGCTTCGACGATCTCGAGCGGCTCCAGCATCCGGCCATCGCCCGTTTCGCCGCAGGCCTGCCCACCCGTTCCGGGACCGAGCAGCTGGATACCGTGTCTTTGGAGCGCGGCGACATTGGTTTGGGTGGCGGCCTTGCCCCACATGATGCGATTCATGGCTGGCGCGAGCGCGACCGGTGCCTCGGTGGCGAGGATCAGCGTGGTGAGCAGGTCATCCGCCCGACCACCGGCCACCCGCGCCATGAAGTCCGCCGTAGCGGGCGCGACCAGCACGAGATCGGCCCAGCGCGCGAGTTCGATATGCCCCATCGAGGCCTCGGCCGCCGCGTCCCACAACTCCGCCCGCACCTCGCGACCCGAAACGGCCTGGAACGTGGTGGGCGTGACAAAGCGTTGTGCGCCGGGCGTCATGACGACCTGCACCTCGGCACCGCGTTCGCGCAAGCGGCGGACGAGATCGGGGGATTTGTATGCCGCAATGCCCCCGCTCACCCCGAGCAGGATCCGACGGCCGCCTAGTACGGACATGACCGGATTATCCGCGAAGCCCGCGGCAAAGGTCGATTGACCAACCGTTATGCCAACTGCGCGTTTTGGTTATGGGGCGGTTCCAGCCAGTTTCGCCGCTCGCCCTGGTCATATCGCCCGCCGAAGCTGACCGCCCACCGAAGCTGACCGCCCGTACTCGGCACGTGGCGGCCCAGGAGATCACCATGAGCCACCAACCCATCCCGCTGCGCGCCTGGCCGGCGGGCGAACGACCTCGCGAAAAACTGCTCGAAAGGGGCGCCGCCGCACTCTCCGATGCCGAGTTGCTGGCGCTGCTGCTCGGCACCGGCACCCATGGCGCCGACGCCCTCGAACTCGCCCGCGGACTGCTGCTCGAGCACGGCTGCCTGCGGAACCTGCTCGCGGCAACCCCCGCGCGCGTGCTCGGCTCGCGGGGTCTCGGTCCGGCACGCCTCGCGCGGCTGCAGGCCAGCCTGGAACTCGCGAAGCGTCACTACGGCGCCGCGCTGCGTGCCGGCATCTCCCTGAACTCCCCTGCCGAAACGCGGCGCTTCCTCGCGGCACAGCTGCGCGACCGCCCCTACGAAGTGTTCTGCTGCCTGCACCTCGACAACCGCCACCGGCTGATCGCCTTCGAGGAACTCTTCCGCGGCACCATCGACGGCGCCAGCGTGCATCCGCGCGAGGTGCTGAGACAGGCGCTCGGACATAACGCCGCGGCCGTCATTCTCGCCCACAACCACCCGTCCGGTGTCGCCGAGCCCAGCCGCGCCGACGAACTGATCACCGTGCGCCTGCGCGATGCGCTCGCGCTCGTCGACATCCGCGTCCTCGACCATCTCATCGTCGCGGGTCCCGATACCGTCTCGCTGGCCGAGCGGGGGGTCGTCTGAGCCGTCCGACGGGTATAGTCGCGGCCGATGAGCGGCAATCTTCAGGCCGCCATGGCGCTGCACCGCAAAGGACGGTTGCGGGAAGCCGGGCGGATCTACCAGAAAATCCTCCAGACGCAGCCGACCGAGGTGAACAGCCTGCACCTGCTCGGCGTGATCCGGCTGGCCGAGGGGGATGCGGAATCGGCCCGCACGTTGATCGGCAAGGCGGTCGAGCTGCGGCCTGACTACGCGGAAGCCCATCTCAATCTCGGCTCTGTGTACCGGGCCCTCGGCCGGCCCCGCGAAGCGCTGGCGAGTTACGACTCGGCGCTGGCGCTGCGCTCCGATCTGGTCGATGCACACTACAACCGCGGCGTGGTCCTGCACGAGATCGGCGAACTCGACGCCGCGTTGGGGAGTTACCGGCTTGCCGCGGCGCTGCGGGCCGACCACGCCGAAGCGCTGTCGAACGGCGCCCTGATCCACCTGATACGCGGCGATCTCGCGGCAGGCTGGCCGCTCTACGAGTGGCGGCTCGCCACGCCGCAGTTCCTCAATGCCCATCCGCAACAGCTCCCCGGAGTACGCTGGACCGGGCGTGAGCCGCTCGCCGGCCGCCGTATCCTAGTGTTCTGCGAGCAGGGTCTCGGCGATGCGATCCAGTTCGCCCGCTATCTGCCGCTGCTCGCGGCCCGCACTGCCGCTTCTGGCGCGCAGATCGTGGTGCTGGCACGGCCGCCGCTGCATCGTCTGTTCGCGCGACTGCCCGGCGTCGCGGCCGTGGTCGACGACACCCGCGGCCAGCACTTCGACTTCCACTGCGCGTTGCTCAGCCTGCCGGGGATCTTCGCGACCACGCTCGATACCATCCCCTGCGCGACGATGCCCTACCTCACGGTCGCACCGGAGTGGATCGACAAGTGGCGTGTGAAACTCGGCGGGACCGGCACCGATGGCGGGGCGTCAGCCCGGGGCCCAGGGCGCCGGCTACGCGTCGGGCTGATGTGGAGCGGCGGCAATGTCACGCCGATCAAGGGCCGCAGCATCCCGCTGTCGATGCTGCACGATCTGCTTGCCCTGCCGGTCGAGTTCATCAGTCTGCAGAAGGACCTGCCGGCCGCGGATGAAGCCTCGCTCCGCGACTGGCCGGCGATACGCCACTTCGGTGCCGAACAGGCGGATTTCGCCGACGCGGCCGCCATCATCTCGCAGGTAGACCTCGTCATCAGTGTCGACACCAGCGTCGCCCATCTGGCCGGGGCGCTCGGCAAGGAGACGTGGATCCCGCTACCCAAGGTTGCCGACTGGCGCTGGCTCGAACAGCGCGCGGACAGCCCGTGGTACCACGGCGTTCGGCTCTATCGGCAGTCTGCCGCAGGCGACTGGGGCCCCGTCCTCGCCGCCGTGGCCGCCGACCTCGGCGCGAAGCTCTGAACCGAGCGGTTGCCAGCGGGCATCCGGACTGGTATAAAAGCGGCCCTTTGCCCGGGGGCCAAGCTCCTGGGGTCGTCATAACCTACTGATTAAAAAAGGTTTCCTACGATGTCCCGCGTCTGCGAACTCACTGGCAAGCGCCCTGTCACGGGTAATCGCGTCTCGCACGCCAACAACAAGCGGCGTCGTCGCTTCCTGCCGAACCTGCACACGCAGCGTTTCTGGCTCGAGAGCGAGAAGCGCTGGGTCACGCTGCGCGTGAGCACCAATGCGCTGCGCACCATCGAGAAGAACGGCCTCGACGCGGTGGTTGAAGGCCTCCGCGCCAAGGGCATGAAAGTTTAAGGACGGAGCCAGAAAGTCATGCGTGAGAAGGTCAAATTGCTGTCGACTGCCGGCACCGGCCACTTCTATGTGGCGATGAAAAACAAGCGGCTCCATCCCGAGAAGATGGAAATCAAGAAGTACGATCCGGTCGTGCGCAAGCACGTCGCGTACAAGGAAACCAAGATCAAGTAAGCCGTCCTGCGTGCCCCCGGGCACGCCATAGCGGTGCGACCAGGCCTGCCTTCGTGCAGGCCTTTTCGTTTAACGTGCCGGTTGCATGCCCGAACTTCCGGAAGTCGAAACCACCCGCCGCGGCATCGAGCCCCACGTCGCCGGCCATCGCGTCGCCGATTTCCTGCTTCACGAGCGACGGTTGCGCTGGCCCGTAGCGGATTCGGTGGCGGGCGCGATCCGCGGCCGACGCATCGCCGGGGTTCGACGGCGGGCGAAGTATCTGCTGCTCGATCTCGACGGCGGTATAGCGCTGCTGCTGCACCTCGGCATGTCGGGGAATCTGCGCGTGCTGCCCGCCGACACGCCGCGGCTGAAGCACGACCACTTCGATCTGCTGCTCGACTCGGGACGGACGCTGCGCTTCAACGATCCGCGGCGCTTCGGGTCGTTGCACCTGATCGACGGCGATCCGCAGACGCATCCGCTGCTCGCGCACCTCGGTCCGGAGCCGCTGGGCGCGGGCTTCGATGCAGAATATCTTTGGCGAGCGTCGCGCGGCCGGCGCGTGGCGATCAAGCCACTGCTGATGAACGCGCAGGTGGTGGTCGGGGTCGGCAACATCTACGCCAGCGAGTCCCTGTTCCTGGCCGGCGTCAGGCCCGGCAGGCAGGCGCGGTACCTGAAACGCGACGAAGTGGCACGGATCGTCGCCGCCATCAAGGATGTGCTCGCCATGGCGGTGGAGGTGGGCGGCACCACGTTGCGCGACTACGTCGGCGCAGATGGCACACCCGGGTATTTCCGGCAGAAACTCAACGTCTACGAGCGCAGCGGCGAGCCCTGCCGTGTCTGCGTGACGCCGATCAGGCACCGCGTGCAGGGACAGCGCTCGACCTACTGGTGTGCGGCATGCCAACGCTGACACGTCCGAGACTGCTTGCGCACTTTCGCGATGCCGATCCGGTGATGGCGGCGCTGATCGCGGCGGCGGGTCCCTTCAGGTTGCGCGCCGAAGATTGCGCCTCGCCGTTCCGCCATCTCGCCAAGGCGATCGTCTCGCAGCAGATCAGCGGCCGTGCGGCGGCAGCGATCCTGCAACGCTTCATCGCCCTGTTCGGGCTCGATGCGGAGGCCGACGAATTCCCGCAGCCGCAGGCCGTGCTGCAGCGCGGGGCGGAGGACTTGCGCGACGCGGGACTCTCGGCCGCGAAAGCGGCAGCGCTCCGCGATCTGGCCGAGAAAACCCTTGCCGGCGTGGTGCCTGACACCGCGACGCTGCGTACGCTCGATGACGACACCATCGTCGAGAGGCTCACCGTGGTGCGGGGCGTCGGCCCGTGGACGGTGCAGATGATGCTGATGTTCCAGCTCGGCCGCACCGACGTGCTGCCGCTGACTGACTTCGGCGTACGCAACGGGTATCGCATCGCCTACCGCCGCCGCCGGCTGCCGACGCCGGGCGAACTGCGCAGACACGGCGAAAGCTGGGCCCCGTACCGCTCGGCCGCAGCGTGGTACCTGTGGCGGGCGGTGGACCTGGAGCGCGAGGGAATTCTTTGGTCGCGACCGGAGAAGATCAGGAAGCCGCCGCTTGCGCCTCGCGGTGACGTCGCAGGGCGGCCGCCACGACGGGGTGCACGAACTCGCTGACGTTGCCGCCGAGTGCGGCGATCTCGCGTACCAGCGTCGAGGAGATGAACGTGAACTGCTCCTGCGGCGTCATGAAGACCGTCTCGATCGCCGTGTCGAGGTGGCGCGTCATGTTCGCAAGCTGGAACTCGAACTCGAAGTCCGACACCGCGCGCAGGCCGCGGATGATGACGTTCAGCCCCTGCTCGCGGGCGAAATCGACGGTGAGTCCCGAATAGCCCTTCACTTCGACGTTGGGCAGGTCGCCGAGCACGGCCTGCGCCAACTCGACGCGGGTGCCGAGCGGAAAGCGCGGCGCCTTGCTCGGATTGGCCGCGATGGCGATGACCACGCGATCGAAGATGCCGGCCGCACGACGCACCAGGTCGTGGTGGCCGTTGGTGATCGGATCGAAAGTGCCCGGATAGAGCGCGTTGCGCTTCATGTGTCCCCCGTCTCGCCCTGCTCGCCGGGCGGACCAGAGATCGGCACCGACCGGCGGAAAAGATGATACCCGACCTCACCGGCCTTGCCCTCGCGCCAGAGCTGCCAAGACGGCGGCAGGCCCGCGGGCGGCGTGCGAGCGGGTGCCTCCATGTAGACGAAAGCCCCCGGCGCCAGCCAGCCGTTGCGCTCCAGTCGCTCTGCGACGGGCGACCAGAGCCCGGCGGCGAAGGGCGGATCGAGAAAGACGATATCGAACGGTGATTCACCGGCGCGGGGCATCGCGGCCACGAAAGCGGCAGCGTCGGTACGCAGCGCTTCGGCCTGACCCGCGCCGACCCGCCATTCATCGAAGTGCCCGCGCAGCGCGGCGATGGCGCGCGGATCGGCATCGATGAACAACGCGTGTGCCGCTGCGCGGGAGAGCGCTTCCAGGCCCAGCGCTCCGCTGCCGGCAAACAGGTCGAGCACCCGCGCGCCGCGCAGATGCGGGGCAAGCCAGTTGAACAGCGTCTCGCGCACCCGATCGGGCGTCGGACGGATGTCGGGTCCCGCCGGAAAGCGCAGGCGTCGCCCGCGCCACTCACCGGCGATGATGCGCAGCTCGCGTGAATTACCGCGGTTCGTGGCCATTTGCGGCGCAGGGTAGCCTAAAATCCGCGGACGGATGACCAGTGAATCCAAGCCCGGCTTTCTGCAGCGCCTGAAGGAGCGCCTCACGCGTCCGAGCGGCAGCATCGGCGCCGGGCTCGCGCGCCTGTTCGGCGCGCGTCGCATCGATGCCGCGGTGCTCGAGGAACTCGAGGCGCGTCTGCTGGCGGCCGACGTCGGCGTGCAGGTCACCGCGGAGTTGCTCGAAGGCTTGCGCACCCGGGTGGAACGCCAGCAACTCGACGATGTGGAGGCGCTGCTTGCCGCGCTGCGCACGGACATCACGGCGATGCTCGCGCCCGTCGCCAGGCCCCTGGTGGTCGATCGCAATGCAAAGCCTTTCACGATCCTCGTGGTCGGCGTCAACGGCTCGGGCAAGACGACCAGCATCGGCAAGCTCGCCCACCGTTTCCGCGAGCAGGGCCTGCGGGTGGTGCTCGCCGCGGGCGACACTTTCCGCGCCGCGGCGGTGGAGCAGATCGGTATCTGGGCGACGCGCACCGGCGCCGAACTGGTCTCGCAACAGGCGGGGGCCGATCCGGCGGCGGTCGCCTTCGATGCACTCACCGCCGCGCGCAGTCGCGGTGCCGATGTGCTGATCGCCGACACGGCCGGTCGCCTGCAGGCGCAGGCGCACCTGATGGACGAACTGCGCAAGGTAAGGCGGGTGCTCGGCAAGGCCGACCCGGCGGCGCCGCACGAGGTGCTGCTCGTGCTCGATGCCAATCAGGGGCAGAACGCCCTCGCGCAAGCCGTGCAGTTCCACGAGGCAGTGGGCGTTACGGGCCTGGTGCTGACCAAACTCGACGGTACCGCCAAGGGCGGCATCGTACTGGCCATCGCGCGGCGGCTTGGCCTGCCGATCCGTTTCATTGGCATCGGCGAAGGCGCCGAGGACTTCGGCGAATTCGACGCCGCCGCCTTCGCAGCCGCGCTGGTCGAGGGGCAGGGTGCCGCATGATCCGCTTCGAGCACGTCCACAAACGCTATCCCAACGGACGTGAGGCGCTGCACGACGTCTCGTTCGAAATCCGCGCGGGCGAATTCGTTTTCCTCACTGGCCGATCCGGCGCCGGCAAGAGCTCGGTGCTCAAGCTGATGACCCTGCTCGAGCGGCCCTCCCGCGGCACGGTCACGGTCAACGGCCAGGAGACCGGATCGCTGCCTTCGCGGGCGATCCCCGCGTTCCGGCGCCGGCTAGGCATCGTCTTCCAGGACCACCGGTTGCTGATGGACCGTCCCGTGTACGACAACGTGGCCTTGCCGCTGATGGTGTCGGACACGCGCTTCCGCGATATCGACAAGCGCGTGCGCGCGGCGCTCGATCAGGTCGGACTGCTCGACAAGGAACGCGTTTCGCCCGCCGAACTGTCGGTGGGCGAGCAGCAGCGGATCGGCATCGCGCGCGCAGTGGTAGCGCGCCCCACGGTTCTGATCGCCGACGAGCCCACCGGCAACCTCGATCACGATCTCGCCCGCGAGGTCATGCAGTTGTTCCGCCGCTTCCAGGACGTCGGCGTGACAGTGCTGATCGCGACGCACGACATGGCGCTCGTGCGCGAATTCGCCCAGCGCGAGATCCTCATCGACGACGGCAAGGTGGTCGGCGCGGGTGCCGTCGCGGGTACGGAGGTCCTGACGTGATCTCGCCCGCCACCTATCTGACGCGCCACGCGCAGGCGCTGATCGCCGCCCTCGGACGTTTGCTGCGGCGGCCCGTCGGCAGTCTGCTCACGGTGTTCGCGATCGCCATCGCGCTGAGCCTGCCTGCCGCGCTGTGGCTGCTGGTCAAGAACGCGCAGTACGCGAGCGGCGATGTCGCCGGATCGATCGAACTGTCGACCTATCTGCGCGCCGGCGTGGCAGTCGAGAAAGCCGAGCAATTGGCGGCGGCCGCGCGTGAACGGACCGACGTCGCCACCGCCACGGTGATTCCGGCCGACGCGGCCCTGGCGGAGTTTCGCGAGTATTCAGGCTTCGGCGCTGCGCTCGATGCCCTGCAGGACAATCCCCTGCCGCATGTCATCGTCGTGAAGCCGGACCCAGGCCATGCCAATCCGAGTGGCGTCGATGCCCTGCAGCGTTACCTGACCGCGTGGCCCGAAGTCGAAAACGTGCAAGTCGACGGCGCGTGGGTGCGTCGGCTGGTCGCGATACTCGATCTGCTGCGCCAACTGCTGGCGGCCTTTGCGGCGCTGTTGGCCCTCGGGGTGCTGGTCGTCATCGGCAACGCGATACGGGTCGAGATCGGTGCCCGCCGCGCAGAGATCGAGGTCACCAAACTGGTGGGCGGCAGCGATGCCTTCGTGCGCCGACCCTTTCTCTACGAGGGGTTTTTCTTCGGTTTGCTGGGCGGGCTGGCCGCTTTGGGCCTGACCACGGCGGTGCTGGCTGCGCTCGCCGGGCCCGTCGAGCGACTGGCTGCGCTCTACGGCAGCCGGCTCGTGCTCCAGGGACTCGGTTTGGGCGAGGTTGCCGTGCTGGTCGGCGGCGCCGCAGTGCTCGGTACCCTCGGAGCCTGGCTGGGCGCAGCGAGACTGCTTTCTCGCATTGAACCCAAGGACTGATTTGACTCACAGGCGACACAGTCTCT
>JBIKVA010000315.1:0-2740 GCA_044357085.1 Steroidobacteraceae bacterium | reverse complement strand
CTGGCTGGTGATCCAGGGAACCCGCGACGAACTGGTCGATGCAGACGAGGTCGTGAGTTGGGTGGACGCGCTGGACGGATCAGGGGGCCTGGCACGTCTCGCCCGTTTCGCCGATGCCGACCATTTCTTTCACGCTCGCCTGCACGAACTGCGTGATGCCGTGACAGGTTTCGTTGCCGAGGTCGATCAGCGTCGCAGCGTGTAGCCGACTCCGCGCACGGTGACGATCAGCGGCTGTGCCGCATCGCGGTCCACTTCGTGGCGAAGCCGGCTGACGTGCACGTCGACCACGTTGGTCTGCGGGTCGTAATGGATGTCCCAGACACCCTGCAGGAGCATGGAGCGCGTGACGACCTGTCCGGCGTGGCGGGCGAGGAACTCGAGCAGGCGAAATTCGCGCGCCGTCAGATCTAGCGGGCGCCCGCCCCGCGTGGCCTTGCGCCCGAGCAGATCGAGATGCAGGTCTTCCACCTGCAGCGAGGTCAGCGCGGCCTGGCCCCTGCGACGCGTCAAAGATTCGAGCCGGGCCAGCAGTTCCTCGACTGCGAACGGCTTGCCGAGATAGTCGTCGCCGCCTGCACGCAGACCCTTGACCCGCTCATCGACCGAATCGAGCGCCGACAACACGAGCACGGGCGTGGCGTTACCGGCGCTGCGCAGCGCCTTGACGATGCTCAGCCCGTCGAGATTCGGCAGCATGCGATCGGTGACGATGACGTCGAACTGCCCCGACAGCGCCGCCTCGAGCCCCGCCCGTCCATCGGCGACGAGCGCGGTCTGGTAGTCGCGGGTGCGCGCGGCAATGACGATCTCGCCGGCCATGGCCATGTCGTCTTCGATCAGGAGCATATTGATCATGTCAACGCGGTCTCCACACGCCCGTGGGCTGTTGTTTCCGATCTCCGGCGTGGCATGCTCCATCCATGAGGCCCAACCTCGTTGACCGCCGTGCTGTGACGGCCACCCTGCTGGCCCTGGCCGTCATGGTCCTCGCCTTCGTGCTCGGGTTTTCCTGGTTGCAGGTCCGGATCATGGACGTGCACGACCGGGAGCTCTTCAAGTCGGTGCAGCGTGAACTCCTGCTGCGCAAGCAGTTCGAGCAATCCGCCGGCCGACAGAGTCTCATCCGCGGCCTGAGGTTTCGCAACGAGATTCTTACGGACTATCGCTACTTCGTCCTGATCGGCCCCGACGGCCGGCCGCTCGTCGGCGAGCTCGACCGGGTTCCCGAGGTACGACGCGTCCTCGCAGAGCCCGGTGTGTCTTACCGGGTGACGGAAAAGTCCGGTGGTGCGACCTATGTCGTGTCCGAACGCTTCGCCGATGGCGTCACGTTCGTGGTGACGCAACGCAGCGCTGATCAGGTGGACATCGCGCGGGCCATGGGTCGTGCTGCGGTACTCACCGTGCTCGCCGTCATATTGGTCGGCATCGTCACGGCGACTGTGCTCAACCGCTATGTGCTCGACCACGTTCGAAGTCTCGGCGAGACGGCCCGGCAGATCATGCGCGGCCAGATGACCGCACGCGCGCCGATCCGGCAACGACTCGACGCGATGGGGGCGCTGACACTCACCTTCAATGAAATGCTGGACCAGAACGAGGCACTGGTCACCGGCATGCGCACGGTCACGGAGAGCCTCGCACACGACTTGCGCACGCCTCTGACCCGGGTCCGTCGCTCGATCGCGGCAGCGCGCACCGCCGACGGCGAGGCGGTGCGCGAGCAGTTTCTGAATGATGCCGAGACCGATCTCACCCGCGCATTGCAGACCTTCAATTCGCTGGTCGATCTCGCGCGCGCCGAGGCGGGGTTGTCGCGCGATTCGATGGAAAAACTCGACCTTGGTGCGCTGGCGAGCGACATGGCCGAACTCCTCGAGCCCTTGGCCGAGGAGCGTGGCCAGCGGCTCGAGCGGTCGATCGCTCCGGTCACCGTGGTCGGCCATAGGCAGATCCTCGCGCAGGCACTCGGTAACCTGATCGAAAACGCCATCAAATATTCTCCCGTCGGCTCGGAGCTGAAGCTCGCCGTGCTGCCCGCCGGTGACAGCGGTGGCCCGGAGATCATGGTGCAGGACAGCGGGCCCGGTATCCCTGCGCATGCCCGCGAACAGGCCGTGAGACCGTTCGTGCGGCTCGAGAGTCCGGCACGGCAGCCTGGCTCCGGCCTCGGCCTCGCAATTGCCGCGGCGGTCGCGCGTCTGCATCGGGGCAAGCTGGTGCTCGAGAATGCCGAGCCCGGACTCAGGGTCCGCCTGCAGTTTGGCGCACCGGAGCCGGCGTGGGTGCAACCGGCCACTCCAGGCTGATTTCCAGGCCGCAGGGTACGCCCACCTCATTGCGCAGGTTGCATGCCGTGATCCGGCCGCCATGTCCCTGCACCACGCGCGCGGCGATCGCAAGTCCGAGTCCCGACCCCGCGGCGCGCGGCGATGCCGCGACGCCGTCGCCGTCATGGCTGCCGCGGTAGAACGGCTCGAAGATCCGCTGCAGTTCGTTTTCTGCGAGACCCCGGCCGGTATCGCTGACCCGCAGGCGAGCCGTGTGGCCGGTCTGGCGCAACTCCACCCGCACCCTCGAGCCTTCCGGCGTGTGCTTGAGCGCATTGCGGACGACATTCTCGATCGCCGCCAGAACCCAATGCCGATCACCCGTGATGTGGACCGGCGGATCGCCCAGATCGGTCTCCAATGTCTTGCCGAGTCGGGAGGCTTCGAAGGCAGCGTCGCCGAGAATG
>JBIKVA010000068.1:0-10871 GCA_044357085.1 Steroidobacteraceae bacterium | reverse complement strand
CTCTCCGGTACGGTCATCTGCATGTTGCGCGCCATCACGTCGACCTGCTGCTGGAAGCTTCCCTTGACGAGCGCCGGGTTGAGCAACTCCAGCTGGCCCTTGAAGGACTTCACGGTGTCACCGACATCGCTCCAGTTCATGGCGGCGTAGCGCGTGCGGACCTGCTCCTGTACCCAGGCATTGTCACGCTTGCCGGTCTGTTGCTCGGCAAGGATGGTGGCCATCGTCCCGGTGGTCGCCCGCGGTCCGGGCTTGTCCTGCAGGCTCTTCAGACGCTCGACCAGCGCGGGCACGGCAGCCCAGTCGCCGCGAAACTGCGCGAGCGACAGCAGCGACCCGTAGTACCCGCGCAGCGTTGCGGTGTCCTGGATATCGAAACGCGCCAGATCGTCACGCAGGTTCTTCTCGAAGGCGTCAGCAAGCTTCTGTACTTCGGCACGGGGCGCGTCGAGATACTCGCTCGGCAACTTGTCGAGCTTGACGACGCGGCGGGGCAACTGCTCCGCCGAGGTAATCACCTGGCGGGTGGTTGCTGCGGCGGGAGTCTGAGCCTGGGCAGGGTGACTGACGGCCAGCACCGATGCGGCAACAAAAAGGGCGACGAGAGACTTCTTCATGCGGACTACCTCTGCCAGATGATTCGATGGAATGAGCATACATGCTATATAGCATGAATGCAATATCTCATCGTCTCATCAGCGACCGGCTGGCCGGCGTGGGTCACCCGCATGGGCCAGGAGGGTTCTACAAGGCATCCACCGGAATCTTCAGATAGGCCACGCCGTTCGATTCCTTGGGCGGCATTTCGCCTGCACAGATGTTCACCTGTATCGCAGGCAGCAGCAGCGTCGGCATCTCCAGTGTCGCGTCCCGCCGCATGCGCATCGCGATGAAATCAGCCTCCTTGATGTCATCGCGTACGTGAATGTTGCGGGTGCGCTGCTCGAGCACCGTGCTTTCAAATGCAATGGGCCGAGAGTTGGCCGGCGGGTAGTCGTGGCAGGCAAACAGGCGCGTCGAGGGCGGCAGATCGAGTACACGACGGATCGACGCATACAGCGTGCGGGCGTCTCCACCGGGAAAGTCGGTGCGGGCCGTGCCTACGTCCGGCATGAAGAGTGTGTCACCAAGAAAAACGGCATCGCCGACCTTGTAGGCCACGCAAGCCGGCGTGTGTCCGGGTACCGCGATGACCGTCACCTCGAGATCGCCGATGCTGAAGCGCTCGCCATCGACGAACAGGTGATCGAACTGCGAGCCATCGGTAGAAAGGCCAGGACCCAGATTGAAGATTTTTCCGAACGCTTTCTGCACGACGGTAATCGACGCGCCGATGCCCGTCTGGCCACCGAGCCGCCGCTTCAGGTGCGGCGCGGCGGTGAGGTGGTCGGCGTGGGCGTGGGTCTCGAGGATCCACTGCACGCGCAGGTCGTTCTGTTCAACGAATTCGGCAACCTGCTCGGCCGCTGACGTGTTGGTTCTGCCCGACTTGGCGTCGTAACCCAGCACCGGATCGATGATGGCGCAGGCCGAGCCGGCACCTGCGTGCACGACATAGGTGATGGACGAGGTCGGCCCGTCGACGAAGCCACGGATGACGGGCGTGGAAACTGCGGATGACGGCATGGCGTACTCTCCGGGGATCATGGCCATTGGGATTTCAGCGACAGGGTAGTCTCCCCTAGACTTTCCTCAAGCCGAGACTTTCACGTACGTACAAGAGGTAACCGAGTCACATGATCATCGACTGGACCCACTTCACGCCATGGGCCTCGCTCGCCGGCGGCATTCTTCTCGGTGTCGCCTCGGCCATGTTCCTGCTCGTGAACGGCCGGATTCTCGGCATCAGCGGCATCGTCGGCGGCTTGCTGCATTCCGTACGCGGCGATCGCGCGTGGCGCATCACCTTTGTGCTCGGCATGCTGGCGGCACCGCTCTGCGCCGGGCTCTGGATGCCGCCGGCCTGGCTGCATCCGCCGCGCATCGATGCGACCTACGGCATCGTCATCGTGGCGGGCCTGCTGGTCGGTTACGGCACCCGTCTCGGCTCCGGTTGCACCAGTGGCCACGGCGTCTGCGGCCTGTCGCGCCTGTCGCCGCGCTCCGCAGTCGCAACGGCCTGCTTCATGGCATCCGGGTTCGCTACCGTTTTCGTGGTGCGTCATCTCCTTGGCATGGGGTCCCCATGAAAAACTCATTGGCAAAGCTCGGCGAATTCGCCGCCGGCCTTTTCTTTGGTTGGGGTCTGATGATCGCCGGCATGACCGACCCGTCCAAGGTGCTCGGGTTTCTCGACCTCGCCGGCCAGTGGGACCCTTCCCTCGCGTTCGTGATGGGCGGCGCGATCGTCGTGGGTGTCGTCGCATTCGCCGTGGCGCGTCGCCGGACCACCAGCTTTTTGGGTGGCGCACTGCGGTTGCCGACCCGGCGCGACATCGACCAACGGCTGGTCGTCGGCTCGCTGCTGTTCGGTGTCGGCTGGGGTCTCGCGGGCTTCTGCCCGGGGCCGGGTGTCGTGTCGATGGCTACCGGCCAGCCCAAGGCGGTAGTGTTCGTCATCGCCATGCTGGTCGGCATGTGGATTTTCGAAGCCGCAGAACGCCGGACCAGCTCACGGCACACGCAGCAGAACCGGAGATGACGATGAAAGCACGTACCTGGCTGCAGGCCACCGCAATTGCCCTGCTCGGAGTGACGGTCGCCGCCGCGCAGGGCACCGATGCCGAAGCAGCCATGCGCGCACAGATGCTCAAAGCGGGGATGCTGCCGGGGTACCTGCCTGCATCAGCACTACCCTCGGGTCTTGCGCTGCTGCCGCCGCCGCCGGCTGCAGACTCCGAGGCCGAACGACGCGACCAGGAGGCCAATGCCTCGACGCTCTCGACGGCGGACGCGGCCCGCCGCGCGGTGGCGCAACGTGATGCGAACACCCGTTTTCCGCAGATCACGCAGTCATTTGCCTGCGTGCTGGGGGTGGAGATCGGCGAGGCGTCGACCCCGGCGCTCTACCGCATGATGCGGCGCAGTTTTGCGGACTTCGCTCTGGCAACGGTGCCCGCGAAACAGCATTTCAAGAGACCACGGCCCTTCATGGCCAACGGCAAGCCATCGTGCACACCAGAGGAAGAAGAGCGGCTACGCAAGGATGGTTCCTATCCTTCCGGACACAGCGCCTACGGCTTCGGCTGGGGCCTCGTGCTCGCCAGCGTCTCGCCGGAGCACACCGATGCGCTGATCGGTCGCGGGATCGACTTCGGCACGAGTCGCGAAATCTGCAACGTGCACTGGCGCAGCGATGTCGAACAGGGTCGCATTCTCGCGGCCGCAGTGTTCGCCCGTCTGCAGGCCGAGCCCGAGTTTCGCCGCGACGTCGATGCCGCACGTGCGGAGATCCGCTCCACCCGCAATGCCAACCCCGCCCCACCCGCACACTGCGCGCCTTGAGACGGAACGGTCACTGATCACCGTGCAGCAATACTTTTGACCCACGCCGCCACCGACTCGTCCGTAAGTGCCCCTCCCGGCCATTTCAGTGCCGGCTCGTACCATTGATTGTTGCCGCGGATACGGTTGCGATACACCTTCAGCGAATAGCTCAACTGCCCCTGACCGCTGGGAAGCATCATTCCGGTGTTGTCGATATAGATGGAGTCGGCGGACGTGGGTTGCCCCACATGGACCACGCCCGGCAAGCGCCGTGCGATGTCGGCGAAGTCGAGACAGGCGCTGGCGCAGGCGGTATCGGTCAACAGGAAGACCTTGCCCCGAAAAGGTGAAGTCACCTTCACTGCTCCAGCAGGAGTGCGCGGCGGCCAGTCGCGCCGAACCAGGTCGCGGCCGTCGCGAACGGCCTGCTCCATGTCCGCGGCGAGTTTTGTTCGGTACTCGTAATCTTCCTTCTGTCCGTCGCGTCTGGCGCGCGCCGCTTGTTCCCTGAGACTTGCGACATTGCCGACGGACGCACGCCAGTCAACCGTCCAGTCGAACTGTCCCTCGATCTGATCAACCGTCGTGGCCCCATACAGCGCACGCGCGATGTCACTGCCCCATCCGCTGTTGCCACCACTGTTGCCACGAACGTCGAGGACGACCCACGGTGCTTCCCGCAGTACGCGGATCTTCTTTCTGATGTCCTGCAGCAGCGCCCGCATGGCGGCAAGGTCTTTCTCGTCGAGATCGAAGGTGGGCATGGATACGAACCAGACATCGTCGACTTTACGCAGACTCAGGACTGACCTCGCTTGGCCAAGAGCCTGGTCGAGAAAGTCGCCGAGTTGCTGCGGCGGAACGGGCGACCAGCGTAGCGTCCGCTCGACGTCACGATCTCCCACCCTGAACCGGCAAGCAGCGGGACGCTCGACATCTCCCTTATACGACGTCATCAAATAGGCCGACTTGACGTCGCGCTCATGCGGGATGTCAGCGTTCCAGAGATAAGTGTCCACCAGACGCTGCTGCAGCGTCGTCACGTCGGTACCATCGCAGGACAGTAACTCCGCTCCCAGCGGCAACTCGGGCACGCCTTCGTTGACCACGACTCTGGTCCGGCCATCGTCACCGCGCTTCGTCAGGAAGCCAGGCCACTCTTCGCGGACATCGCCGGAGAAGCCGAACCAGATGTGTCCGTCACGAAAGCCGTTCGTGTAAGCGCGCACCGCCCGCCAGTAATCGGCTTGCGTCCGCGCGGTAGCCGCCCTCGAGAGCGCGAGCGCCCTGCCCTCCTCGAGCCACTGCGCAAACTGCCGGTTCTGCGGATCTACCGGTCCCGGATGGTTGTCCCGCAGTGTTGCGTGCACGGCATCGATATCGGTACGAGCAGCAGCCGCCCAATCCGGTTCACCGGCACGGGCAGACAGACACAAGAGCATGCAGGCGACGAGCGATACCGTACATGTCTCGAGACGGGTCATGACTCAACGTCCGTCCCGCGTCGCGCAGAGCCGGATGTCGCTGCTCATGGTCTGTACTTCGACACGACCCTGACCGTCGCCATTGCGGAATTCGCGGCGTCGGTTGACCTCACCTCTGTCTTCCTTGACGACCGACGCGGACTGCTCCACGGCGGGGCAAAGATTGATCCCGCCATTGAACGAACGCAACTCGAAGCGCGCCGCCGGCAGGGCGCCGGTGAAATCGATGTGAACATCACCGCTCACGGACTCCGCAGCGAGACGTCCGCCGGGCTCGAGTCCGAGCGTCATCGACAGGTCGCCGGACACCGTCTTGAACGAGGCATCCGACACGGCGCCCAGCGCGAACCGGGAGTCGCCGGATACGGTGCGTGCATCGATGCGGCCGCCGGCACGACCGGTCACTTCCGTATCGCCGCTGACGGTGTTGATCTCGAGTCGTCGGGTCTCGGACCCTGTCACCAGGCGCAAGTCACCGCTGATGCTGCGAACCGACCCCTCTGCGCCGACTTCGGCATCGATGTCGCCGCTGACCGTGGAGAGGCGTTGCTCGCCCTGCAGATCGCGGACGACGAGATCGGCACTGGTCAGTGAAGCATTGAGTCGACTCTGCCGCGGCACACTCACGTTGAGGACGGCATCTCCCGACTGCCATCGCATGCCGCTGTCCTTGCGCTGTCCCACGCGGATCACGGTGCGATCGCCCGTGGAGGTGAACTCCAGCCGCTCGATCCTTTCATCCAGTGTTCCGGTGATCGCGATCTCCGGGCGGTCCCAACCCGTAACGGTCACGCGCCCCGAGGTGTTGACGATCTCGACGCTGCCGCGCGGATCGGCAGCGCGCCGCTCGTCGACGGGTCGGGTGGCTGCATCGGCGGACGGCGCCAGCGTCGCGCCTGCGAGGCACAGCGCAGCGATCGAATGCCGGACGAAGATGGATGAAGAATTGAATGCGGTGTTCATGTTTGGCTCCTGGCAACGGGTAACGACGCGCTCGCAGGCAGGCGGGTCATCAGATCGATCTCATGTTCATTGGTGCGCTGTCGCATTTCGAGCAACAGCGGATTGGAGGGGTCCTCGGCGAGTGCGGCAACGATGTCCGCCTCGGCTTTGCGGATGGTCGCGAGACTCTGCAGCACCCTCCGGCGGGTATCGGGCGAGAGTCTCGCGAGCGCAGCCGTGAAGTCCGGCTCGAGTGCATTCCGCACCTGCGCGAAGCTGGCAGGGTCGGCGGATATCGCGGGCGATCCGGCGGAAACCGCCGGCCGGGACGGTGACCGCAAGTCCGGTCGCAGCAGCAGCACCAGCGAGGCAAGCACCACGCAGGCAGCAAGCGCGACGGCAGGAAGCGCGACCGCCGAAAGCCGCCAGCGTCGGCGCGCCGGGCCGTGGCGCCCCAAGCTCGCGTCGCGCTCGACCTGATTGGCTTCGAGTTGCGCCGCGATCCGCGGCCAGAGATCGTTCCGCGGGGGCACGTCCCGGCGCAGTGTTTCGAGTTTCGCGTCGACCCCGGTATGGGACGGATCGTTCACGGGTTTCATGGCTCGTTCACTCCGGTTCCGAGACGCGCGGCGAGCAACTGCCGCGCTCGATGCAATTGGGCCTTGCAGGTGCCTATCGCAATGCCGAGTTGCCCGGCCGCTTCTTCGTGCGAGTGGCCGTAGAGGGTCACCAGCACCAGCACGTCACGGGCACCTTCCGGCAGCGCGAAGATGGCGCGCTCGACATCGAGGGCCGGCGACTGCTCGATACCACCCGCCAGCATTTCCAGCGTCTGCGGATCATCGACGTAGCCCTCCATGGCCGCAGCGAGGCCGCGCCGGCGCGCGAGCACGGCATTCACCGCGATGCGGTGCAACCAGCTGGTGAAGCGGCTGCGGCGCTCGAACGACGGCAGGCTGCGCCAGGCCGCGATGAAGGTTTCCTGAACGCAGTCCTCGGCGGTCGCGGCATGACCCGACAGCCGCAGGCAGAGACCATGCACCCGCGACGCGTGCCGGCGGTAGAGCACTTCGAACGCAGCGACGTCCCCCGCGGCCGCGGCAGCGACTTCCGGCTCGTCGTCCAAGGGTTTGTCGTATAACGAATTCAAGATTTCTCCACCGGCACCAGCCCGTTCCCGGACTTGCTGGTCATCACTTGGAGTGAAGGACGGCGAAGAAGGTTTGAATCGGGGGGCGCTGATCGGGTTCTTTTCGCCCTATGGCGACGGTCGCCGGTACGAAACCCCGAGCCATCCGGCAGCCAGGGCGAGATGCAGGCCATCGGCGGGCTCGAGGCCGGGCCACACGGCGATCTTCATGGCGAACAGCAGCAGCCCGGTCAGCATGACTAATGCCGCCACGACGCGGAGCCGGTCGTTCTGTCGGTATCCGGCAACGGCAAGGGCCAAGACCGACACGATGGCGCAGAGATCAAGGTACAGCCGCCAGCCGCTCGACATGACGAGCGCGGCCCCGATGGCGCCCGCGACAAGGACCGCCGTCAGCGCAAGGCCCCAACTTCGGACCCAGGGCAACGTCGGGCAAGACACCGCGGTCGCCAGCGCCGGAAATGCGCCCACGCCGGCGAGCATCGACGCGAACATGTGTACTGGCGGCGCAGGCCAGATACCCGAGAATCGAAGAGCACCGAGCAGCGCCGCGACGGAGAACATCGCGGCCGAAATCCTCAGCAGGGGCGGGTGTGCGGGCCTCGAGGCGACGAAGAGCGTGACGAGGCAAAGAATTGCATCGGTCACTGCAAGACTGCTAACGGCTGGCACCCATCATCCTCGGGTTCGTCCACAGCTGCCCGACGACACTGAAGAACACCAGCATCACCGCGGAATAGACGATGTTCTGCGACAGCGACAGACGCGCGTCGATGACGTAGAGCAGCATCAGCATCGCCGTACCGAAAACCGTCGAGAGGCCGCCGATGATTCCCATCAAGGGCGTGTACGGAGTGGAGAAGGCGACGAACTCGTCGGGCCTGAAGGGCTTCTCGCCCACCGCGTGAAGATGCAGCGGTCCGCGCGGTGGCCCGAACACATGCGCGAATTTCTCGCGCATCGAGCCTGCGGCGCGGACCAGCCGCCCGATGACGAGGTAATGCTGGAGATTGCCCCACACCGGATCCCAGCTGCGCAAGGGCTTGCGAACACCGTAGATGACTTTTTCGTCGGCGCGCTCGTCGGCGTAGGTACCGAACATCTTGTCCCAGACACTGAAGATGCCGCCGTAGTTGCGGTCGAGGCAGTAGTCGTTCTGGCCGTGATGAACGCGGTGGTTGGAGGGAGTCACGAGGAAGCGCTCGAGCACGCCGAGGCGCCCGACCAGTTCCGTATGCACCCAGTACTGATACAGAAGATCGATGAGCGCAACGACCACGAATACCTTGACCGGGATACCGAGCACCGCGAGCGGCAGGTAGAACGCCCACTTGAAGTAGAACCCGGTCGCCGACTGGCGCAACGCCGTGGCGAGGTTGAAGTCCTCGCTGCTGTGGTGGATCACGTGCGAAGCCCAGAAGAGGTTGACCTCGTGCCCGGCCCGATGCACCCAGTAGTAGCAGAAGTCGTACAGGACCAGCGCGAAGACCCACACCCAGAGGCTGCTCGCATCCCAGGTGAACATCCCGAACCGGGTCACGAGCACCGAGTACATGTAGATGCTGAACGCGCCGCCCATCACGTTGACGAACTGGCTGACGAGACCGGCGTTCAAGGACGTCACGGTGTCCTGATAGCGATACAGATCACGCCCCCTGAGCCTCGCAACGCAGTATTCCGTTGCGATCATCAGGAAGAACACGGGGACAATGTAGAGATAGGGATTCACGACGCGATCGTCCCGGCGACGCTCCGGCGAGGAGCCGACCGAGGGTATCCGCATGCGTAGCCAGACGCCACAGGCTGGCACCGCGGGCGCGCCAGCCTTGCACCTGCGGCGTTCGAGCGCTCAGGCCGTCACGAGGAGGTGCTTGGCGAGCTTGCCGTGTGATCGGCCAATCAGGCGTGCGAGGTGCATCAGCATCGTCAGCGTGATTGCACCGCCGATCATGATCGCCAATGCGAGCAGGAGCCCAGGGACACCCGACAACGGTGTGACGCCGCCGGCCCAGTGGATGGCGGGAGCCAGATCGGGTTCGAAGAACCGCAGCACTTCCCAGCCGCCACCACCGAGCAGTCCGAGACCGAGGGCGGCGAGGGTCACGGCGAGGACGAAATAGACGATACCCAGCGGCAGCATCAGCAGCTGGTATGCGAGCGTGGTCCAGGTGCGCCGGTCGCGGAGCATCGCGCCGATACGCAGGATCCAGCCGCCCGTGGCGGAGGGCGAGGTTCGCCGCGGCATGCGTTCGCCCGTCATCGCTTCGATCAGCCGGCCTTCGACAAGCGCCAGCACCCTCGTCAGTCCGATAAAGGCAACGAAAAACGGGATGCCGATGATGAGGATCGACAAGCCCAGGGACAACGCGATCCCCGTCACGGCCACCGTGAAGTACAGAATGCCCGTCACCAGCGACAGCAGCATGAACACGAGACTCGTCCAGCTGCGGATGTCGCCGAACACGCCGAAGAAACGCCTGACCGCCCTGTCACCGTCGTGACCCTCGACCGCGGCCGGACGTCGGGGCATTGCCAGCGCGGATTGCACGGTGCGTTCCGTTTCGCGGTACGCGGCAGCGACGTCCGCCGGGGCACCGTAGCTGTCGGCGATCGCGCGCAGGACGGCCTCTTCGCTTTCGCCGGGACGCGCGGCGCATTCGGCACGCAGGTGTTCCTCGGCATCGTTCAGTGCGTCCTGGATCATCGCGGGATCGGCCCCCGCGAGGGCGCGGCGCAGTTCCGACAGATACTCTCTGATGTTGCGTGGGACGCTCGTTTCTGATGCGTTCATGACGGGTTGTCCTCGGACGGTTTGTCGGGTGACGGCGCTGGGCCGGTGAATTGATCGACGAAGTCGCGCGTGTCGCGCCAGACCGCACGCCACTCCTCGAGGACGGCACGCCCTTCGTCGGTGATGCGGTAGTAGCGGCGCGGGGGTCCCGAATAGGAGGGGACGATGCGACTCGACAGCCAGCCGGAGGCGGCGAGCGAACGCAGTACCGGGTAGATAGTGCCTTCCTTGAAAAGCGGCTCTCCGTCCCGTACCCGTTGCAGGCGTTTGGCGATGTCGTAGCCATAAAGGTCTTCCCCTGCCTCGGCCAGCACGCCGAGCAATACGAGGGCGACCAGTCCGCCGTTCAGGTCTCGCTGGAACTTCCGGGAAATCTCATTCATGGCGGTACTGTAATAATCACACTACTGTGTGTCAACTAGTACTGTGACCAAACCACCCTTGGGCTTCGATGGAGTCCGGGTGACTCCAACCGAAGGCATACAGATCTGGTTTGCCGTCGAGGCGACTTAAGACGTTTTCGCCGGCAGCTTGAGTGCGGCGCAGAAGGGCGCGGCCTCGGTCCTGCAGACATCGGGCTGCGTATTGGTCGCGCGCCAATACTCCATCAGTCCGAGTCTCTCCATCAGCGGCAGGAAGCGTGGATCGGCACGCATGGTGCGGGTCGGGTCGACGAAGAACGCTATGGATCCGTCGGCCACGGTGCCGTCGCCGGTTTCGAGGGCACGTGGCGAAAACTCGGGCGCTTGCGCCAGTTCGAAGGCGCTGTCGAGATCACCCAACCGGGTCAACAGCAACAGCGCAGTCGGGCCACCGAAACTTCCGTCCCTCAGGCAATCCTTGACCCGCCGGATACCGCCCGCGCGATCCTGCGTCGACTGCAACGCATCGTGGATATCGCGCCAACACGCCACGACCGCGGCCGGCACGGACATCGGCGGCGACGCCAGTAGTTGCCGGGCATCGCCGGCATCAAAAACGATGTGTCCGAGGAAGAGCGTCTCGGCGTGCAACGGCGACGGCCAGCGTGCCTCGAGTTGCGAGAGCGCCTCCGCGGCGCCGGTCCTTTTCTGGAATA
>JBIKVA010000314.1:0-2745 GCA_044357085.1 Steroidobacteraceae bacterium | reverse complement strand
TGCTCGGCTGAGGGCGCTGGCGGAAAACCCCTTCTCCCGCGTATACTTGCCGACCCTTTCGCAGGTATTCCGGGTTCAACCCGAGGGCATCCCGCACAATGGCTCGCATCACCGTCGAAGACTGCCTGAAGAACGTCGACAACATCTTCCAGCTCGTGATCCTCGCTTCGCAGCGGGCGCGACGGCTGGCCAACGGCGCTGAAGCGACCGTGCCCTGGGAAAACGACAAGCCGACGGTGGTCGCACTGCGCGAGATCGCCGCCGGCAACATCACCCCCGAGATGCTGCTCGAGCCGGAGCCGGAACCCGAGCCGGAGCCGAGCCTGCTGCCCGACATCATGGAGCCCGATCCGGGTTTCCGCGCGCCGCAGTTCGGCCTCGGAGACTGACCGGACGGCCCACGCGGACGGAGGTGCCGTGGACTATGCGGAGACACTGCTCGGCCTGTTGCCCGGCGGTTCACGCAGGACTCCGGGCCTCAAGGAGTTGTTGAGCGCCGCTGGCGCCTATCTTCCGCCGGAACAGGTCGAACGCATCCGCGCCGCTGCCGAGTTCGGCGCCGAGGCCCACCGCGGCCAGCGTCGCAAGACCGGCGAACCCTACATCGCTCACCCCGTGGCGGCGGCCGAGGTGCTCGCCAACCTGCGTGTCGATACCGACACCATCGTCGCGGCGATCCTGCACGACGTCATCGAAGACACGCCGATCGCCAAGGAAGAGCTCGCCAGCCGCTTCGGCGACAGCGTCGCCGAGATCGTCGACGGCGTCACCAAGCTCGACCAGATCCAGTTCAAGAGCCGCGAGGAAGCGCAGGCGGAATCCTTCCGCAAGATGCTGCTGGCGATGGTGCGCGACCTGCGCGTCATCCTCGTCAAGCTGGCCGACCGGCTGCACAACATGCGCACCATCGAGGGCATGTCGCCGGTGCGACGGCGCGCGATCGCCCGCGAAACGCTGGACATCTACGCGCCGCTGGCCGAGCGGCTCGGCCTCTACGCCATGAAGCTCGAGCTAGAGGACCTCGGCTTTCGCGCACTCTATCCGCAGCGGCACAAGGTGATCGCCAAGGCGCTCAAGCGGGCGCGCGGCAATCAGAAGGAATTCCTCGGTCGCATCTCCGAGAACATCGCCGCCGCGTTCGCCAAGGCCGGCATCGCCGCTGAAGTCGACACGCGCGAAAAGCACCTCTACAGCATCTACCGCAAGATGTCGCGCAAGCGCATCCCGCTGTCGGAGATCATCGACGTCTACGGTCTGCGTGTGGTCGTCGACTCGGTCGACAACTGCTATCGCGCGCTCGGCGTCGTGCACGGCGCCTACCGGCCGATGCCCGGCCGCTTCAAGGATTACATCGCCATCCCCCGGGTCAACGGCTACCAGTCGCTGCACACCACGCTGTTCGGCCCCAACGGACTGCCGATCGAAGCCCAGATCCGTACCCGCGACATGCATCGCATCGCCGAATCGGGAATCGCTGCGCACTGGAAATACAAATCCGGCGAGTTCTCCGCCGACCATGAACAGGCGCGCGCACGCGAATGGCTGTCGAACCTGATCTCCATGCAGGAAGCCGGTACGTCCGAGGAATTCCTCGAGAGCGTTCGCGTCGACCTCTTCCCGGACAAGGTCTACGTGTTCACGCCCAAGGGCAAGATCCTGCGCCTGCCGCGTGGCGGCACCGTGGTCGATTTCGCCTACGCGGTGCACACCGACGTCGGCAACCGCTGCGTCGCCGCAAAGATCGATCGTCGACTCGCGCCGCTGCGCACGCAGTTGCGCAATGGCCAGACAGTGGAGATCGTCACCGCGCCGGGCGCCATTCCCAACCCGTCGTGGGTCAACTTCGTGGTCACGGCCAAGGCGCGGGCGGCGATCCGCCAGTACCTGAAAGGCCTGCGCCGCTCGGAGGCGATCGAACTCGGGCAGCGGCTCATCAACCAGTCGCTGGCCGAGTTCAACCTGTCGCTCACCGACATCGGCGAAACCGCCCTGCTCGCCACCGCCGGCGAGCTCGGCATGGCCGACGCCGACGAACTGTTCGAGAAAGTGGGTCTCGGCGAGCGGCTCGCGCCGCTGATTGCGCGGCGCCTCGGACCTGCGGCCATACCCGTCACCGATCCGACCGGCGAAGACGCGGGCGCACCGGCACCGCTCGCAGTGGCAGGCACCGAGGGTCTGCTCGTCAGCTATGCGCGCTGCTGCTTCCCGGTGCCGGGTGATCCCATCCTCGCGTACCTCTCGAGCGGCCGCGGCATCATCGTGCACCGCGAGGACTGCGCGAACGTCGACGACTATCGCAAGCATCCGGAGAAGTGGATCTCGGTCACCTGGGCCGAGAACACCCCGCGCATGTTCGGCAGCGAACTGCGCGTAGAAGTCGAGAACCGCATGGGCGTGCTGGCCGCCGTCGCCGCCGCGATCGCAGGCACCGAGACCAACATCGACCACGTCGAACTCGAGGAACGCGATACGCAGACCTCGGTGCTCGTGTTCGAAGTGCGCGTCCGCGATCGCAAGCATCTCGCGCAGGTGATGCGGGTGATCCGCCGCATGCCCGACGTGCTGCGGCTCTCGCGTACACTCGCCGTCAGGACCCGCGACGAATAAGCCGTGCGCCGAGCCGCGCACGGACTCGCGCATCCACAAGCCATCGCACCTCAAACCGGAGAGCTCGCCATGACCCGACAGATCATCAGCACGCCCGATGCACCGCAGGCCATCGGCACCTATTCACAAGCCGTCCGC
>JBIKVA010000313.1:0-2781 GCA_044357085.1 Steroidobacteraceae bacterium | reverse complement strand
GCATCCTGACCACTCCATAGGGCGTGCAGGGCCGGATCAGCGGATTGCGTTCGGCAAGCCGCCCGATGTTGTAGGGATGAAACCCGTCGACGTCTTTCCGAGGATCGATCCGCTCGACGACCTCGGTCTGGCGGATATGCTCCGGCAGCGGCAACTGCACCAGGATGCCGTCGATGCTGGCGTCGGCATTGAGTTCGTCGATACGACTCAGCAACTCGATTTCGCTGGTCGATTGCGGCAGGTCGATGGCAACCGACCGGATGCCGCACTCGAGGCAAGACGCGCGCTTGTTGCGAACGTAGACGGCCGAGGCCGGATTGTCCCCGACCATCACCACCGCGAGCCCGGGCGGACGGCGCCCAGCGGCAACCAACCGGTCAACGGCCGTCTTGACCTCGCCCTTGACCTCCCGGGCGATGGCCTTGCCGTCGATCAGTCTGGCTGTGGTTGGGGGCGTCATGCGCCGATATTGTGACATGGGGTGGCTATAATCGACCCCATGACTGCGCCCATGCAGGTCCCCTTGCTGGACCTCAAACCCCAGTACCGCGCCCTCAAGGCCGAGATAGACGCCGCCATCGAGCGTGTGTGCGATGCTCAAGCCTTCATCCTGGGGCCTGCAGTCAAACAACTCGAGGCCGAGGTCGCCGCCTACAGCGGTTGCCGCTTCGGGATCGGCATGTCCTCCGGGACCGATGCCCTGCTTGCAGCGTTGATGGCGCTCGACATCGGCGCCGGCGACGCCGTCATCACCACTCCGTACACGTTCTTCGCGACGGCGGGAACGATCGTCCGGGTGGGCGCGATACCGCTTTTCGTCGATATCGACCCGGGCACCTTCAACCTGACCGGGTCAAGCATCGAGCGGCTGCTGCGCGACGACTGCGACCGGACCGCGGGTCGCGTGGTTCATCGTCGTACCGGGCGCACCGTCAAGGCAATCATGCCGGTGCACCTGTATGGACAGATGGTCGACATGGACCCGGTCATGTCGCTGGCCCGCGAGTTCGGGTTGCGCGTCATCGAAGATTCGGCGCAGGCCATCGGCTCCGCCGATGGGGCGGGTCGGCGTGCTTGCAGCATCGGCGATATCGGCTGCCTCAGTTTCTTCCCCACCAAGAATCTGGGCGCTTTCGGCGATGCCGGGATGTGCGTCACGAACGACCCGGCACTGGCCGCGCGGCTTTCGATGATCCGTGTGCATGGCATGGAGCCCAAGTACTACCACCAGATCGTGGGCGGCAATTTCCGCATCGACGAGCTGCAGGCTGCGGTGCTGGTGATCAAGCTCAAGCATCTCGATGACTGGAGTCGCGGTCGTCAGGAAAACGCCTGCTTCTACTTCGGCGCCTTCGAGAGAGCGGGCCTCAAGCAAATCATCACCCTTCCGGCTGCGCTCCCCGGCAGGCATATCTACAACCAGTTCGTCATCCGCGCGCCTGATCGCGACGCACTCAAGAACCATCTCTCGGCGAGCGGCGTCGGTAGCGAAATCTACTACCCCGTGCCGCTTCACCGACAGCAGTGTTTCACGGGTCTCGGACACGTCGAGGGTGACTTCCCCGAGTCCGAGCGCGCCGCGACGCAGACCCTCGCGCTGCCGATCTATCCCGAACTCTCGCGTGAGCAATTGCAGTACGTCGTCGACTGCATTGCGCGTTTCTTCGGCAAGGGCTGATCGTGACAACGCCCGGCCCGCGCACGCCGGAGTGGGGCGTCCTGCAGCAACTCGCGTCATCCCGCGTTTCATTCGATTTGCCCGCCGCGTTCGCGGCTGATCCCGGCCGGGAGCGTCGATTCACGCGATCTGCGGCCGGGTTGACTCTCGATGTGTCGCGGCAGTGCATCGACACGGCGGTCTTCGAAGCACTTGGCCGGTTGCTCGATGCAGCGGGTTTGCGTGCGGCCATCGAGGCTATGTGGCGAGGCGACGCGATCAACAACACGGAACACCGCGCTGCCTGGCATATCCTGCTTCGTAGACCGGAGACGTATGCCCGGTCTGACGACTTTACGGAATCAGCCCGGGTCGCGTTCGATTCGGTGTTGAACGAGCGTCGTCGGTTGCTGGCCTTTGCCGATTCGGTGCGGTCGGGTGGTGCCTTCGACACCGTCATCAATATTGGCATCGGGGGTTCAGACCTCGGCCCTGCGATGGCCGTGCAGGCCCTGCGTTCCTGGTCGCTGAGTCATGCCGGCGGAGTGCGCATCCCGCGAGTGCATTTCGTCTCCAATGTCGATGGCGTCGCGCTGCAAGACTTGCTGCTCGAGGCGGATCCCGCACGCACACTGTTCATCATCTGCTCAAAGACCTTCACGACGCAGGAAACGCTCGCCAATGCTCAGGCGGCGCGGGCCTGGATCAAGGGTCGTCTTGGCGAAGCCGCGGTTCCCGCTCATTTCGCCGCGGTGTCGGTCAATGCTGCCGCCATGGACGCCTTCGGTATCCAGTCCGATCGTCGCTTCGCGATGTGGGACTGGGTGGGCGGGCGCTATTCCGTGTGGTCATCGGTGGGTCTGTCGCTTGGCGTGGCGCTGGGGAGTCGTGGCTTCGAAGATTTCCTCGCTGGCGCGCACGCGATGGACGAGCATTTCCGGACAGCTGCCTGGACCGACAATCTCCCGGCGCTCATGGCGATCGTGGGGATCTGGAACATCAATTTCCTCAAGATTCCCACCCTCGCCGTGCTGCCGTACACCGACAGGCTGGGGCGCTTTCCGGCTTTCTTGCAGCAGCTCGAGATGGAGAGCAACGGCAAGTCGACGACTCGGGATGGCCGC
>JBIKVA010000312.1:0-2805 GCA_044357085.1 Steroidobacteraceae bacterium | reverse complement strand
GGCCGTGATATCTTCGGCGCGGGTCAGGAACCGTGCGGCCGGATTGCGGGGATCACCCGCGAGCAGGAAGACGTTCCACGAGAAGCGTGTGCCGGCTGCGTCGTCGTTGTCTTCGATCAGCTCGATGATATGTCCGAAGTCGTTTCTCGGTCGCGGATTGGATGCATTCGGACCAAGATCGATCTCGCGACCGTTGAATTCACGGCGATTCGGCGCGCGTTCGTCGTTCTTGGTGAGCGCCATGTAGACGCGACCGGTGACGGGGCTAGGCTCGACATCCTCCGGACGGTCCATCGGCGTCGCGCCGAGCAGATCCGCGGCGGCGCGGCACTTGATGACCACCTCGGCCTGGTTGCGGAAGCCGTTGCGGCTGTTGAGCGGGCCATTTTCGTCATGAACCAGCGGCAGCCATTCGCCGCGTCCGTCGGCGTCGAACCGTGCCGCATGCAGCACGCCATGATCGAGCAGGTCGCGGTTCGCTGCGCGGCTGCGTGGATCGAAGCGGTCCCGGGTGACGAACTTGTAGACGTACTCGAACTTCGTATCGTCTCCCATGTAAGCCGCGACACGACCATCCTTGGCGACGATGGTGTTCGCTCCCTCATGGCAGAACCGGCCGAGCGCGGTTCTTTTCTTCGGGGGTGAAGTCGGATCTTGCGGGTCGATCTCGACGATCCAGCCGTGCCGCAACGGCTCGCGGGGCTCTCGACGAAGGTCGAAGCGCGGGTCGATCACTTCCCAGCCGTAAGCCGAGCGCTCGCGCAGCGGCCAGCGGCGGTGAGCGGCCTTCGTGGAGTCGTCGCTCGAACTCTCTGCCCAGGAGCGGGCGCCGCCAAAATAATCCTGGATGTTTTCCTCGGCGGTGAGGTAGGTGCCCCAGGGTGTCTTGCCGCCGGCGCAATTGGCAAACGTGCCGAGTGCCACGGTGCCGCTCGGGTCGGCATTGGTACGCAGCAGCATGTCGCCGCGGGCCGGGCCGCTGATCTGCATCGGCGTGTTTGCGGTGATACGCCGAGTCGACGGGCCGCCACGCAGCACGCGCCAGCCACGCGCTCCGCGCTGCAGGTCGAGCACGCTGACACCGTGGGCTGCCTGCATCCAGGGCACGGATTGCGGATGCGACTTGATCCAGGCATCGCGACCCTTCGCCCGTTCCGAATCGCTTTCCGGCAAGCCGGCGAGGGACAGTTGGGGCATGACGTATTCGTGATTGACACAAAGCACGCCGGCAGAGCGCCGGCCCGGCGGCTGGAAAAACGCCAGGGCATCGTTGTTGGTGCCGAAGCGGCGTTCCTGCCGCGCCGCCGCCTGGTCATCGAGCCAGTCGAGTTTGCGAATATCTTTGGCCGACAGGCCCGGGTCGCCTGTGAACAGCGGGTCGCCCCAACCGATCAACACCTCGTGCCTGAGACCGGGCGACAGCAGAACAGCGTCTGCCCGCGAGGGTCCGACGGACTTGTATGGCGGATGCTTGCCCGCCCCGTGCTGCGCGTCCGGGACAGCGGCAAATCCGGGGACGGGAAGGGCGCCGGCCACCGCTGCGGCCACGCCACTCGTAGCGAGAAATTGCCGCCGCGACAGGCGCTCGTCGAGGAGCGCACCAAAGTAACGAAGCTGGGGGGTCGGTAGGTCTTCCATGACCTCGACATGCTACCAGTGCAGGTACAGTCCTGCGTGACGCTTCTGTTTCCGGTGTCGCTTCGCCGCCGTCGCCGCCGTCGCAATTGTCGTCTTCAGGCGCCGGGCAGTCCCTCGAGCACGGTCACGAAGAACGTACCCTTGCCCTCCCGCAGTTTTTTTGCAGCCTCGTATTCGGCCGACTTCCAGAACCCCCAGGCCGCGTCCTTGGATGGAAACTTCGCGATCAGGATGCTCTCGTTCCGCGGCTCACCCTCCGCGACCTCGACCCTGGATGCGGGGGTGACCGTCAGATAATGACCGCCGAACTTCTGGTAGATGGACGGCAGCGCCGCGTTGTAGGCCCTGAAGCCTTCGATGTCCGTGACCTTGCCCTGTACCAGCAGAAAGGCGGGTACGCTCATTTGAGGAGACCCTCGGCCCGCAATGCCGTCTGAACGGCCGGCCGCGAGGCGATGCGGCCGTGATAGGCCTTCAGACCCGGCCACTGGCCGAGATCGATACCGACAAACGCACACCAGCCAAGCACCGTGAAGAGGTAGGCGTCGGCCACCGTGAACGTGTCGCCCAGCAGGAAGGGCTTGTCGCCGAGTTCGGTCTGCACGAACTCGAAACGTCGACCGAGATTGGTCTTTGCGGCGGCTTTCTGATCGTCGGTGGTGCCCGGAGCGAAGAACGACGAGAAGTTCTTGTGGACCTCGGAGTTGATGTAGCCGAGCCACTCGTGCAGACGATAGCGCGCCATCGTCCCTGCTGCCGGTGCCAGACCCGAGGCCGGCTTCTGATCGCCGATGAAGGGCAGGATCGCCGTCCCTTCGGTAAGCACCGCGCCGTCATCGAGCCGCAGCGCCGGCACGTAGCCCTTCGGCGTCACCTTTGCATAATCCTCACCACCCGCTGTTTTCTGCGCCCGACCCTCCACCTTCACGGCCTCGAAATCGATGCCCGCTTCACGCAGCGCGATATGGGAAGCGAGCGAACAGGCACCGGGGGAGTAATAGAGCTTCATGCGGGAGTCCTCTGCGTGGAGTCGGAACAAAAACTGCGGCGGAATGCTAGCCCCGGCGGGCGGCGACGGGAAGGGATTGATAAACTCGCGACCACCGGCGGGCCCGTAGCACAGCGGTTAGTGCAGGGGACTCATAATCCCTTGGTCCTTGGTTCGAA
>JBIKVA010000310.1:0-2818 GCA_044357085.1 Steroidobacteraceae bacterium | reverse complement strand
CCGTGTAGAGACGGTTGAGACGTTTCGAGACGTTCTTCGACTGGTCGAAACCGAGTTCGAGCGTGATGCGCTTCGGCAGTCCCGCGCGGTAGCGCTCCGCCGCCGCGCCGACGGCCTTGCGCACCTCAAGCACGTTCTGGCCGTCCATCATGTTGGCGGTCACGAACACGGCTCGCCGACCATTGTGGCGGCCGAGGTGGCCCCACTGGCCCTCGTCCCAGCGTACGTCTGCGACGTCACGGATGCGCACGGTACGACCGTCGGCTGCATTCACCACGGTGTCGCGCACCTGATCGAGATTTTCGTAGGCGCCGGTGGCCCGCACCGTGAAACTGCGGGCACCGACGTCGACGATGCCGGCCGGGATGTTCGCGTTCTCGCTCTCGAGCGCCTGGATCAGGCGTGACGGGGTGATACGCAGGTCGGCGAGGCGGCGCGCATCGACTTCGACGCGCAGTTCCCGCGGCGGGTAGGCCCAGCTCTGCGAGGTACGGATTCCGGGAATGCCCTTGAGCACATCCTTGAGTGCACGCGCCTGGTCCTCGAGCTCACGATACGGCGCATCCTCCGACACCAGTGCGAACTGCACGATGTTGACGAGACCCGGGCTGAATTTGCGGATATGGATTTCGCGTACTTCCGCGGGCAGCGAGGGACGCAGCGCATTGATCTCGCGGACGACCTCCTCGTGTTTGCGGTCCGCATCGGTGCTCGCTTCGAACTCGACGATCGTGAAGGCGACGCCGTCGGCGATTACGCTCTCGAGACTCTTGATATCGTCGAGTTCAGCGATGCGGTCTTCGAGTGGTTTGGCGATCAGGCGCTCGAGATCCTTCGGATCGCCGCCCGGCATGATGGTGGCGATATCGAACCCGGAAATCTTGAATGAAGGGTCTTCCTCGCGCGGCACGGAGACGAAGCTGTAGATCCCGAGGGCGACCAGACAGAAGAACACCACCAGCGTGAACTGGTAGCGCCGGATCGGAAACTCGAGTGCCGACGTTGACATGACTGTGATGCCTTTTGCGATTGCGGGTCAACGAGCGGCGCGGGCGTCGCCGTCGGCGATGCGGATGCGTTCGCCATCGACGAGATAGAGCGCGCCCTCGGTGACCAAGCGCTCGCCGGATCGCACGCCGCTGTCGATTGCCGCCTGTTCGGCCTCGAGGAAGCGCACCTGCACCGCACGCTTGCGCGCCGTCGTGCCATCGACCACGAACACGCTGGCTGCCCGACCGTCACCCTCCACGATGGCCGAGATCGGCACGCGGACGAGGGTACCCGTCCCGGCACGCTCGGGCGCGATACGGATTCTGGCGACCAGTCCGCTGGCGAGCTTGAGTCCGGGTGCGGGGTCGAGGCGTACCTGTGCCGGAAACAGGCCCGTGCGAACGTCCGCTGCCGATGAGACCTCGCTGATCACGCCCTTGAGTTCGCGCCCGGGATAGGCGTCGAGGCGAACGCTGACTGCATCGCCGTTGTTGATCTGCACGATGTCGCGGTCGGAGAGCGCAAAACGCACCACGTGGCCGCGATCGGCGCTGCCGAGCACGATCACCGGCTGTCCGGGTGGCACGAGCTCGCGCTCCTCGACCATCTTGCGCAGCACGACGCCGTCGTGCGGTGCGGTGATGCGCGAATAGCCGAGGTTGAAACGGGCGGCATCACGCGCGGCGCGGGCGACGGCCGCCTGCGTGCGCAGGTTCTGCAGCGACTCGAGGCTGATGACCTGATCGGCGTGCAGACGCTCGCCGCGTTCGAGGTCGCGCTCGGCCTTCTGCGCCATTTGTGCAGCCTGCTCCGTCTGCGCCGCGATCTCCGTCAGTTCGAGTTCGGCGAGCAGCGCACCCTTGCGCACGGTCTCGCCCTCCTGAACGACGACGCGACGGACGATGCCGCCGGTCTTGAACGACAGGCGCATTTCGTCGCGTGAACCAACCAGACCGTTGGCTTCGATTGCGGCGACCGCCGGGCCGCTGCCCGCCAATGCCGTGCGCACGGGAGTTCCGGGTGCCTGGACGGCTTCGGAGGCTTTGTCGCCGCAGCCGCCCGCGAGAGCGGCGACGAGCAGCAACAAGGCAGGACGGTAATGGGCGTGACGGTTCACGGCAGCGTTGCTCCGGTGGAGTAGTCGAGTTCGGCCTGGCGCGCGAGGATTTCGAAGCGCACGGCGTTGAGGTTCAGTTCGGCAGCCGTCAGCGCGGTGCGGGCGTCAAGGAATTCGACCTGGCTGATGACCCCTTCGTCGCGTTTGCGTCCCGCGATACGGAAGGCAGCTTGCGCCGCCGCAGCGCGTGCCGTTGCGGTGCGCAGCGAGGCTTCGCTGGTTTGCAGCCGGTCGAGCGACTGCTGCACTTCGAGCTGCACCTGCTGGTCGAGTTGTTCGCGCTGCAGCTGCGCCTGTTGCCGGGCGACGCGTGCCTCGTGCACCTGCGCGCGGCGGGTACCGCCGTCGAACAGCGTCCAGTTGAGCAGCACCGAGACGGTGGCGAAGTTGCGACCGCGGCCGAATTCGTAGCGCTCGCCCTGTGTGCCACCGTCGATGCCGAGAGCGAGCAACGGCTTGCGCTCGGCCCTGGCGGCATCCACCTGGGCCCCTGCTGCGCGGATCACCCGGTCGACCTGCGCGAGCTCGGGTCGCCTTGCGAGGGCCAGTTCGCGAAGCCCGGCCAGATCGGCGACCGTACGCGAGATTTCAACGCCGGAATCGGCGGATTCCAGCGGCGAGTCGAGCGGGCGGTTGAGCAGGAAGTTGACGTAGTTCTGCAGTTGATCGCGGCCGTTGCGGGCCTCGGTCAGCTGCTGCTCCACGGCGAGC
>JBIKVA010000311.1:0-2818 GCA_044357085.1 Steroidobacteraceae bacterium | reverse complement strand
GAGGGCGTGATCACCACGCTCGACCCCGAGGACGCCGCCGGCCGCGAGGCTTCGGTGGGCCGGCCGCTGCCGGGCACGCTGCTGCGCATCATCGACGACGCGGGGCGCGAACTGCCGGTCGGCGAGGCCGGCGAGATCGTCTCGCGCGGCCACATCACCATGACCGGCTACTACAACCGTCCGCAGGCGTCGGCAGAGTCGACGTGGATCGACGCTGCGGACCAGCGCTGGCTGCGCACCGGCGATGTCGGTCGGGTCGACGCCGAAGGCTTTCTGTACATCGTCGATCGCAAGAAAGACATGATCATCTCGGGCGGGCAGAACATCTACCCGACCGACATCGAAACCGTGATCCTCGAGCACCCGGTGGTGTCCGAGGTGGCGGTGATCGGCATCCCGAGCGACCGCTGGGGCGAGACGCCTTTCGCCGTGGTGGTGCCCCGCCAGGCGCCAGCCGAACCGGAAATACTCGCGCACGAACTGCGCGACTGGGTGAACCAGCGGGTGGGCAAGCAGCAGCGGGTGGCGGGCCTGCGCTTCGTGGATCGGCTGCCTCGCAACCCGAACGGCAAGATCCTCAAGCGTGAACTGCGCCGTGAATACTCGAAAGTCGCCGGCTGAGCCGGCAACCGGCTAGAGTCCGGTGGCGCACGGTGTCGCACCGCGCGCCGGGGAGGAACCGATGCTCAGCTTGCTTGGCCTGATTCTCGGACTTGCGTTGCTCATCTACCTGACGGTGCGCGGCATCGATCTGCTGATCGCTGCCCCGCTCTGTGCCTTGCTGGTCGCCTTGACCAGCGGGTTTGCGCTGTTTCCGCAGACGGCCGCCGAGGGCGGCCCCGCGTTCTCGGCCGCGTACATGGGCGGCTTCGTGGGCTTCGTGCAGACGTGGTTCTTCATGTTCCTGCTCGGCTCACTCTTCGGCAAGGTCATGGAAGCGAGCGGCGCCGCAGATGCGGTGGCCGAGTGGATCGTCGGCCGTCTCGGTGCGCGGCACGCCGTGCTCGCGGTGGTCGCGGCGTGCGCGGTGCTGACCTACGGCGGTGTGAGCCTGTTCGTGGTGGCGTTCTCGGTCTATCCGATGGCCCTGTCGCTGTTCCGCGTCGCCGACCTGCCGCGCCGTTTCATTCCCGGTGCCCTCGCCTTCGGCTCCGTGACCTTCACCATGACCTCGGCGGGCTCGCCCGAGATCCAGAACTGGATTCCCATCAAGTATCTCGGCACCACGCCCTATGCGGCAGCGGGCGAGAGCGCGATCGTCGCCGTCGCGATGGCCGCGGGTGGTTTCCTGATCCTGCGCTGGATGGTGCAGCGCGCCGTCGCGGCCGGGGAGCGCTTCGAGGCCCGCACGGACGATCCGCTGCGCGAATCGCGTGCCCTGCCGGCGATCTGGCGCGGCGTGGTACCGCTGCTCGCCGTGCTCATGGTGTCGTTCCTGCTGCACGATCGGCTGCAGGAATCGGCGCTGATCGTCGCCCTCGGCGTCGGCGTGCTGGCAGGGCTCGCGCTGAACGTCGGGTTCCTGAAGGGGCGGCTCGCACTCGCTGTCTCGGGTGGAACACTCGGCGCGCTGATCGCCATCGCCAACACCGCCGCCGTGGTCGGCTTCGGCTCGGTGGCCAAACTCACACCCGGCTTTCAGGCCGCGGTCGATGCCATGACGCAGATTCCGGGCGACCCGCTCGTCGGCGCCGCAGTGGCGGTGAGCGTCATTGCCGGACTCACCGGTTCCGCCTCCGGCGGCCAGAGCATCGCACTGCCCATCCTCGCGCCGCACTACCTCGATCTCGGTGTGAACCCCGAGTCACTGCACCGGGTGGTCGCGATCTCCTCGGGCGCGTTGGACTCGCTGCCGCACAACGGCTACGTGGTCACCACGCTGCGCGGCATCTGCAAGGAATCGTATGCCGCGGCATACCCGGCGGTGGGCATCCTCACCGTGATCGTCCCCGCGCTCGGCACCGCACTGGCCATCGTGCTGCTGAGCATCTGACCCGGAAGCACCGCGCCGCCGCTGCCGCGAGACGCGCTAGCTGCGCAGGAAGCGCACGACCTCGCGGACCCAGTTCGCGGACTGTTCGTCGATGATGTCGTGCGAGCCGCCGTCTAGTTCGGCATAGACAAAGAAATCGGGGCGCAGCGCGTGGGCGCGCCGGGTAGAGCCGTAAAGATCTTCGCCGGTATTCGTGAAGAGCAGCGTCGGCACGGCAAGCCCACGCAGAACCGCTTCGAGATCGGCCGAGATCACGAGCGGGAACGCCCTCCAGTTGGTCTCGCCGCGGTGCAGGGCTTCTACGGTGTAGCGATGCATGAGCCGGATGTCGCTCCAGCCCGGCGTCGAGCGCAGGCGGTTCTCCCAGGCGGTCAGCAGGTGACTGCCGTCGGGCCGCGGGTCCTTCGGACCGAAGTAGAAGGTCGCGAAGTGATCGCGCTCGGCCTGGTCGAGCAGCGGAAAACCATTGAGCACGAGCTTGCGTACCGACTGCGGCTGTGTCGCGGCAAACACGGCTGCGAGCGCTGCACCGGTGTGGTGGCCGACGATGGCGGCCTGCGTCCAGCCTGCGAAGGCGAGCGCCGCGGGGATGATGTCCGCAAAGTCCGCCAGCGTCGCAGCCGCCGGGCCCGCGTCGGACATCCCGAATCCCGGCATGTCCAGCGCGAGGGCATCGAAGCCCGCGGCAGCGAGTGCCGGCATCACCGCCTCGAACTGCGTCGACGACAGCGGCGACTGGTGCAGCAACACCAGCGGCTCACCGCCAGACGGCGCTGATCCGCCCGTCGGCGCTGATTCCGGCAACTTGCAGCGGCGATAGTGGAT
>JBIKVA010000309.1:0-2824 GCA_044357085.1 Steroidobacteraceae bacterium | reverse complement strand
CGCGGCCCGTGCCGCTGTCGCCGATGCCGCCGAACGGAACATGCGGCTCGGCCTGCGCAGTCGCGCCGTTCACATGCACCATGCCGGCGCTGACCTCGCGCGCGAACCGCATCGCATGGGCGAGGTCGGCGGTGAAGATGGCAGATGACAGTCCGTAGCGGCTGTCGTTCGACGCCCGCAAGGCCTCGTCGAAGCTGTCGACGACATACACCGAAGTCACGGGACCGAAGGTCTCCTCGGCGTGACAGAGCATCCCGCGCGTGACGCCCGTCAGCACCGTGGGCTGGCAACGGTGACCTATCCAGCCGCCGCCCACCACCGTCGCGCCTTGAGCGATCGCGTCCTCGATATGGGCTTTGATCCGCGCGCGCTGCCGCGCGTTGATGATCGGCCCGATCATGGTCGCGGGATCATGCAGATCTGGCCCTGGTTGCCGAACGACCCGAGCACAGCGGCCTGCACCGCGCGCGACAGGTCGGCATCGTCGAGCACGACGAGCGGACTCTTCCCGCCGAGCTCTAGCGTCAGCTTCTTTCCGGAGCGGCCCGCGAGCTCCCGGATGTGCGTGCCGACGCGCGTCGAACCGGTGAAACTGATGCTGCGCACGAGCGGATGATCGGTCAGCGCATCGCCGATTTCATGGCCGAAACCCGTCACCACGTTGAAGCAGCCGGGCGGCAGCCCTGCCTCTTCATAGACCTTGGCGAGGCGCAGCACCATCAGCGGCGATTCCTCGGAAGGCAGCATCACCACGGTGTTGCCAAAGGCGAGCGGTATCGCGCTGAGCCTGACGCCTTTGCCTAAAGGCACGTTGAAAGGCGTGATGCTCGCCACCACGCCGAGCGGTGCGCGGAAGGTCAGGTTGATCTTGCCGGGCACATCGCTCGGCAAGGTCTTGCCGGAGAGGTGCCGTGTCGCGCCGGCGGCGGCGCGGCTCAACACTCCTTCGCGGAAGTTGACAGGCGCACGGCTGAACGCCGCAAACGCAGCCTGCGCCGCCTGCACTGCAGCATCGACATCAGCCGCGGCACCGCGATGCCGCCGATCCAGTGCCCGTGGCGCTTCAACACCGGGGCCGCGCCCTCACTTGGTGGCATCGGGCTGCGACTCCGGCTCCGCGCAGCGGAACGCCTCCAAGCCGCGGCAATGCGCGTCGATGGCGACCAGCGTCGGGAACTCCGCGAGGTCGCAGCCGAATCGGCGGGCGTTATAGATCTGTGGCACGCGGCAGACATCAGCGACCGTGACGCTGTCGCTGTGACAAAAACGACCGGCCGTCGAATGTCGCGCCACCAGTGCCTCGAGCGCGAGGAACCCCTCGCGGATCCAGTGGTTCACCCAACGCGCAACTGCCGCGTCGTCCGCGCCGTGATCGCTGCGCAGCCGGTTCAGTATCCGCAGATTGTTGATCGGGTGGATGTCCGCGCTGATGAGGCCCGCCATGCCGCGCACGACTGCTCGCGCTGCGGACGAAGACGGCAGCAACGACGGTTGCGGCCAGCGTTCATCGAGATATTCGATGATCGCGGTGGATTGGATGAAGACGCCGTCCTCGGTCTCGAGGGCCGGCACTAGACCTTGGGGGGTTGAGCGCGATCCGCACGCGATAGGCGGCGGAGCTGCGCCAATAGCCATGCAGCTTCATCCCTGCGGCGATCCGATCTGGATGCCGATGTCGCCGACACCATCGATACCACCCGCGACCACGTCGCCGGCGACCAGCGGCCCGACGCCTGCCGGCGTGCCGGTGAAGATGAGGTCGCCCGGCGCGAGCGCCATCGAGGCCGACACGAAAGCGATGACCTCCGGTACGGACCAGATGAGCTGCGAGATGTCGGCGTCCTGCTTGACCGCACCGTTGACCGACAGCCAGATCCGGCCTTTTGACGGATGGCCGATCTCGGCCGCACGCACGATCGACGCACAGGGGGCCGAATGGTCGAAGGCTTTGCCCCATTCCCAGGGGCGGCCCGCATCGCGCGCCGCCAGCTGCAGGTCGCGGCGCGTAAGATCGATGCCCACGGCATAGCCGAAGACATGCTCGTTGGCCCGATCGATGCCGATGTTGCGGCCGCCGCGCGCGATCGCCACGACAAGCTCGATCTCATGGTGGAAGTTGCCGGTCTGCGGCGGATAGGCGATGACCGAACCGCCCTCGATCACGGCATCCGCCGGCTTCTGGAACATGAACGGCGGCTCGCGCGTCGGGTCCTTGCCCATCTCGCGCGCATGAGCCTCGTAGTTGCGGCCGACGCAGTAGACGCGTCGCACCGGGAAACGAGCATCGCTGCCGCGGACAGCGACCGAGATCTGCGGCGGGGGATCGATGATGAACGTCATGAGAGCCTCTCTTCCCTGAACAATCCTGTCGCTTGCTGCACGGGCCGGTCCGAGAACGAGAACAGCACCGCATCGCTTGACGCCTCATGCCGCACCGTGGCCCAGCCCGGCGCGATGAACACATCGCGGGCCGACCATTCAATGACGGTGCCACCGATGTGCGTCCTGCCTTCGCCCTCGACCGGGGTGAACACCGTGGCGTCGGTGCTGCGGTAGGGCTGCGTCGTGAGACCGCGCGGCAGCAGCTGCATGAAGGTGGCGATGGTCGGCATCGCGAAGCCGCCGGTCACAGGGTTCACGAAGCGCATCTTGTAGCCATGGCAGGGGTCCGGCTCGCCGTTGCGGCCCAGCGTCTCGAGCGCCTCGCGCGTGCGCGCGTAGGGGTAGCTGAAGACCGGCGAGGTCAGACCGGACGGGCGGTGATCGACCGGCAGCAAGTTAGAGCCGTAGCGCGCGAAGCTGTCACCGACCGGGCGCGTCACCG
>JBIKVA010000308.1:0-2874 GCA_044357085.1 Steroidobacteraceae bacterium | reverse complement strand
CTCGCGGTCCGTTCGCACCTTCTTCGATTCGTCCAGCGCAAGCGCGCTCTGGCCGCCGGTCATCGCGAGGTAAACATCGGCGAGGATGCGTGCATCGAGCAGCGCGCCGTGCAGTTCGCGCTTCGAGTTGTCGATGCCGTAGCGCTTGCATAGCGCATCGAGACTGTTTCTTTGACCGGGGTGCAGTTGCCGCGCCAGCGCCAGCGTATCGAGCACCCGACGGGTCGCATCGATGGCCGGCAAGTCGCCGGGCAGCCGGCGCAACTCGGCGTTCAGGAAGCCGACGTCGAAGGTCGCGTTGTGGATGACGAGTTCCGCATCGGCGATGAAGTCGAGAAACTCGCCCGCGATCTCGCTGAAGGTGGGTTCGCGACGCAGCCGATCGAGCGTGATGCCGTGCACCGCGACCGCGGCCTCGTCGATGTCGCGCTCGGGGTTGAGGTAGCGATGGAAGTGCCGTCCGGTGGCCCGGCGCGCGACGATCTCGATGCAGCCGATCTCGATGACCCGGTGGCCGCGCTCGACCTCGAGGCCGGTGGTTTCGGTGTCGAGCACGATCTGGCGCATGGGCGCGGATTCTAGCCGAGCAGGGCGTCGATGGCGGCATTGGCGAGCGCATCGACCCGCTCGTTGCCCGGCACGCCGGAGTGGCCCTTGACCCATCGCCATTCGACGTCGTGCCGGGACGCCGCGGCATCCAGCCGCTCCCAGAGATCGCGGTTCTTGACCGGTTTCTTGTCGGCCGTGCGCCAGTCGCGGGCCTTCCAGCTCGACAGCCATTCGGTGATGCCACGCCGGACGTACTCCGAATCGGTGTGGACCACGACAGCCATCGGCCGCTTGAGCGCCTCGAGGGCGGCAATCACGGCGGTCAGTTCCATGCGGTTGTTGGTGGTTGCCGCCTCGGCACCCGAAAGTTCACGGAAGTGATCGCCGTACTGCAAAGTCGCAGCCCAGCCGCCGGGACCGGGGTTACCGCGGCAAGCCCCGTCCGAATAGACCTCAACCCGGGTCACGATTGACGGACGAGGGCTCGGTCAGGCCGCCGAGCACCGGCGAGCGGCGGTCGCGCAGCCGTGGCCGCAGGGGCGTCAGCGAGTGCAGCCGCTTGCGTGCCTTGAGCACAAAGGCGCCACCGGGGAGCGGGTACCACCAGGAGCGCCGGATGCGGGCACCGACCGGGTTGGGCTCGCCCCAGGGCACCTCGTGCAGGTAGCGCCTCGTGTCGCCGACGTCATAGCCGAGCAGGCGCAGCCAGTCGCGCAGACGGCGCTCAGAGATCAGCCGGCGCAGGCCGGGCGGAAACCCCGCCCGAGTGGTCGCCGCCCGCAGGCCCCACAGGCTCCAGGGAGCAAAAGACAGGATGACCAGCTTGCCGTCCCCGGCCAGCACCCGATCGGCCTCGCGCAGGACCGCGTAGGGGTCGGACTCGACCTCGAGGGTATGGGGCAGCAGCACGGTATCCACGGAGTCGCTGGCCACCGGCAACTGCGCGAGCCGGCTGACCACATCGACCCCTTCCCCCGGCTGCGCCGCCGCGATGGCCTGCGAGCGGGTTCTGGCGCCGCGCAGCAGGCCCCGGCCCGCACCCCAGCCGCCCACCTGGAGCATTTCCCAGCCGAAGCAGTCCTCGACGGTCTCGGCGACCAGCGCAGCCTCGAGCCCGAGCAGGGCCGTGCCACGAGGACTGTCGAACCATTCGGCGAGGGCGGGTCCCATGCGACGAAACAATAGCAATTTTGGGTACTTGCCGGTTAAATACGCGCCCGATGCCGAGCAAGCTGTCACGCATGGCCGGGGCCGGGCTCGCGGTGTTGATGTTGGCCGGTTGCGCCTCGCTCACCGAGCCCTACCTCCCCACCCCGCCGCCCCGTCCGGTCCTCACCCCCGCCAAACCCGCCCCGCCCGCACCGGCGGTGCGGACAGAGCGTCGGCCGCCGGCTGCATCGACGCAGTCTGCGCGGGTCGAGCCCGCGCCCTCGAAACTGATCCGCCTGCCGCCGGCGGACATCCCGGCCGATCAGTTGTCCTGGGGTCCGTCGAACGGTCGCGACCCGGCCGCGGCGGCCGCCTACCCGGACCTCATGAACCGGATACGTGGCGGGTTCACGCTGACCGACGAATACCGCCCGGCGATCGACGTGCAGCTCTCCTGGTACGAGCGCAACCCCGAATACCTCGACCGCGTATTCGGCCGGGCGGCGCTCTACATGCACTACATCGTCGAGGAGATCGACCGGCGCGGCATGCCCATGGAGCTCGCGCTGCTGCCGGTCATCGAGAGCGCCTTCGAGCCCTTCGCCTACTCGAAGGCGCGGGCGTCGGGGCTCTGGCAGTTCATCCCCGACACGGGCAGCCGCTTCGGCTTGCCGCAGAACTGGTGGTACGACGGGCGACGCGACGTGGTCGAGGCGACCCGCGCCGCGCTCGACTACCTGCAGTTCCTGCACGACGAATTCCAGGGTGACTGGCTGCTCGCGGTCGCCGGCTACAACTGCGGCGAGCGATGCGTTGCCCGCGCGGTGGCGCGCAACCAGGCCGAGGGCAAGCCGACGACGTTCTGGGACCTCAGGTTGCCGGGCGAGACTCGCGCCTACGTGCCGAAGCTGCTCGCCATGAAGCGCCTGGTGGCCGACCCCGCGGCTCTCGGTATCGAGTTCAGCCCGATTCCGAACGAGCCTTACTTTGCGAAGGTGGCGGTTGCCTCGCAGATCGACCTGCGGCTCGCGGCGGACCTCGCCGGTCTCTCTCACGAAGAACTCTCCGAACTGAACCCCGCCTACCACAGGTGGGCCACGCCGCCCGAGGGCCCGCACACCCTGCTGTTGCCGATCGACTCTGCCGAGCTCTTCCAGCAGAACGTCACGCAACTGA
>JBIKVA010000307.1:0-2887 GCA_044357085.1 Steroidobacteraceae bacterium | reverse complement strand
ATGCGCCCGGAATTACCGCAGATGCCCGCCAGTACCCTGTTCGAAAAACTCTGGTCCATGCACGTCGTGCGCGAACTCGACGACGGCGTGGCGCTGATCGCGATCGATCGCGTCTTCCTGCACGAACGAACCGGATCGGTCGCCCTGAAAAGCCTCGAAGAGGCGGGCAGGCGGGTCACGGATCCGACCCGGGTGTTCTGCACGATGGATCACATCGTCGACACTTTTGCGGGCCGCGGCGACGACACCCGCATGGTGGGTGGCAAGGCATTCATCACCGAGACCCGTGAAGCCGCATTGCGCGCCGGTATCCGCCTGTTCGATGTCCGAGACCCGTTGCAAGGCATCGTCCACGTCATCTCCCCGGAGCTCGGCATCGTCTTGCCGGGCGCTACCGTAGTTTGTCCGGACAGCCACACCTGCACCCAGGGTGCGCTCGGAGCGTTTGCCTGGGGCATCGGTTCCACCGAGGCCGAGCACGCTCTCGCGACCGGTACCTTGCGGGTCAACAAGCCGAAGACCATGCGGGTGTCGTTCGAGGGTGAACTGCCCGTGGGGGTCACCGCCAAGGACCTCACGCTTGCACTGATCGCCCGGCATGGCTCGGCCGGCGGCAATGGCTACGCGGTTGAATATTCGGGCTCGGCGGTGCGGGCGCTCGACATCGAGGGGCGTTTGACGCTCTGCAACATGGCGACCGAGTTTTCGGCGATGACAGGGTTCATTGCGCCTGACGAAAAGACGTTCGCCTACCTTCGTGGACGTCCGCATGCACCAGGAGAAGATCTCTGGGATCGCGCCGTCGCTGCGTGGCGTGCGCTCGTCTCGGACGAGGGCGCCGTGTTCGACCGCGAGATCGTCATCGACGTCACGCAGCTCTCGCCCATGGTGACCTGGGGGACGAGTCCTCAACATGCGGTCGGTGTCGATGCAGCCGTGCCGACGCAAGCGCAAAGTGGTACCTCTCCCGAAGCCTATTCACGTGCCATCGCCTACATGGACGTCGCGGCCGGCACACCCCTCGAGTCGTTGCGTATCGATGCGGCGTTCATCGGTTCGTGCACCAACAGTCGGCTCTCGGACCTGCGCCGCGCCGCAGCGCTGCTGCGAGGTCGCCGGGTTGCGAAGGGAGTCCGCGCGATCTGCGTGCCCGGTTCGATGTCCGTCAAACGTGCAGCCGAGGCCGAGGGGCTGGACAAGGTGTTCTTGGCGGCTGGCTTCGAGTGGCGCGAGTCGGGCTGCTCGATGTGTTTTTTCGCCGGGGGCGAGAGCTTTGGCATGCGCGAGCGTGTCATCTCCTCGACCAATCGCAATTTCGAAAGCCGGCAAGGGCCCGAGACACGTACTCATATCGCGAGTCCCGAGACGGTCGCTGCCAGCGCCATCGTCGGGCGTATTTGCGATCCGAGGACGCTGCCGCCGATCGAGGACGCATCGACGGTGCCAGGCGGCGCAACGCCGCCGGGCAGCGGGGGAGTCGCCTGATGGAGCCGGTAAGGGTTCTCAACGCCGTCGCGGCGCCGATCCTGCGGGCGAACGTGGACACGGACATCATCATTCCGTCCCGCGAAATGAAGTCGGTGTCGAAGACGGGGCTGTCGGCAGGACTTTTCGCCGGCTGGCGCTATCTCGCGATCGGTAGTCGGGAGCCGAATCCCGACTTCGTGCTCAACCAGACGCGCTACGCCAACACGCGCATCCTGCTCGGTGGCGAGAATTTCGGCTGCGGTTCGAGCCGCGAGCATGCCGTATGGGCATTGCACGAGTTCGGCATCCGCGCGGTGATTGCACCCTCGTTCGCACCGATCTTCTTCGGCAATTGCGTGCGCAACGGCATCGTTCCGGTCCGGCTCGCGGAGGCGGCGGTGGCGGCGCTCGCCGGGCATGCCGGTACCGATCCGCAGGCCAATACCATCACGGTCGATCTCGAGGCCCGCGAGGTGCGTGCCGGCACGACGCAGCGCTTTGCGTTCGACATCGACGCCGAGTCGCGCGACATGCTGCTCGAGGGGCTCGATGCCATCGATCTGACCTTGAAGAGCCGCAAGGAGATTGCGGCCTTCGTCGAGCGCGATCGTGTCGCGCGTCCCTGGATCTACAGTGGAGCTGTCGTCGAATGAGTATTCTGGTGAGCGAGGTCGGTCCGCGGGACGGTCTGCAGAGTATCAAGTCGATCATGCCGCTCGAGGCCAAGAAGGCCTGGATCGTGGCCGAGGCGGCCGCGGGCGTGACGGAAATCGAGGTCGGCAGCTTCGTGCCGGCGAAGTTGTTGCCACAACTCGCCGATACCGCCGAGGTGGTGAGGTTTGCGCGTGGCATCCCGGGGCTCACGGTTGCCGTGCTGGTGCCGAATCTGAAGGGAGCCGAGGCTGCGGTCGAGGCCGGCGCTCACAAGATCACCATTCCGCTGTCGGCATCCGAGACCCACAGCCTGAAGAACGTACGGCGCACGCACGCGCAGATGCTCGACGAAGTCCGGGGCATCGTCGGCCTGCTGCGCGGCCTGCCTGCGGAACGGCGTCCCCGATTCGAGGGCGGGCTGTCGACAGCCTTCGGCTGCACGATCGAAGGCATCGTCCCGGCGAACAAAGTGGTCGAACTCGCAGAATCCCTGATGCACGCGGGCTGCGATGAAGTCGGCTTGTCCGACACGACGGGCTACGCGAACCCTGCGCAAGTGAAGGACCTCGTGCGTCGCGTACGCGCTGCGGTGGGCGATCACGCGCTTGCCGGGCTCCACCTGCACAACACCCGCGGGCTTGGGCTCGCCAACGTGCTCGCGGGCCTCGAAGTGGACATCACCACATTCGACAGTTCGCTGGGGGGTCTCGGCGGTTGCCCGTTCGCGCCAGGCGCCTCGGGGAACATCGTCACCGAAGATCTGGTC
>JBIKVA010000306.1:0-2892 GCA_044357085.1 Steroidobacteraceae bacterium | reverse complement strand
CTGCGGCTCATCGACCTCGCGCAGAACTCGCCCGAAGAATGGGGCGGCGAACGCCGCTGGGGATCCAAGGTCGATCTCATCTCGATGCACGAGTTTCCGGTGCAGGGCTTCCAGCCGTGGAACCGCAAGGAACTCAACCAGATCGCCTTCGACCTGCCGGGGCCCGAAGCCGAGGCCATCGGCGAGCGGGCCAAGCGCTACGGCTGCTACATCTCCTGGGGATGCTACGCACGCGAAAAAGACTGGCCCGACCACGTGATCAACATGTCGGTGCTCACCGGGCCCGACGGCAGCATCGTCAGCAAGCAGTGGAAGGCGCGCAACATCCTCGGGCTCTTCGGTGACGGGGCGCTGATCGGCACCACGGTCTACGACGTGCTCGACCGCTACGTCGAGATGTACGGCTGGGACGCCGTGCTGCCGGTTGCGCGTACCGACATCGGCAACATCGCCATCACGGCCGTCGGCGTCGAACCGTTGCTCTACACCTGCCTCGGCCTGAAGGGTGCGGAAATCCTCGTGCTCTCGGTCACGGGCGGCAGCAACTCCGAATCGGCCATCGCCACCGCCCGCAGCAACCGTCTCTACACTATTGGTGTCGGCAACGCCGTCTCGCCCAACAACATCGGCTTCCCGGAGTCGTCCGGTACGCGCGACGAGGGCACCGTGATCGTCGACCCGCGCGGTACCGTGCTCGCGAAGACGGCCAACCACCACGAAGACATCATCACCGCCCGCATTCCGATCGCCGACTTCCGCAAGACCCGGCGCGTGCAGGAACTGCCCATGGCGCTGTTGCTGCCGGTGCTGCAGCAGTACCAGCCCCTGTTCCAGCCCAACGCCTTCCTCGACAAGCTGCCACAGGACTACCAGGAGGCCGGTGACGTCGTTCGCAAGCGCATGGGTATGCAGTGACGGCCATCGACGGCCGGCCAGCGACAAAACTTCTCGCGCTCTGGCGCATCAACGCCCTGCTGGTTGCGCTGGGAGCCGGCGCCGTCGGCGGCTTCACGGCGCTCATCGTGCAGCGTGAGGGCGCAGGCCTCGCGCTGGCGGCAGCCCTGCCGGCGATCCTCGTCACCGCCGCCGCAGTGTTCGTCGTAGCGGCGGCGGTCGGTGTGTGGTTTGCGCGGCGATCTTTCGAGGTCTGCCGCTGGCAGCACTGGCCGGGCGAACGGGTGGTGGTCTGGCGCGGCGCGTGGTGGCAACGCGAGATCTGGATTCCGCTCGCGCGGCTGCAGCATCTCGATGTGGTGCGCGGCCCGCTGGAGCGGCGGCTGGGACTGGCATCGCTCGAGCTGTACACCGCTGGTGCCCACGATCACAAGACCCGGTTGCCGGGAATGCTGCACGACGAGGCTACCCGCCTGCGCGACACGCTGCTCGGCGAGATGCAACGACTGTCGTCGCCAGCCGAATCCCCTGCACGAGGCGACGAAACAGCGTGAACGAAGTCCAGCCGACCGGACGGCTGCATCCCTGGTCCTGGATCTTCTACGCGACCCGGGCCCTGCGCGAACTTGCGCTCCCGTTGATCGTGTTCCTGCTGGTGCGGCGCGACGACGATATCGGCACGCTGGTCGTCACCGGCGCCGCAGCCTTGTTCGTGATCGGCTACGGCATCGTCAAGTCGGTCACGTTCCGCTTCGAGGTATTGAACGACGAGATCGTGATCCGCGACGGCGTGCTCTTTCGCGAATTGCGCCATGTGCCTTTCACGCGGATCCAGTCGGTCGGCGAGCAGCGCGGACTGTTGCACAGGCTGCTCGATGTCACCGATCTCGTGCTCGAGTCGGGATCGGGCGGCAAGCCCGAAGCCGTGATGCGGGTGCTGGCCCCCGCGGACGCGGCCCGCATCAGCGCACTGCTGCGCAGCCGCCGCGCCAACCTGCCCGACCCGGGTGACGATCGTCGCGCCGCCCCGCCAGCGCGTCTGCTGCTCAGGCTACCGGTCGACGAACTCATCACGCTCGGCGTGATCTCCAATCGCGGCCTGGTCGTCGTGGCGCTCCTCGCCGGCGCGATCTCGCAGAACGCCGATGCGCTCGGACGGCTGCCCGGCATGGACAAGTTGTCGGCGGCGCTCGGCATGGAAGCCACGAACATCGCCGGTGCCAGCCCCGGACAGTTGTTCGCCGGTCTGCTGGTGCTGCTGCTGTCGGCGTTCGTGGTCATTCGCGTGTTGTCCGTCGTTTACGCGATCTTCACCCAGCACGACTTCACGCTGGAGCGCAACGGTGATCGGCTGCGGGTGCGACGCGGCCTGCTGACACGCGTCGACCTCAGTGGCCGGGTGTCGGGCATGGAGCGGCTGGTGCTCGAGCAGACGCTGTTGCATCGGCTCTTCCGGCGCTGCAGCCTGAGAGTCAATCTCGCCAGCCAATCGGCACACACCGTTGGAATCGTGCCGCAGCTCGACCAGTTGGCACCCATCGCCACGCTGCCGCAGGCCCGGATGTTGCTCGACGAATGCATCCCGGGCTTCGATCTCGAGGCACTCGAATGGCGGAGATTGCATCGCAGTGCCGCCCGACGATTCTGGCAACGCTCGCTGCTCTGGCTGCTGCCTGCATCCGCCGCGTTCGCAGCCGCATCCCTGCTGCTGGCGCTTCCGGCGGCAGCCACCACGGCGATCCTGCTGCTTGCAGCGCTGCTGGTTGCCGGAAGCGGCTGGTACGCAGGGCGTTGGGCGGACACCGCAGGCTATGCAACGGGTTGCGGCGTGGTGGTCTGGCGCAGCGGTGTCTGGGCCCGTCGCTGGGTGCTGGTGTTCGATGATCGCGCCCAGGCGACCCTACTGCAGCGCTCGCCCCGGGACCGGCGCGAAGCCACGGTCAGCTTCTGCGTCGACGTCCAGGGCACACCCTTTTCCCGCGCGCTGAAAATTCCCTT
>JBIKVA010000066.1:0-11423 GCA_044357085.1 Steroidobacteraceae bacterium | reverse complement strand
GCTGAAAAAAACAGAACAGCACCGAGTGTCCTGCTCTGGTTTTTTCTTTTTGGCGGGATATGGTCGGGATGAGAGGATTTGAACCTCCGACTCCTACGTCCCGAACGTAGTGCTCTACCAGGCTGAGCTACATCCCGATTTTTCCGGGCTCAGGAACTGCGCTCGACGGCGAACCGGGCGAGGGCGGCGAGGCCTTGTTTGTGCGGCGATTCGGGCAGCGCGTGGAGCGCCGTGAGCGCCTGATCGGCCTCGTCCTGAGCGAGGGCGCGAGTGTACTCAAGTGCCCCGGTCGATTCAATCGTGGTCACGATCCGCTCGAGGTGGTCCAGGCCGCCGTTTTCGATCGCATCGCGGATCATGGCGCGGGTATCGTCATCGGTGGCTTTGCGCAGCGCCTGGATGAGCGGCAGGGTGGGTTTGCCCTCGGCAAGGTCGTCGCCCAGATTCTTGCCGCGCTCGACGGGGTTCGAGCGGTAGTCGAGGACGTCGTCGATCAACTGGTAGGCAGTACCGAGGTGCCGGCCGTAGTCGGCAAGGGCCCGCTGCTGGCTGGGGCTCGCACCAGCGATGACGCCGGCCACTTCGGCCCCGGACTCGAACAGCTTGGCGGTCTTGCGGTAAATGACCTCGAGATAGCGCTGCTGCGTCGTGTCGGGGTCGCCCGAGTTCATGAGCTGCAGCACTTCGCCCTCGGCGATGACGTTGGTCGCCTCGGACATCACCTCCATGACCCGCTGCGAGCCGATCGCAGCCATCATCTGGAAGGCGCGGGAGTAGACGAAATCGCCGACGAGAACGCTCGCCTGGTTGCCGTAGACCGAATTGGCGGTCGGTCGCCCGCGCCGTCGCGACGAGCCGTCGACGACGTCGTCGTGCAGCAGCGTCGCGGTGTGGATGAACTCGATGAAGGCGGCGGCGTCGATATGACTGGAGCCGCGGTAGCCGCAGGCACGGGCGGCGAGCAGCACGATCAGCGGCCGCAGGCGCTTGCCGCCTCCGGAAATGATGTGCTCGGCGACCTGATCGACCAAAGGCACACTGCTTTTCATGCTGGCGCGGATCACGGCATCGACTGCAACGAGATCCTGACGCACCAGCTCCTTCACCGGGGCCAGCGTATTCATGCGGGGGCGATGGTAGCCGAGGCGGCCATGCGTTTGCTCGTGCAATCAGCGGGCTGCTCGCAGGTCTTGGCTTAAGTGCTTGAAAGGGAAGGCCGTGACCTGCGCAAACCGGGTTTGACCGACCGCGGGTCGGACAGTAGAATGCGCGACCTTTTCCGGAGGTCTCTACATGTACGCGGTCATCGCCACGGGCGGCAAACAATATCGGGTCGAAGCGGGCAGTGTGCTGCGCATCGAGAAGCTCGCGGCGGAGCCGGGTGCAGAAGTGCAATTCGGCGAGGTGCTGCTGGTCGGCTCCGGCGATTCGGTCAAGGTCGGCGCGCCGCTGCTCGCGGGTGCTTCGGTCTCGGCCACCGTGCAGCGTCACGGGCAGGGCGACAAGGTCAGCATCGTCAAGTTCCGTCGCCGCAAGCACTACCTGCGCATGAAGAACCACCGTCAGCAGTTCACTGAAATCAAGGTCACCGGCATCAGCGCCGGCTGATTCCTCGGAGCAAACCAACATGGCACATAAAAAGGCAGGCGGCAGCACCAAGAACGGTCGCGAGTCCCACAGCAAGCGCCTCGGCGTCAAGGCGTTCGGCGGCGAGCAGGTGAGCGCCGGGAATATCATCATCCGCCAGCGTGGTACGCAGTACCATCCGGGCAACAACGTCGGCATCGGCACCGACCACACGCTGTTCGCCTTGTCCAACGGCAAGGTCCACTTCAAGCGTCGTGGCGCCGAGCAGCGGATGTTCGTCCACGTGGTCGCCGACTGACGGCGAGCGCGTACACCGCACCCGAAACCCCGGCCGCGTGCCGGGGTTTTCGTTTGCGCGACCGGGAGACAGTGGCCAGTCATGAAGTTCGTCGATGAGGCACGGGTTCGAGTCCAGGCGGGTAACGGCGGTCGCGGCTGCCTGAGTTTCCGGCGCGAGAAGTTCATGCCATTCGGTGGGCCGGACGGCGGCGACGGCGGGCATGGCGGCAGCGTCCACCTGCGAGCGGCCGAGGGCATCAACACGCTTGCCGACTTTCGCGTCGAGCGGGTTTTCAAGGCGAAGTCCGGCGAGGCGGGCAGCGGTAACGACTGCACCGGGCGCGGCGGCGACGATCTGTACGTGCTGGTACCCGTCGGCACGATGGTTCGCGACGCCGACACCGGCGAACAGCTGGGGGATCTGGTGCGCGAGGGCGACACGCTGCTCGTGGCCCGCGGCGGCAAGGGTGGCTGGGGCAACGCCAAGTTCAAGACCAGCACCAACCGCGCGCCACGCCAGTTCGGCCCCGGTCTGCCGGGCGAGAAGCGCGTACTCGAACTCGAGCTCAAGGTCATCGCCGACGTCGGGCTGCTCGGCCTGCCCAATGCCGGCAAGTCGACGCTGATCCGCGCCGTGTCCTCCGCACGCCCCAAGGTCGCCGATTACCCCTTCACCACGCTGCATCCGAATCTCGGCGTGGTCTACTGCGGCGAGCACCGCAGCTTCGTGATGGCGGACATCCCCGGCCTCATCGAGGGGGCCGCGGAGGGAGCGGGGCTCGGCATCCGCTTCCTCAAGCATCTGCAGCGTACCCGGGTGCTGCTGCATCTCGTCGACATCGCGCCGCTGGATCCCGAGGCTGATCCGGTCAAGGACGCACGGGCCATCGTCGCCGAGCTCAAAAAATTCTCCAAGGATCTGGCCGTGAAGCCGCGCTGGCTGGTCATCAACAAGAGCGACCTGCTGCCGCCCGGCGAGGCCGAGAAGAAGGCCAAGGCGATCGTGCGCGCGCTGCGCTACCGCGGTCCGTGGTTCCTCGTTTCGGCGGCCACCGGCGCCGGGACGCGCGATCTCACCGAGGCGGTGATGCGCTTCCTCGAGGAGAAAGCGGCCGAGGGGTCGGAAGCGGGTGACGGACCGTAATCCCAAGGTCCGTCGCCGTCTTGCGGCGGGCAAGCTGCGCCTGCGCATCTGCGACCTGCGCAATCTCGGGCCTCAGTCGGAACGGCAGCTGGCCGAGGCCGGCATCCACTCTGCCGAGGAACTGCGCCGCATCGGCGCTCTGGAGGCCTATCTCGCCTTGCGCCGAGCCGGCATCGGGCGCTCCCTGAACCTGCTGTGGGCGCTGGTTGGGGCTCTGGAGCCTTGGCCCGAGGGGCGTGACTGGCGCGAGGTGGCGTCGAGCGAGGCGCGCCTGCCCCTGCTGCTTGCCGTCGAGGCGCGGGAGACGGCCCGTCGCGAGGTACTTACGGCGCACGGCGAAGGCCAGACCGGCGCGGGCGGCATCGGCGAGGATGGCAGGACGAAAGCTTCGCGACCCCGGCGGGGTCGGCCACCGGCTGCCCGCAGTCCGGAGTCCGGCGAGCCCGTGTGGGTTCCCGGAATGCCCTTTGAACAGAAGAATCGGGCAAAAAAGAAAAACCGGCGCTGAGGCCGGTTTTTCGAGCCGGACCTGATCGGGCCGGCGAAGCGCTGCGGCGGCGGTTACTTGCCGGCGAGCTTCTTCAGTTTGGCCGACAGGCGCGCCTTGTGCCGCGCAGCCTTGTTCTTGTGAACGAGGCCCTTGTTGACCATGGAGTCGACCACCGAGGTGGCATTGCGCACCGCTGCCGTCGCCGCGGGCTTGTCACCCTTGGCAATGACCTCCGCTGCGTCGCGGATCGCGGAGCGGGAGCGGGAGCGAAGGGCGACGTTGCGGGCCCGATGCTTGACGGCTTGTCGGGCGGCTTTCTCTGCGGACTTGGTGTTGGCCACGTATCGTGTGCTCGGGGTCGCTAAAAAGGCGCGTATTTTCGTGGCGCGACGGGGGGTTGTCAACGCCGGAGAGGGGCTGCTCCGGTATAGTTCGGCCCGCCGCATGAGTCGCGCGATCTTCAAGAGCACGTCGGTGGTGGGTTTCACCACTCTGCTGTCCCGGGTTACCGGGTTGTTGCGTGACATGGTCTATTCGCAGACCTTCGGCGCCGGCACGCTGATGGACGCGTTCCTGGTCGCGTTCAAGATCCCGAATTTCCTGCGTCGCCTGTTCGCCGAGGGGGCGTTCTCGCAGTCCTTCGTGCCCGTCATTTCCGAGTACCGGGTGCGTCGCGAGCAGGACGAGGTGCGCGAACTCGTCGCCGGCGTCGCGGGCACGCTCGGCGCGGTGCTGTTCGTCGTCACCCTGATCGGCGTCGTCGCGGCGCCCCTCATCATCCTGCTGTTTGCCCCCGGTTTCACGCAGGAAGCGGGCAAGTACGAGCTTGCCGTCGACATGCTGCGCTGGACCTTTCCGTATCTCTTTTTCGTATCTCTGACGGCGCTCTTCAGCGGGGTGCTGAACAGCTACGGCCGCTTCGCGGTACCGGCTTTCACGCAGGTGGTGATGAACCTCGTGATGATCCTCTTCGCGGTGGGTATCGCCACGCACACCGCCAATCCGGGCGTCACACTGGCGATCGGCGTGTTCGTCTCCGGCGTTGCGCAGGTCCTCGTGCAGTTGCCGTCGGTGGCGCGACTAGGCCTGCTGGCCCGACCGCGCTGGCGGCCCGCCGCCGAGGGTGTGCGCCGCATCGGCCGCCTGATGGTGCCCGGCATCGTCGGCTCCTCGATGGCGCAGGTCAGCCTGCTGCTCGATACGCTGATCGCCTCGTTTCTCGTCACCGGCAGCATCGCCTGGCTGTACTACGCGGACCGGCTCATGGAGTTTGCGCTGGGGGTCTTCAGCATCGCGCTCGCCACCGTGATCCTGCCGCGCCTGTCGGCGCAGCATTCGGCGGGTGACGCCGAGCGCTTCTCGGCAACCCTCGACTGGTCGCTGCGCCTCGTGCTGGTCGTGGTCATTCCTGCGGCCGTGGGGCTGCTCGTGCTGGCGGCACCCATCACAGCGACGATCTTCGGCTACGGGCAGTTTTCGGCCCGCGACGTGCAGATGACGCAGTACGGGCTGATGGCCTACTCCTGGGGCCTCGTCGGCTTCAGCCTCGTGAAGGTGCTGGCGCCCGGTTACTTCGCGCGACAGGACACCCGCACGCCGGTACGGGTCGGTCTGATCGCGCTCGGTGTCAACATGGGGCTCAATGTCGGCGTGGTGCTGCCGGCGCACTACGCGGGCTTTGCGGCGCCGTTCGTGCTGCTGGCCACCTCGACCTGCATCTCTGCGGCCGTCAACAGCCTGCTGCTCTGGCGCGGCCTGCGGCGCGAGGGCGTCTACCGGCCCAAACCCGGCTGGCATGCCTTGCTGCTGCGGGTGCTGGCGGCCAACGTGGCGATGGCGGCCACGCTGCTCGCCCTGAGTCCCGGCCTCGATCGCTGGCTCGCGGCCAACCCCGCCGAGCGCGCCGCCGGACTTGCGGGCTGCATCGTCGCCGGCGTGCTCGTCTACGGGGTCGTGCTGTGGCTCGCCGGGATGCGGCCGGTGCATTTGCGCGGCACTCCGGCGCCCGGGACGGCAGAGACATGACCGGAGCCGCGGATACGGGGTCCCGCCCGGAAATCGGTTCTCGACGCCTGCGGCTGCTGCGTGGCACCCGCCGCGTACCGCCCGAGTTGGCCGGTGGCGTGGTCACCGTGGGCAGCTTCGACGGCTTGCACCTCGGGCATAAGGCCCTCATCGAGCGCACGCTGCAGCGGGCGCGCGAGACGGGTCGACCGTCGCTGATGGTGAGTTTCGAGCCGATGCCGCGCGAGTTCCTGAATCCTCGCGCGCCGCCTGCGCGCCTGACCAACCTGCGCGAGCGCTGGCGCCTTCTCGAACACAGCGGACTCGACGCGATCGTGCTGCTGCGCTTCGACGAGCGCTTGCGCATGCTCTCCGGCGAAGAGTTCCTGCATTGGCTCACGGCGGATCTCGCCGTGGGCGGCATCGTCGTGGGCCACGACTTCCGCTTCGGACGCGAGGGCGTGGCGAACGTCGACTTCCTGCGGGCCGCCGGTGCCGCAAGGGGATTCCCGGTCGAGGTGCTCGAGCCGGTGCGGGTGGGCGCGGACCGCGTCAGCAGCTCGCTGGTCCGCGAGGCCCTGGAGGCGCGCGACTTGCCGCGCGCGGCGCATCTCCTCGGGCGTCCGTACTCGATGCGGGGGCGGGTCGTGCGCGGTCAGCAACTCGGCCGCACTTTGGGCTTCCCGACCGCTAACATTCGCTTGCGTCGCAAACGCATTCCGCTCGGGGGGATCTTCGCGGTCCGCGTTCACGGCATCGGCCCCGCACCCATGGGCGGGGTGGCGAGCCTCGGCACCCGACCGACGGTCGGCGGCGTCGAGCCCTTGCTCGAGACCGTGGTGTTCGATTTTTCCGGCGACCTCTACGGTCGCGAGCTCGAGGTCGAGTTCATCGCCCACCTGCGCGATGAGGTCCGTTTCGAGAGCGTCGAGGTAATGGTGTTGCAGATGCAGGTGGATGCGCGCGAGGCGCGCAAATGGGTGAGTGAGACGTGACCGACTATAAGCAGACGATCAACCTTCCGCAGACCGACTTCCCCATGAAAGCCGATCTCGCCGCGCGCGAGCCGGCATGGGTGGAGCGGTGGCAGCGCGAGAACACCTACGACCGGTTGCGCGAGATCGCGCGCGGCAGGCCGCGCTTCGTGCTGCACGACGGTCCGCCATATGCCAACGGCACGATCCACATCGGCCACGCGCTCAACAAGATACTCAAGGACATCATCGTCAAGTCGCGCACCCTCGACGGCTTCGATGCGCCCTACATTCCCGGCTGGGACTGCCACGGCCTGCCGATCGAACTCGCCGTCGAAAAGAAGCACGGCCGGCCCGGACAGAAGCTCGACGTCAACGCGTTCCGGGCCGCATGCCGCGCCTTTGCCGCCGAGCAGATCGAACTGCAGCGCACCGACTTCAAGCGCCTCGGCGTGCTCGGCGACTGGGAGCGGCCGTACCGCACCATGGATTTCGCCTACGAGGCGCAGCAGATGCGCGCGTTCGCGCGGATCGTGCACAACGGTCATCTCTACAAGGGCGCGAAGCCCGTGCACTGGTGTCTCGACTGCCGCTCCGCACTCGCCGAGGCGGAGGTCGAGTACGAGGACAAGACGTCTGCGGCGGTGGATGTCGCGTTCGCGTTCGCCGACCCCGCCGATTTCGCCGCGCGCGCCGGCATCGGCGCTGCCCTGCGCGACCCGGCGGCGGCGCTCGTGATCTGGACCACCACACCCTGGACCCTGCCCGCGAACGAAGCGGTGGCGGTCGGCCCCGCGATCGACTACGCGCTGGTGCGTTTTCCGGCGAAGGCCGACGCATCGGCTGCGGGCGGGACCGACGCCGGCGCAGATGCGCCGACGCGCTTGCTCGTGCTTGCCGCCGAGCTGCTGCCGCAGGTGGCGGCCCGCTACGGCCACGAACTCGCGGCGCTCGAAGTGCTGGGGCGCTTTCCCGGATCGGCGCTCGAGGGCTTGCGGCTGAAACACCCGTTCCTCGACAAGCAGGTGCCGGTGATCCTGGGCGACCATGTGACGCTCGACGCCGGCACCGGCGCCGTGCATACCGCCCCGGCCCATGGCCAGGAAGACTTCGCCGTGGGTCAAAGATATGGCCTGCCGGTCAAGAACCCGGTGGGCGGCGATGGCCGTTTCATCGTCGGTACGCCGCTCGTCGAGGGCCTGAAGATCGACGAGGGCGGGGAAACCCTGATCGGCATCATGCGCGATCGCGGCGTGCTCGTGCGGCACGCGCCTTACCGTCACAGCTATCCGCACTGCTGGCGGCACAAGACGCCGGTCATCTTCCGCGCCACGCCGCAGTGGTTCATCAGCATGGATCAGCAGGGCCTGCGCGCGCGGGCGCTCACCGACATCAAGGCGGTCAAGTGGACCCCTGCCTGGGGCGAACAGCGCATCACCGGCATGATCGAGAACCGCCCCGACTGGTGCATCTCGCGGCAGCGGACCTGGGGCGTGCCGATTCCGCTCTTCGTCCACAAGATCACGGGCGAACTGCACCCCGACACCATCGCACTCATCGGCCGGGCCGCCGACAAGGTGGAGCAGGGCGGCATCGAGGCGTGGTTCGCGCTCGATCCGGCCGACCTGCTCGGCGCCGAGGCGGCAGACTACGACAAGGTCACGGACGTGATGGATGTCTGGGCCGACTCGGGGCTTTCGTTCGAGTGCGTGGGCTCGCAACGGCCGGAGATCGCAGCGCCGGTCGACCTCTATCTCGAGGGCTCCGACCAGCACCGCGGCTGGTTCCATTCGTCCCTGCTCATGTCCGAGGCGCTCGAAGCGCGCGCGCCCTACAAGGGCGTGCTGACCCACGGTTTCACGGTCGACGACAAGGGCCGCAAGATGTCCAAGTCGCTCGGCAACGTGATCGCGCCGCAGAAGGTCATGCAGAGCCTCGGCGCCGACGTGCTGCGGCTCTGGGTGGCTGCCACCGACTACGCCAATGAAATGAGCGTGTCGGACGAGATCCTCAAGCGCATGTCCGACAGTTACCGGCGCATGCGCAATACCGTGCGTTTCCTGCTCGGCAATCTCGCGGGGTTCGATCCCGCGACCGACGCCGTGCCCGTCGGCGAGATGGTCGCGCTCGATCGCTGGGCGCTGCGGCGCGCGCGGCAGTTGCATGCCGAGGTGACCGAGGCCTACCGCAATTACGAGTTCCACCTCGTGTACCAGAAAGTCCACGGCTTCTGCGTGGTCGAACTCGGCGGCTGCTATCTGGACGTGCTCAAGGATCGCCTCTACACCACGCCGGCGAAGAGCCATGCGCGGCGCTCGGCGCAGACGGCGATGTATCACATCGCCGAGTCCATGGTCCGCTGGCTCGCGCCCGTCCTGTCATTCACCGCCGAAGAAATCTGGCCTCATCTGCCCGGCAGGCGCGAGGCCTCGGTGTTCCACGCCACCTGGCATGTGCTGCCCGAGGTGCCTGCCGACGATATCGACTGGGAGGCATTCCTGGCCCTGCGCGCCGAGGTGGCGCGCGAGCTCGAGCGTCTGCGCGAGGCGGGCGAGATCGGTTCGCCGCTCGAGGCGGAAGTCGAAGTCGCCTGTTCCGCCGCCGAGCATTTGCGCTATGCGGCGCTCGGCGACGAGCTGCGATTCTTCTTCATCACTTCGGCAGCGCGTGTGGTTATCGAGCCCGCGATTGCCGGGCGGCTGGTGCGGGTGCGGCCGGTCGGTGCGGCCAAGTGCGTCCGGTGCTGGCACCGGCGCGATGACGTCGGCAGCCACTCCGAGCATCCGGAACTCTGCGGTCGCTGCGTCACCAACGTCGTCGGGCCGGGCGAGGAGCGCCGCTACGCATGAGCCAGCCCACGCTGCGCGAAGCCCTGCAGGCCGTGTCGGCGCGCGAGTGCGGCTGGCGCTGGCTGCCGTTGACGGCGCTGCTCGTGATCGTCGATCAGGCGATCAAGGGCTGGGTCGAGGCCAACTATTTCCTCGGCGAATCCACGCCCGTGTTCTTCTGGCTTGATCTCACCCGCCTGCACAACCCGGGAGCGGCGTTCAGCTTTCTCGCCGGGGCCGGTGGCTGGCAGCGCTGGGCGCTCAGCGTGCTTGCCGTGGTGGTGAGCGCGCTGCTCGTGCTGTGGCTGCGTACCCTGCATGCGCGGCGCGACGGCGTGCTTGCGCTCGCGCTCTCGCTCGTCATCGCCGGCGCGATCGGCAACGTCATCGACCGCATCGAACACGGCTACGTGGTCGACTTCATCCACGTGCACTGGCAGCAGGCCTACTTCCCGGCGTTCAACATCGCCGATTCCGCGATCACGGTCGGCGCCGCGCTGCTGCTCTGGGATGCCTTCGCCGATTGGCGGCGCAGCCGCACGGGCGGCGACGCCGCGGGCGGCTCCGGCCGATGAAAATCCTGCTCGCCAATCCACGCGGTTTTTGCGCGGGCGTCGATCGTGCGATCGAGATCGTCGAGCGGGCGATCACGCTCTTCGGCGCGCCGATCCATGTGCGCCACGAAGTGGTCCACAACCGCCACGTCGTCGAGCGTCTGCGGGGGCTCGGCGCCGTGTTCGTCGATGAGCTCGATCAGGTACCCGATGGCGCCACCGTGATCTTCTCCGCGCACGGGGTCTCGAAGGCGGTGGAGGACGAGGCGAAGCGCCGCGGGCTCACCGTCTTCGATGCCACCTGTCCGCTCGTCACCAAGGTGCACATGGAAGTGCGTCGCTACGCGCGCGAGGCGCTCGAGGTGATCCTGATCGGTCACCACGGACATCCCGAGGTCGAAGGCACGCTGGGTCGCTTCGACACGTCGTTCGGGGGGCGCATACACCTCGTCGAGTCCGTCGCCGATGCCGAGCGGCTGGAAGTCGCCGATCCGGCGCGCCTCGCGTTCGTCACTCAGACGACGCTGTCGGTGGACGACACGGCGGAGATCGTCGCGGCGCTGCGGCGGCGGTTCCCGCAGCTCGCGAGTCCGCGCAAGGAAGACATCTGCTACGCCACCCAGAACCGCCAGGACGCGGTCAAGGACCTGCTGCGCGAGTGCGACGTGCTGGTGGTGGTGGGGTCGGTTGCAAGTTCCAACTCCAACCGCCTGGTTGAACTCGGGCGTCGGGTGGGCGTGCCTTCTTTCCTCGTCGATGGTGCCGCCGACTTGCGGCGCGAGTGGTTCGACGGCTGCCGCTGCGTGGGGCTTTCCGCCGGGGCGTCGGCTCCCGAGGTGCTGGTCCGCGAGGTCATCGACCAGTTGCGACACTGGGGCGGGCAGGCGCCGGCGGAACTCGCCGGTCGCGAGGAGCACGTGGTGTTCGGCCTGCCGCGGGAATTGCGCGCGCCGTCGCCGGGGGTTGCCGGCGGACCGTCGGCGTCGGGCTGACGTGCGCCCCCGGGCTGGCCTATACTTTTGACGCATGATGGCTCCCAGCCCCCCGAACCCCGTGGCCGAGACGCTGCGGGCTTGCGGCATCCAGCCAACCTCGCAGCGGCTCCGCATTGCGGCGCTGCTGCTCGGTGCGCCCCAGCACCTGACGGCTGACCAGATCCTCGCGCAGCTGCGGCTCGCCGGCATGCGTGTGTCCAAGGCGACGGTGTACAACACCCTCAACCTGCTGGCCGACAAGGGCGTGATCCGGCAGCTGGCGGTCGAGGGTGATCGCACCTGGTTCGACTCCAACACCACGCCACACTTCCATTTTCAGGACACCGAGACCGGCGCGTTGACCGACCTTGCCCCGGAAGACGTCCGGTTCGCACAGCTGCCGCCACCGCCCGCGGGCATGGAATACGCCGGCATCGAACTTTTCATCCGCCTCCGGCGCGTTTAAGATGCGCGCCCCGGCGTTCGCCGGATCCCCGATGCCGGGATAGCTCAGTTGGTAGAGCGGCGCATTCGTAATGCGTAGGTCGTAGGTTCGAATCCTATTCCCGGCACCATTTAATCTACAAAA
>JBIKVA010000065.1:0-11443 GCA_044357085.1 Steroidobacteraceae bacterium | reverse complement strand
CCAAGGAGAAACTTTGGGCGCTGCGTGACCATCTCGGCTTCGAGCGGAACGTCATCGTCCAAGCGACATGCCACGGCGCGGACAATCGCGCGCTCGTCGATGCCCTCGTCGACTCCGGCGGAAAGGCACGCGGCATCGCGACCGTCAGGGAGACTGTCGGGGACGATGAACTGCAGGCGCTCGACGCGGCGGGGGTGCGTGGTGTCCGTTTCAATTTCGTCAGGCGCCTCGTCGATACCACCCCGCCTGATGTACTGCGTCGCATCGCGCAGCGCATCGCGCCGTTGGGCTGGCACGTGGTCATCTACTTCGAGGCCGCGGACCTTCCTGGACTCTTCGATTTCTTTGTCAGCCTGCCTACCCCGCTCGTCGTCGACCACATGGGGCGTCCCGATGTCACCCAGCCGGTCGATGGTCCGGAGTTCGGGCTCTTCCTGCGCCTCATGCGGGAAAAACCGGACATCCTGTCCAAGGTCACCTGCCCGGAGCGCCTCTCGCGCGACGGCTCGCCCGGCTACGATGATGTGGTGCCCTTCGCTCGGACCTTGGTCGATGAGTTCCCGACGCGCGTGCTCTGGGGCACGGATTGGCCGCATCCGAACCTGAGATCGGGGATGCCGGACGACGGCCGGCTCGTCGACTTCATCCCGCGCATCGCCACGACCGCCCTCGCCCAGCAGCGCTTGCTGGTCGGGAACCCCATGCACCTCTATTGGAGCCGATGACCATGCCTGAAGGACGCGACTACGACTCCATACCGGGCACCTTCGTGTACGACGGTCGGCGGGCGCAGGTCGGCTACCACCTGAACCAGTTCTTCATGTCGCTGAACAAGGCGGACAACCGCGCGGTGTTCCATGCCGATGAACGGGCGTATCTCGACCGGTTCCCGCTGTCGGAGGCGCAGAAGCGGGCGGTCCTCGCGCGGGATTATCCGCAGATGCTCGAGCTCGGCGGCATCTCCTATTACATGGCCAAGCTGGCGCACAGCGACGGGAAGACCTATTTCGACATCGCCGCGGCGATGTCGGGGATGTCGCGCGAAGACTATTACCAGATGATGCTCAACGGCGGCCGCAGCCCTGCGGGCAATCGCTACAAAGGGGAGGTACGCTGATGGCGCGCATCATCGCAGGCGTAGGCTCCTCGCATGTCCCGGCGATCGGCACCGCCATGGACCGCGGGCAGACCACGACACCCTACTTCGCGCCGCTTTTCGCGGGCTTCGAGGCGGCGAGAAAATGGATGGCCGAGGTCAAGCCGGACCTGTGCCTCATCGTCTACAACGACCACGCCAACGCCTTCTCGCTGGAGGTGATCCCGACTTTCGGCATCGGCGTGGCCGGAACCTTTCCGATCGCCGACGAGGGCTGGGGCCCGCGGCCGGTGCCGCCGGTCACCGGTCACCCGGAGCTGGCTTGGCACCTCGCCGAGTCGCTGATCCTCGACGAGTTCGACATGACGATCTTCAACGAAATGCCGGTGGATCATGGCCTCACGGTGCCGATGTCGATCGTGTGGGGGCAGTGCCAGGCCTGGCCCTGCCCGGTCATCCCGCTGATGGTGAATGTCGTCCAGTATCCGCCGCCGACCGGGCTGCGCTGCTACAAGCTCGGCCAGGCGATCCGCCGTGCGATCGAGGCCTTCCCGCGCGACATGCGCATCGTCGTATTCGGCACCGGCGGGCTTTCGCACCAACTGCACGGGACCCGCGCCGGGCTCATCAACAAGGAGTTCGACCAGGCCTTCATGGACGACCTGACGCGCGATCCGGCGCGGCTGGCGGCGATCCCGCACGCCACCTACATGCGCGAGGCGGGCTCCGAGGCGGTGGAACTCGTCATGTGGCTCGTCATGCGCGGCGCCCTCGACGCCGACGTGCGCGAGATCTACCGCCATTACCACGTCCCGGCGTCCAACACGGCGGCGGGGCTCATCATCCTGGAGAACGGTCGATGAAGATACTGCTTGCCGGCGCGGGGGCTTTCGGCATCAAGCACCTCGATGCCCTCGCCGCCATCGACCGCTCCGGCGGCGATGTGCAGGTCACCGCGCTGGTCGGGCGTCAGCTCGGCCCGACGCAGGAGGTCGCGCGGAAGTACGGGATTTCGATCGCCACGACCGACCTCGCCGAGGGGCTCGACAGATCCGGCGCGGACGCGGTCATCCTCTGCACACCGACGCAGATGCACGCGGCACAAGCCATCCAATGCCTGCAGGCCGGCAAGCATGTGCAGGTCGAGATCCCGCTCGCCGACAGCTGGGCAGGTGCGCAGGCCGTCGCCGAAGCGCAGCACCGCACCGACCTCGTATGCATGGTCGGCCACACTCGCCGTTTCAACCCATCGCATCAGTGGGTGCATCGGCGCATCGTCGCCGGCGAGCTGGCCGTGCAGCAGATGGACGTGCAGACATACTTCTTCCGTCGCACCAACATGAACGCGCTCGGGCAACCGCGCTCCTGGACCGACCACCTGCTCTGGCATCACGCCGCGCATACCGTCGACCTGTTCGCCCACCAGGCTCGCTCGCCGATCGTCCTCGCCAACGCCGTCCAAGGACCGATCCATCCGAATCTCGGTATCGCCATGGACATGTCGATCCAGATCAAAGCCGCCAACGGCGCGATCTGCACGCTGTCGCTGTCGTTCAACAACGACGGGCCGCTCGGCACCTTCTTCCGTTACATCTGCGACAACGGCACCTACATTGCCCGATATGACGACCTCTTCGACGGCAAGGAGCAGCGGATCGACGTCTCCTCGGTGGACGTGTCGATGAACGGCATCGAGCTGCAGGACCGCGAGTTCATCGCCGCCATACGCGAAGGGCGCGAGCCCAACGCGAGCGTACAGCAGGTGCTGTCATGCTACGCGACGCTGCATGCCATCGAGCGGCAGCTCGACGGTGCGGGCGGCTGATCCGAGCCCGACGATCCGCGGCGTTGTGACTGATGCGGTCCAGTCGGAGGACCCTGGCGGCGGAGACCGGGCACGACATCGATCGCGCACCTTGAGCAGAACATCGCCGAACGGTTCCCGCCCTCGTGATGCGCGCCGACCGGCTGCCGTCCCGGGCGATCAGCTCTTCAACAGGCGGGCGGTGTAGCGTCGGATGTCGGCGCTCGCGTCTTCCATCGGTGCGAACAGGCCTTGACGGAAGCCGCGTGACGAGATGCCACGCTGCACAGACTCGCAGACTGCCCAGTCCTGCCGGTTGATCACGTCCCAGAACTCGACGACATCGCCGGGATCGAATCCTGCCTTGGCGACCTCATCGCGATGGAAAAGAAAATCGCACACCACTTGGGTCTCGGAAACGCTGCGTGGGTAAAGCGTGAATGCGGCGACATGCTCGGCGGCCAGGCTGATCCAGGGATTCGGGTAGACGATCTCGCCCTTGTGATGATCGCGTTCCTTGTCGTTCAAGCCCTCGAAAGGCGGCCGCGTCGAGGTGCCGGAGCGGGTGAAGGTCCAGGCTCCCGATGGACCGGTCCGCAGTGGTAGCACTCGATGTAGTTCTCGGCGAGCAGTTTCCAGTTCGCCTGCGCGTCATAGATGATCCGCCGCCGGCGAACCGACCGCAGCGCCCGCCTTCCGGATCAGGCTGCGGAGCGGTGGCGACGAGTTCCGCACCTCGATGGGAGCAGACATTGAAGAACGCGCCGATGCTGTTGTCGCGGTCGCGGATGACCAAGACGCGTTCGCCGGCTACCGAGACGTGCAGGAAATCCCCGGTCTCCGGAATCTGCTCCTCACGACCCACGCAGAACCATTCACGGAAGAAGATCTGCTCGATCTCCCGTCGATGATGCTTCTCATCAAAATAGTCCGCCTCGGGCAGCGCTTCAGCCAGCCCGTCGCTCGAATACACCGGGACGTCGTCAGTCATTGCATTCCCCTGCATCCGACGTGTGTGCGACGCCGGCTCATCTGAACACCACCGTCCTGTTGCCCACAAGGATGATGCGGTGCTCCGCCTGCCAGCGAACCGCACGCGCCAGAACAGCTTGTTCGATGTCCGCGCCCACAGCCGCCAGCTCGGCGGCACTCGCCGAGTGATCCACCCGGGCGACGTCCTGCTCGATGATGGGGCCCTCGTCGAGATCGGGGGTGACGTAGTGTGCCGTGGCGCCGATGAGCTTCACGCCTCGCTCCCACGCCTGCTGGTACGGCCGCGCGCCCTTGAACCCCGGCAGGAAAGAATGGTGGATGTTGATCACTCGCCCGGGCAGACGGGCGCAGAACTCGGCAGACAGCACCTGCATGTAGCGTGCGAGAACAATGAAGTCGATCCGCTCGAGTTCGACGAGCTCCGTCAGTCGGCGCTCCTGCGCAGCCTTGGATTCCGGCGTGACCGGCAGATACTCGAAGGGAATATCGTGCGCTGCCACGAGCCGATAGGCGTCGCGGTGGTTGGACACGACGGCGGGAATCTCGATGTTCAGTGCCCCCTTCCGGTATCGGTACAGAAGATCGTTCAGGCAGTGGTCGTGCTTCGAGACCATGATCAGCACTCGCGGTCTCACGGCCAGATCGCTGAAGAGGTAGTTCATCCCGAACTGCTTCGCGATGGGCTCGAACCCGTCACGCAGGGCGGCGATGCCGGTACCTGAAGGCGCACTGAAATGAATGCGCATCGTGAACGTGCGGGACAGTTCGTCGCCGTGCTGCTGACTGTCGAGGATGTTGCAGTTGAACCCGAGGAGCAGACCGCTTACGGCATGAACGATTCCCGGGGTATCCGGACAGGACAAGGTCAGTACGAACTGCGGATGCATGCTATTTCCTTACAGCGGACCATGGTGATCCGAACGCGTTGAATTGTACGTCGGGTCGGTGACCGGAAGATTCGGAAACCCGCCCGCCGTCGGCGGAAAAAGGGGATGTATCGAGCTCACGCTCGAGCTGGTTGACCGTATAGCTCAGCGCTGATGGCACTTTGTGCAGTTCCGCTGCCGCCTTCGCAAACGATCCGAACCGCGCATCGGTCCGCTTTTCATTGCAACGAAGGGCGTCTATCTTTCGGGAAACATCCAGCGGGTGAAACCATGATTTCGATACTCCGGCAGAAGGTCGTTTCCGGCACTGCGCATGCCTCCTTTGGGAGGTTGTGGCGCAGGCGCGTGTTTTCCGCATCGCTGTGCATCCTTGCATGGCCAGCCATGGTACTCGCTGGCGCCAAACCCTCCACCCCCGCGCCAGCGACGGCAACTGCTGACGCGCGCGTGGTGACCATGACCTACCTCAAGTCCGCTCCCGGCAAGTTGAGCCAACTCGAGCGCTACGTACGGGCGAACTGGTTCGCGATGGATGAGGTCGCCGTGAAACGGGGACTGTTCGTCAGCTATCTGTGGCTCGATACCGGTTCGGACGAAGGCCCATGGAACGCGATCGTGATGGTGACGTATCGCGACACCAAAGGGTTCGCCGGAATCGAGAAAGACTGGCGCGAGATCAAAGCTGCACACCGTGAGGTACTGATCGACGGCGCCAAACAGGCAGACCTCGGACGAGTTGTGGAAAGTCGCGAGTTCTTTGAACGCAAGCCGTTCGTCAACGTGGTCGCAGGGAGCACGCCTCCGCACGTGGCAGAACTCGACTAGCAGCTCGCGCGGTTCGGTCAACGCGCCTCGCGCATTACTTGGTCGGCGCTTTGCCCTCGGCGTAGGCCTTGTCGGCGCCGGCCCTCAGCACGCCGCCGAACTTCTCGATCCACTTGATCACCTTGTCGTCGATCTCCGACATCGCCGTGACGGAAATGGCGCGATGGTGCACGGCGAGGAGCAATTCTTTGGACGAGGCGTCGACGACCTTGATGTCCCAGGTCGCCCCGGCCGAGCCTGCCCCGAGACCGATGAGGAACTTGGCCGCCTTGCTGCCGGCGTCGCAGTCGACGATACGGCCGGTCAGGATCAGATCGCCTTCCCTCTTGGAGACCGTCGTGACGCCGTCGAGCGACTGGGAGAGCCCGCCGAACAGACGCGACGGCATCAGGTCGGTGAGTTCGGAGGCCTTGGCCGAGTCCTTGGCATCGCGCTTTTTCTTGGCGGCCAGGAACTTCGGGTCATCCCAGGCCTGCAGATTGAGTGTGCGGCCGGCCAAGGTGAATCCGGGCTTCACCCACAGGTAGTCGATATCCGCTGTAGTGCGAAACTCGACCGGGCCGCCGAACCAGCTCGGGTCGAGCAACCCCTCATCAAGCGTCTCCGCCGCTGCAACCGGGGGCAGCGCAATCGCGCCAAGGAAAAGAGCAAGCAGGGCGAGCAGACGAGAGCGCATGGGGCACATCCGGGTATTGGTTCAAGCGGGCGCGCTACGCTAGGCAACAGCGCGATCCCGGTCAAGGGTCGGCTGCGACGCCGTATGGATCCACCGGCACGAACTTCCGGAGTTTGCCAATCCCGGCAAAATGGGTAGCCCGTCCCACCGGTCCTCCCCCAAACACCCGTCAGGGACTGACTGATCTCGACAGGAAGTGTCGCTGCACGGCCAGACGTCCGATCTGCAGACCGGCGGCACGGCCAGCGTCGATCGAGAAGCGGTAATGCACCCCACCGTAAAGACGCGCCATCGCGACTTCATCGGCGTAATCGATAGCGGAGGTGAATCGACGGGTAAGGGTATTCTCCTGATCGAACACGATCTCGGGCATCTTCGAACCGAACTCCGCAGCAATTACCGCAGCCACGGCGGCAGCGGACATGCAGTGGCCGCAGGTGTACTCGGGATGCGGCGGGTTCGACACGAGCGGCTCCCACTGTGCATCGCCGACCGCCAATGCCGCCCCCGCAAGTTTTGGCGTACCTACCCTTGCGTAGTAGCGTATGGCGGTGACAGGACGCCAAAAGTAGTAGGCGTATTTGGCATCCATCATCGAGACGAACGTGTCGGTGAAGGCCATTTCCGCAAGCGCAAGAAAGCGTGCGTCGTCGACCAGGGATCGACCTGGCAGACCGATCAGTTGTCGCAGCACGATACGCACATCGCGCGCACCCCAGAATTCGGCGAGATCCGTCTGCGCGCGGCTGCGTTCGACGGCCTTGCGCGCACCGACCCGCTGGATTTCCTCGAGGTCACGAAGGAACCGCTCGCTGGTCAGCGACGGCGGTGGCGGCGGACGCAATTCGTCGGGCGAGCTCATGACCCAGGGCTTCATCTTGGCCCACAGGCGACCCCGCTCCGTCGCGGGGTAGGCGAAGGCTCCGGGTGCAGGCTCGGGCCAGTAAGGATCGACACCGTTGGCGCCAGAGTTGATACGAGCCTGCATGACCGCCGCGGCCGCTTGGCGACCGACCTCGGCGCCGCCTGCTCGCACGGCGGGATCGCGGACATCCGCCATCGAGGCAGCAAGGGCTGCCGCGATTGCGCTCGCAGTCTGCGGGCATTGCGCCGCCAGAACATCGTGTGCGGCCTGTGCTGCGGCGGCCTCGGGAGAGGCCCCCGCGGGAGCGGCAACCAATGCGACGAACGGCGTATAGCGCCTCTCGATCGAATTGACTGCCTCGAACATCGCCACGTGCAGCAAGGCGTCGACGTCCCGAAGCGTATAGAGCTCGGCAGCCGCTGACTGCCCACAGCCGCGCAGCTGCGCCCGCCACCGCAGCAGCACGCTGTCGATCACACCACTGGGTTTGCTTGCAACCGCCACCGCTGCAGGCGCCGCAGTGGCGACGCCTCCCGTGATGGCGATGCCGATCGTCAAAGGTGCAAAGGCAATCAGGAAAAAACGCTTCAGGAAGCCGCGCATCGTGAGGTCTCCCCATGACTTTTAGGCCGCAAAAAACCGCAACCGTTCCAGCTGAACCCGCCGACATATCCTCGCGCAGCGGCGCGCGCGTCGTCTACCTCCCCCTTGCCGGGTCCGCCCTTGATTCCCCGGGGACTTGCCCGTATAAAGCGCGTGAACCGTCAACTGAAACGTTTCATTTTCATTACCGTTTTCAGCCGCCCAGCCGGGAGTCGTCGCCATGCAGCACCCCACCCGTTCCGCCAAATCCCTCATCGCTTCTGCCGTTGCAGTGCTGATCTCGCAGGGCGCCATCGCCCAGGCGCAGCAACAGGAACCGCTCCAGGAAGTCGTGATCCTCGCCAAGAAGCTCGGCGCCGGTGAGGGCCGGGCAACCTTCGTGGTCGATGCCGCGGATATCGCACAGCGGTCGCTGGGCTCCGACGTCATGCTGAACCTCGCGCGCGTTCCCGGTGTTCAGGTATCCACCGGCGATGCCCGCGGCGGCAGCTTTTCCTTCGAGCTCTACCTGCGCGGACTCAACAAGGAACAGATCGGCCTGACGCTCGACGGCATCCCGACCGGCGATGCGCGGTTCAACGGCGGCTCACCGCCACAACGCTTCATCGAGTCCAGCAACATCTCGAACATCGTGGTGTCGCAGAGTGCGGGCGACATCGGTGCGCCGTCGCGATTCGCCCTCGGCGGATTCGTGAACTTCGTCACTGCAGATCCGACCGAGGACGCTGGCGTCACCGCCGAGGTCGGTCTCGGTTCGGAAAGCTTTCGTCGCTATTTCCTGCGCGCCGACACGGGGCGCACGGAGAGCGGCCTGTCTGCCATGCTCTCCGCATCTCATCAGCAAAATGATATCTGGGCAGGCCCGAACAGCCGCTCGTCCGATCGCGATCACGTCGAGTTCAAGCTGGTACAGGAGTTCGACGGCGGGTCCTCGATCAAGGCGCGGGTGAGCTGGAACGACCAGAAGGACAACGACTTCAACATCATCACGCTCGGCGAATTCCTCGCCGACCCCAACTCCGACCGCGCGCTCGACACCCTGACAGGCATCCCGGCCAGAGACATCGATTTCGGCGGGGCCTTGGGCGGCACGCGCAAGGACGTCATGGCCTACCTCAACGCCACGTGGCGCGTGAATGACGGTCTCGAGATCACACTGAACCCCTACCACCAGACGCTCGATGGCGAATCGTTCCGCTATCAGGATCGCCAGCGCAGGCTCACCGGCAGCGACCCGCGCGCAGTGACGAGCTACGGAGCAACGGGCGGAGCGATCCGTCCCGCCTTGATCACCACGCGCAACAGCAATGCGATCGGCGGTCCCGCCGACATGCGGGTCACGCCGCGCGACCGTACCCGGTACGGTGTCACGGGCGAATTGAAGTTCGGCACTGGGGACTCGCGGCACAGCTTCCGTGTCGGCGGCTGGTTCGAGGGCGGCGACTCCAGCGAGAAACGCAACTTCTACCCGATCACCAATTCGTCTCAGAGCATCGCCTACGATCGGGCCCTGCTCAATTACGTCGAGTACGAGCGATCGACCACCATCGAAACCACGATGCTGTACGCGCAGGACTCGATCAAGGTCGTCCCCGACGTGCTGCGCGTCGACCTCGGCGTCACCTGGTTCGACATCAGCTACAAGGCCGCTTCGCCGCTCGAGTACAAGCCGGTGGTCAGGTTTTCGCAGCAATCCGCCGTGAATCCGAAGATTTCGTTGAGCTGGCAGGCCTCGTCCGCAGTCGAGGTCTTCGGCGGCTTCGCACAGAACTTTGCCGGCATCCCCGAGGACGCCTTCCTCGGATCCACGGCCGTCATCGCCCCGGGCGACCTCGATCCCATCAAGACCGTGAACTTCGACCTCGGAGTCCGTTACACGGGCGAGAACTACGCACTGTCGCTGCAGGCGTACTCACTCAAGCTCAAGAACAACATCGGTATCGTGCCGCGCGACCCGACGGTGGTCGATCCCGAGGAAATCGTGCGCGGCAACGTCGCCACGAAGGCCGCCAACATCCGCGGACTGAAAACGACCGGCCTGGAGTTCACGGCAATCGCCGACCTCGGTCGCGTCAAGCTCTACGGCGCCTACTCATGGCAGGATGCGAAGCACGACAACCCCGCAGCAGCGTCGACCGACTACCGCAACCTCGCAGCCGTCGGAGTCATCGCGGGCCAGGGCGTGCGCGACATTCCGAAGCACAGTCTCTACGGACAAGCCGGTATCGATTTGATGGAGGGACTCACCCTCGAAGTCAACGGACGGTATGTCGGAGAGCGCGTCGGCGGGCATATCGTCGCGCCCAACACCTTTGCGGTCGTCGGTATCGAGAAAATTCCGAGCTACTCCGTATTCGGTGCCTCGCTCAAGTACGCCCTGCCGGCGACCGGCTTCGCCGATTCGCTGATCGCGCAGGTGAACATCGACAATGTGCTCGACAAGGATTACATCGGCGCTGTCACGAGCGCCACGGCGACACAGCCGGAGTTCGGCCTCCTCACCGGACCGTCGGTGCGCACGCTCGATCGCTATTTCATCGGAGCGCCACGCACCTGGACGCTCTCCCTGCAGGCGAAGTTCTGATCAGCGAACCAGAACGTCGAACGCAAGCACCCGCGTGGCGACACCGGGTGCGAAGTTGTTGTCGTTGGCGATCACCAGCATCGGCGGTAGACCGGGGCGAACGATCAAGGCCATCGCCTCTAGATTCGCTTCCAGCGGATCGAGTGCTCCGCGGCTGTCGAACAGCAAGGTTTTCTTGGCTCGGGGGCGACGCAGAACAGCCTGCTGCGGAACCGGTAACGACCATCCGCGGATGGGATACCCGAGCGCTCCATCACCCACCACGCACCGTTTACAACCAGGATCTCGCTGACACCGATGTCCGCAACACCCGCCGCGCTCGCGGGCTCTGCGGGCTCGGTCCGGTACGCTTGCTGTACGACGACGGTCGCGGATTGGCGATGCTCATCAAAATCCAATCGTGCGATACGGACATCCGCACCACGCGTCGCATCGCCCTGTGGTCCGTCGCCGGGGAGCGGGTTCTCGAGGGCGATCCAGAACCCGCCGGCTTCATCAAGAGCCAACGACTCGATCGAGCGATTGTGCGGCGCTTCGTCGAGCGGCGCCGGGAGCGGCGTACGCCAACGCAACTGACCCGCTCGATCGAACAGCGCGATCCATGCGGGCGAGGAAGAATCTACCCCTCCCTCGCTGGCCACGAGCAGGCCGGCTCCGGCCGGTAGCGTGCGCAGCGCCTCGAAATCGATACCCGCGGTGCCCGGCAGGCCACGCAATCGCAGCAGCGATTCCGGACGCAGCGCTGCGGTCTCGTCGGCAGCCGGGATCGGCGCCGAAGCGAAAATCATCGCCTCGCCCGGCTCGGAACGATCGTCACTGATGAACAGCAACCGACGCGATACGGGGTCGAAATCCAGCCCGGAAACTCCGCCGAACCGCCGTCCCTCAATAGTCTGGTCGCCCGCCACCAGCAGCGCGGTGCGGGACTCGAGCCGCATGTTGCAGCTGCCGCCTGCACCCGCCGCGACCGCGGCGGTACCGAGCGAGACCAATGCCAAAGCCCCGATCGCGATGACGACCGCGGCGGCGATCGGGCTTCGGTTCACGTGTCCTGCCCGGCGAGAAACAGCATCTGCGCGTAGAGTCGCAGTACCGCAGCCCACGTCACGT
>JBIKVA010000064.1:0-11449 GCA_044357085.1 Steroidobacteraceae bacterium | reverse complement strand
GGCGTGACGAGCGACATGCTTCGGCTCCGGTGACGGTGATAATCTGCAGCGATCTTACCGGAGACCGTCATGATCGAACCCTGGAACCTCACCGTGGTGCAGCCTGCCGTGAAACCGGTGTTCAAGGGCGATGCACCCTTTCGCCGTGAAGCACTGCTCGAGAACCTCGAGCGTGCCTGCAGCCACGTCCGCACGGCTGCGCGCTACTTCCGCAGCAAGGTTGTGGTGTTCCCGGAGTTCTTCCTGCACGGATTCCAGCCGGGGCGCAGCAATGCAGACTGGATAGGCGCAAGCCTGCGCCTCGACGGCCCGGAGGTTGCCCGGCTTGGCGACGCGGCAAAGGCCGCGCGCTGCTACGTGGCCGGGATGATCTACGAAGTCCTCGACGAGTACCCGGGGCGGTTCTGGAACACGGCGATCATCGTCGACCCGGACGGCCGCGTGGCACTCACCTACCGCAAGCTCTATGCGATGACGGGCAAGACGCGGCCCGGCGACGTCTACGACGACTACGTGCGGCGCTTCGGCGGTCCCGCCGCACTCTTCCCGGTGCTGCGCACGCCGTTTGGCAATCTGGGCTGCCTCGTGTGCTACGACGTCAATTTCCCGGAGGTGACGCGCTGCCTCGCGCTCAACGGCGCCGAGATCTTCCTGCACATCTCGAGCGAGGGTCGCAGCGGTTATCACCTCCCCGATGGCGGCTGGGAACTTGCGCGGCGCGTCCGCGCCTACGAAAACCACGCTTTCCTCGCCATGTCCAACTGCGGCCCGAGTATCGACGGCGAGGCGCCGTCCGACCTCTCGCACGGTCACTCGCAGATCATCAATTTCGATGGCAAGGTCCTCAACATGGCGGAGTCCGCCGGCGAAACGCTGATTACCGCCGAAATCGACATCGAGTCGCTGCGGCGGCGACGGCAACGCGCCAGTCTGAATTTCCTCGCCGAACTCTCGACCGGCATCCACGCACCGATCTACGCCGCCGCCAGTCACTGGCCTCTCAATGGTTGGGCGAACGCCCCGGGTACCGGCGTCGCCGAGAACCGCAAGGTCGAAGGCGAGGTCATCGCCGACCTCACGCGGCGCGGTGTGCTGGCCGCACCGGGCCTTGCCGAGGCAGCCGGCAGCGGTCGTCTGCCGCAACAGGAATGACAACGCCGCGCGCAGCAGCCTTGCCCGCAGCGCGGCTCGTGCTGACGCTGGCACTGACGTTCGCGCTGGCGCTCGGCGCCACCTTGCCTGCCGCAGCAGCGGGAATCCTGCGAACCGGACACCCGGGTGAGCCGGACTCGCTCGACCCGCACACCTCGGTGTCCGCCCCCGCCCTGATCGTGCAAAACGACTTGTTCGAAAGTCTGCTCACGCTCGATGCGCGCGGCAAGCCGGTCCCGGGAGCGGCCGAGCGTTACTCCGTCAGCGCCGACGGGCGCACCTATACCTTCGTGCTGCGCGCGGGGCTCCTCTATTCGGACGGCCGACCGATCACCGCCGAAGATTTCGTCTGGTCGATCCGTCGTCTCGCAGACCCCGCTACGGCCTCTACCGGGCTAGCCTCCTGGATCGACCTGATCGACAACGGCCGAGCGGTGTTGCGCCGCGAGAAAACGCCGCAAGCGCTGGGCGTCGAAGCGCCCGATCCCCGAACCGTGCGTATCCGGCTCGCTGTCGCCGCGCCCTACTTTCCGTCGATCGCGGCATTCCCGGTGTTTGCCCCGCTGCCGAGGCACGCGATCGAGAAACACGGACGTGCTTGGACACGGCCGGGCAACATGGTTTCGAACGGACCGTTCATGCTCGAGAGCTGGGTGCCGGGGCAACCGGTCCGGGTGCGTCGCAACCCGCGCTTCCACGATGCACGCAACGTGCGTCTCGATGGCGTCGAGTACCACTCGGTCACCGACCAGAACACCGGATTTCGGCTGTTCCTTGCCGGACGGCTCGATGCGGTGACGAATTTCCCGCCGGAAAAACTCGACCAACTGCGACGCGATCACCCGAAGGAGCTGCGGCTCGCACCGTCGCTCGGTGTCGCCACCTACGTGATCAACCATCGCCTGCGGAAGTTTCGCGACCCGCGGGTGCGCGAGGCGCTGTCAGTGGCCATCGATCGTCGGGTACTGACGACGCGTATCGTGCGCGCCGGCGATACGCCTGCCTTCGGCATCGTGCCGCCCTCGCTGAGCGCATTGGCGGGCAGCGTGGCGGGGAACGGCAGCGCGGCGGGAGACGGCGGCGTCGCAGGAGCCCGCGCCATGGCCGACAGCCGACGCGCCCGGCAGCTGCTGCGGGCCGCAGGCTACGATGCCGCGAAACCGCTGGAGGTCGAACTGCTCTATCACACCAGCGAAGAGCACAAGAAGGTGGCGGTGGCAGTGGCGTCGATGTGGCAGGCCGCGGGCGTGAAGGTCTCGCTGCGCAATGCCGAGCGGCAGGTGGTCGAGGCGGCCACGCGCGAAGGCGACTTCGAGATCGTCCGTGCTGCCTGGTTCTCGCCCTACCCCGACGCCAGCGGATTCTTTGCCTTCCTGCGCAAGGACAGTCCGCAGAATGGCGGCGCCTACGCCAACGACGCCTTCGATGCGCTGCTCGGGCAACTCTCCGCGACCGCCGATGCCGCGGCGCGCAAGCGGCTGCAACGCCAGACCGAAGAACTGCTGATCGCGGACGATGCGGTCATTCCGCTCTATCACATGGTCAGTCGCCGCCTCGTCGCCACGCGCGTGGTGGGTTGGCGGGACGACAGTCTTTCGGCCATACGGCCGGCGCGCTGGCTCGACCTGCGCGCGACCCCCAACGGAGGTAATTCCCCTTGATCGACCTGCACACGGTGCCCACGGCCAACGGCTACAAGGCGTCCATCATGCTCGAGGAACTCGATCTGCCCTACCGCTGTACCAGCTACGACCTCATCAAGGGCGAAAACTTCAAGCCCGAGTTGCTGGCGATCAACCGCGTCGCTCGCCTGCCGGTGATCGTCGATCACGATGCAGAGGGCGGTCCGCTCTCGGTGTACGGCTCGGCCGCTATCTTGCAGTACCTCGCCGAGAAGACCGGCCGTCTGCTGCCGCGCGCGGGGCGCGAGCGTGCCAAGGTCCTCGAATGGCTCGGGATCATCTCCAGCGACATAGCACCGGCCTTCAGCGGTCAGTTCGTGTTCAACGTGGTGGCGCAGGAAAAGCAGCCGTGGGCGATTGCATTCTATGACCGGCTCTGCAGCCGCATGGCGCAGACCATCGAAGACCAGTTGGCCATGACGCCCTATCTGGGCGGCGACGAATACAGCATCGCGGATATCCTTGCCTACCCCGTTGCCACGGTCTCGATGAAGCGCTACCCGGGCAATCTCGACGGACATCCGAACATCGCCCGCTGGGCGGCGATGCTGGGTGCACGTCCGGGCGTGCAGCGCGGGATGCGCGTCCCGTCCTGAGCGGGGCTCAGGGCAGGTCCGGCTTGGCGATGCCCACCCAGGCCGCGCAAAGGATCAGGAACCAGATCGCCAGCACGAAGGGCCGCGTGCGGCTGAAACCGCGGTTGATCTCGGCTTCGAGTTCGGGAGTCGAACCTTCGGCAAGCACCCGGCGCAGCGCCGGCCCGATCGGTTTGCCGAGCAGGCGGATCATGATCCCGCAGAAGATCAGCATCGCGAACAACGCGAACTTGATCGATATCCAGTCGGCAAACAGGTGGCCGGTACCGCGGAAACCCTGAACGGCATCCCAAAGCAGGCCGAAGGCCAGCACCCAGCGCCATACGAGGTCGATCTGTCGCAGCCGATCTGCGCGCGGCGTGCCCTGCCAGTGATGGATCGCCCACACCATCCAAAGCCAGACGGCGCCGATCGCCCAGAGGATGAGCAGGCCGGTATCGGGCAGGCGCACCACGCCGACCTGCCGCGCGAGCGTGTAACCCACCGGCAGCATCAGCACCAGGCAGTAGCGCGGAATCTGGTCGATCCAGCCCATGATGCGCACTGCGAGCGTCCGCGCCTCGCGTGACAGTTCGCGATCGCGCACGAAGCGCGCCGAGTAGAACACCCCGATGTCCGCACCCAGCCAGTAGACGAACAGCAGCAGGTGCGCAAGCTTGAGCATCACGTATTCGGTCATGCCGCGATTCTACGCCGGTCATGCCGTAGAATCGCGCCATGGAACACCCGCTTTGGGTCTTCGTCCACGTGATGCTGCTCGTCTACTGGCTCGGCGCCGATCTCGGCGTGTTGCTGCTGGCGAAGGCCGCAAAGCGGGCCGAGCTGTCCTTCGCCGAACGTGCCTTCGCGCTGCGCATGGCCGTGACCATCGACCTCGTGCCGCGGCTCTGCTTCGCGGTGATGTTCCCGGTCGGCCTGCATGTCACGGCCTCGGGCGGCTACGCACTGATCCCGACCTGGGCTTTCGTGCTGTCCTGGTCGGTCTCCGCCGGCTGGATCGCCCTGCTGGTCGCGCTAGGTCGCAACGAGGGCACGCCGCGCGGTACCAGCCTCAACCGAATCCACCTCGCTTTGCAGGCCGTACTGCTGCTGGTCATCGGCTGGCTCGGCATCTCGGCCATGCTCGGCGAGGGTCCCCTGCCCGGCGGCTGGTTCGGAGCGAAGCTGGTGCTCTTTGCGCTGATCTTCGCCATGGGGATCGGCATCGACTTCGCGTTCCGGCCGATCGGGCCGGCATTCGCGAGGCTGGCGAGTGAGGGTAGCCGTCCCGAGATCGAAGCCGTCATCGGCAGTGCCATCGACGGCGCCATCCGCTACGTGCTTGGGCTCTATGCGCTGCTCATTGCCATCGCCTTCCTCGGCATCACCAAGATTCTTTGACCGTCTGCCGCATCAGGACTCCCCACCATGCCTATCGCCCGTATCAATGGCCACGACATGTACTACGAGGTCCTCGGCAAGGGAGATCCGGTGCTCTGCATGGGCGGCTGGGGCACCTTCTGCCACGACAACCACCACCACCTCGCGCGCGGCCTGACCGAGCGCTACCAGGTCATCGTCTTCGACTATCGCGGCATCTGCGATTCGGGCGATGACCTCGCCGTGCCCTCGACCATGGCACTGCACGCGGACGATGCGATCGGCCTGCTCGACCATCTCGGCTTGCGCAACGTGCACCTCGTGGGTCTGGTCGGCATGGGCGCCTGCGTGGCCCAGGAAATCGCCATCCGCCGGCCTGACCTCGCCCGCAGCATGCTCAACACCGGCGCGTGGTGCGAGGTCGATCCGTTCCTGCGCGACCAACTGGACATGTTCCGCGAGATCCACCGCGACGCGGGTTTCTTTGCGTTCCAGAAGCTGGTGACGCTGCTGTCCTTCACGCCGGAGTACTACATCGAGAACCGCGCCAAGCTGCTCGGTCCCCAGGGCGGCTGGAAAGAACTCAACGGCCGCTACACCGCGCACTCGCGGCTGGTCGACGCCTGCGTCGGCTTCGAGTCCCGCAGCCGGCTGCATGCGGTCAGGTGTCCGACCCTCGTGATCCACGCCGCGCTTGATGTCGTCACGAGCCCGCGCACCACCATCCCCATCGAAAAATCCATCCCCGGGGCAGTCGGTGAAACCTGGGAGGATCTCGCCCATGTGGTTGCCGGCAAGACCCAGAAGATCCGCTTCTGCAACCGGCTGTTCGACTGGCTGGGCAGTCACTAGAGCACGAACACCCTTGATCGCCGGAATCGCCATCGAGTTCGTGCTGTTCGCGTTGACGCTCGCGGCGGTCGCCCTCTTCCACAGACACACGCTGCAGAGTGCCGTCACTGGCCTGCTCGTCATCTGTGCCTACAAGCTGGCGGTCGCGGGCTTCGACGGCACGTCAGGGCTTGCCGGCTTGCTGTCCCACCTCGGCCACGAGTGGGTGGTGCTGTGCAACCTGTTCGCGCTGCTGGTCGGCTTCGCGCTGCTCGCGCAGCATTTCGAGGACAGCCATCTGCCCGCGCGACTGCCGCACTATCTGCCCGACGACTGGAAGGGTGGCGTGGTGCTGCTCGGCCTCGTGTTCGTGCTGTCGTCCTTCCTCGACAACATCGCCGCAGCCATGATCGGCGGCACGGTGGCGGCGACCGTCTTCCGCAACCGGCTGCACATCGGCTACCTCGCCGCGATCGTCGCCGCCTCCAATGCGGGTGGTTCCGGCAGCGTCATCGGTGACACCACCACCACCATGATGTGGATCCAGGGCGTGGCACCGACCGATGTGCTGCACGCCTACGTCGCGGCAGTCGCCGCGTTCTGCGTATTCGCGATTCCCGCCTCGCTGCAGCAGCAGCGGTACTCGCCCATCATCAAGGAAGATCTCGCACACATGCCGATCGACACGGCGCGGCTGGCGATCGTGGGGGTAATCCTGCTCGCCGCAGCCGGTACCAACATCTTCGTCAATCTGCGCCTGCCCGAGGTGGCCGACAGGTTCCCTTTCATCGGCGCAGCGGTGCTGCTCGCGATCCTCGTCACCGCGCCCTGGCGCCAACCGGCATGGCACATCGTGCCGGGGGCGGCGCGTGGCAGCGTGTTCCTGCTGTCGCTCGTGCTCGCCGCCTCGATGATGCCGGTGGAGCAATTGCCTCCGGCGTCATGGCCCACTGCGTTCGGACTGGGCTTCCTGTCGGCCGTCTTCGACAACATCCCGCTGACCAAACTGGCCCTCGATGCCGGTGGCTACGACTGGGGGTTCCTCGCCTACGCCGTCGGTTTTGGCGGCTCGATGACCTGGTTCGGCTCTTCCGCGGGCGTGGCACTGGCGAGCCGCTTTCCGGAGAGCCGCTCGGCACTTGCCTGGATCAAGGGCGGCTGGCACGTGATCGCGGGATACGTATTCGGATTCTTCGTGCTGCTGGCTGTCCTCGGCTGGCAGCCGCATCCGGTGCCCTGAGGACGACTGCCATGTTCTCCAGACTCGAACCTGCGGTCCGCGGTCTGCTGATCGCCAACGTGCTGATCTTCGGCGCCGAGTTGCTGTGGCCCGGGCTCCTCGACGTGTTTGCCTTGTGGCCGCTCGATGCCGGCTTCCAGCCCTGGCAACTCGTCACCTACGCCTTCCTGCACGGCGGCTTTGCCCATCTCGCCTTCAACATGATCGGTCTCGTCAGCTTCGGCAACGAGCTCGAGCAGTACTGGGGCACGCGGCGACTGCTGGTGTTCTATTTCGCAAGCGTGATCTCGGCGGCGCTCACGCAGCTCGCGGTCACTTCGTCCATCGGCGAGGTTGCTCCCACGGTAGGCGCGTCCGGCGGCATCTACGGCCTGCTGCTCGGCTTCGCGATGATGTTCCCCAAGCGCACGGTGGTACCGCTGATCCCGCCCATCCCGATGCCGGCCTGGGTCTTCGCACTGATCTTCGCGGGACTGGAGCTCTATCTTGGCGTGACCGGTACCGCATCGGGGATCGCACACTTTGCGCATCTCGGCGGCATGATCGGCGGGTGGATCATGATCCGCCGCTGGCGCCATCGCGCGACCAGATATTGATGTTCTGCCAGCGGCCGCTGCGCCAGCGCCGATACATGGTGCTGCCGAGCAGCACCGCATAGGTCATCAGCGCCAACCAGCCGCCGAGCGCGCCGAGACCGAATTGCGGCAGTCCGGAAATCCAGGCCTGCTGCTCGTCGAACACCAGCGTATGGGCAAGCGGCACGAGCAGCAGCCACGACAACACGATGGCCAGCGCCGCAGGCAGTGCGGTATCGCCGGCTGCGCGCAGCGCAAAGCTCGAACCGAAATACAGCCCGTCGAACATCTGGTAGCAGGCAGCCGGCAGCAGCAGCAGCAGCGCGGTCGTCACCACCTCCGCCGCAACTGCATCGTCGGCACTGACGAACAGCGGCAGCAACCATGGCGCCGTGACGAGCAGCAGCAGCGCGACGCCGAGCATCAGTCCGGAACAGCCGCGCGCGATGAAAGTGCCGAGCCGCATGGCCCAGTCGCGATGGCCAGCGCCGATCGCGCGTCCTACCACCGTCGTGCCTGCGGAGGCGAGGCCCAGAGCCGGCATGTAGGCGAGCGAGGTGAGCATGATCACGAGTTGCGTGGCTGCGGCACCCACCTTGCCGACCTGGGTCACCATCAGCTGCATCAGGGCTACGCCGAGCACATCGGCGCCGTACATGACGCCCACCGGCATGCCGACGGCCAGCTGCCGACGGATCATGGCGAAACGCGGACGCCAGGTCAGACGAGTGCGATAGCGTTTGGCCAGATCACCCCGCAGCAGGTAGCCGAGCCCGACCAGAAGACCCGCGAGTTGGGCGACGTTCGTGCCCCAAGCTGCGCCGGCCATGCCCCAACCCAGCTCGAACATGAAGAACTGGTTGGCCGGAACGTTGGCGACCGTGGTCACGATCGCCACGATCAGGGTGAGTCGCGCGGCGCCGATGCCATTGAAGAAACTGACCAGACCCCAGGTGATGGCCCCGAGGAATGCACCTGCGAGGCGCGGCTCCCAGTACGCCACCGCCAACTCGCTGATCACCGGATCGAGATCGAAGATGCCGAGTGTCGGCCTACCGGCGAGAGCGACGAGAAGGAAAATCGGCAAAGAAACCAGCGAGGCCCACACGCAATTCCACAGGCATTGCGAAGCGCGCATCCTCCGGCCTGCGCCATCGGCCTGCGACACGAACGACTGCGTCGCCAGTCCGACGCCGCCAAGCACGAGGATTGCGCAGGTCATCAGCCAGTAGATCGCCGCCATTGCCGCGACCGCGTCGGTCGACAGTCTGCCGATGAACCAGAGATCGGTGAGGTTGAGCAGTGCCTGGATGGCGTTGGTGATCATCAGCGGTGCGGCGACCGCCAGCAGAGCACGCAGGTCGACGCGCAGCCGCCCGGCGCCGTCGCGCCGGGCGACGGGCAAGTTCGACGATGCTCCGTTCATTGTTCGGCCTGGCCTTCCTGTCGACCGAAGACGACTCCCAGCCAGAGTGCCACGGCGAGCATCAACGCACTGACGCCGGCGAGCACCCAGGCCACGCCCGCAAGGCCGAGCCCCGCAACGAGCGGGTATGCCAGTTGGCTGAGACTGTCGCCGCCGCGCTGCAGCAGCGTATCGATGAGGCTCTTGCTCTTGAACTTGCTCTCCGGATTGAGAACGGTGAACAGCATCTCGCGGGTCGGCTTGAAGAGCCCGTAATCGACGGCGCGGCGGAACACCTGCGTGACCAGCAACACCATGCCGACCGGCACCAGCGCGAGCCACAGCAGCGAACCGAGCAACAGTACCGGTACGAGGCCGAGGGCGACCTTGAGACCTCCACGCGAGGCGATCCAGCCCACCACGAAACCTTGCAGCAGCAGCGACAACACGCTCACGGCCAGGTCGATGCGGGCGAACAGCGCCGCACGCTCGGTGAGGGTCGTGTACGCAGCCTCGACGTATTCCGCCTGTTCCTGATACATGAAACCGCCGAGTACCTGGCCACCGACGATGAGCCCGGCAATGGACAGCAGATACGGCGAGGTGGCGAGGCGTTTCAGGTCATCGACCGCGCGGCCACCCACGGGCAACGCCAGCCGCGCCCGCGGGTCGACGCTGCCTGCGTCAGGCTCGCTGCCGGCCTCGAGCAACTGTGCGCGGCGACCGAGCACCGTCGCCAGCAGGATCAAGGTGCAGGCCACCCAGATGGTGGGACTCGAGCCGAGCCGCTCGACGAACAGGGCGTTGAAGGCAGGCCCCGCGATTGCGCCGGCGCTGCCGCCGGCCGCGATGTATCCGAACAAGCGCTTTGCGGAAGCCGAGCGCCAGGCGTCAACCATCACGCTCCAGAACACGGAGATGATGAACAGGTTCAGAGACGTGACCGCAACGAAATAGACCGCCGGCAGCGCGCGGCTCTCGGGATGCAGCCACATGCCAAGGGCCAGCAACGCAAACAGCACCACCACGACCGTGTAGATCGCCGGGAACAGCCAGCGGCGTGGCAGTCGGGCCACCACGAACCAGTAGAGCGGCAGCACCAGCATCATCACGAAGAAAGTGACGAAAAAGAGATTGGCGATCTGGTCGCGCCCGACCTGCAGCGCAAAGGCCTCGCGCAGGCTGCGCAACATGTAGTAGCCGCCGAGCAGCAGGAAATAGGCGCCGGCCGCTGCAAGCAGGGCCCGGCCCTCGCCCGGCGCCACCAGCCATCGCAGGCGCCGCTTGCCCGCGACCATGGTCTGACTCACGGCGACAGCCCGTCTATCACCACCGCTTTCTTGAAGTCGCGACCGACGATGTAGCGCGTGCGTCCGATCGGTTCGCCGCTCTTGGGCGTCGCGCTGCCATCCGCGGACACCTTGGCAGAAACCTCGACCGTGTCGTTCGGCGCAAACGACAACCCCGGCACCATGCTGTCAGCCGCGGTGAGCTCGACCGACACCGGGAACGCGGCCGGCAGCCGCTTGACGGCAAGTGGCGGCCCGGGCCTGCCCGGGGCGCGCACGAACACGAACAGCGTGGAGCCCGGAGTGATCTGCTTCGCCAGCGACGGCTTGATCGAGACGGCGACGATGACCCGCGGCTTGTCGCCACTTGCCGCGGCGGACGATGGAACAGGCTGTGGGGCTGCCGTGCCCTCGCCAGCCCGCAATTTCTCAACCTGCTGCTGCAGGACCACGCGGATATTGTCAGGCGGCCCGAGCGCAAGGAGCCTCTCGAAACGTTCGATGGCCAGTGCGGAATCGCCGCGGCGCTGCGCTGCGACCGCCGTGAAAAACAGGGCCTTCTCCGACCCGGGCTCCACGGCGAGCGCCTGCTCGAACAGCCGCGACGCACGCGAATCGATGGCGCCATCGGCCTGCAGCACCATCGCCTCGGCCATGCCGAGCAGCGCCTCGACGTTGCGCCCGCCCTCGAGTCGATCGGCGCGCTGATAAGCACGCACCGCCAGCGGCAGCTGACCGAGTTCGGCATGGGATCGACCGAGCATCAGCCAACCCTGGACGTCATTCGGCTCGCGTTCGAGGCGGCGGGCGAGCCGGTTCACCATGGTCGCCGGACTCTCGGCGGCCACTTCCTCGGGCCAGGTCCAGTGGCTCGTCCACGCGTAGATGCCCCCCGCCGTCGCGGCGAACAGCACGCCGGCCACGACGGCCGACATGCGGTTCGGCCCGCCGCGCCAGAGCGGCCGCAACAGCCAGACCAGGCTGAGCAGGGTAAGCAGTGCAGCCAGCCCAAAGAATACGAGTGCCGCCACCGGGATCATCGTGAGGCTCCATCGCGGGGTTCCGGTTCGTCGGGCAGCGAATCGTCAGCCGGTGCCAGCGACGCACGCCGCCGAATGATGCGCACGGCCACGCCCAGTCCGAGCAGCAGCAACAGCACCGGGGTGAGCCACAACCATGCCGTACGCGCCGAGAACTGCGGGCGGAACAGGATGAAGTCACCGTAACGCTCGCTCATGTGCGCACGGATCTCGGCGTCGGTCTTGCCGGACTCGAGCAGTTCGCGCACTTCGCGACGCAGGTCGCCCGCAAGGCCCACCG
>JBIKVA010000305.1:0-2905 GCA_044357085.1 Steroidobacteraceae bacterium | reverse complement strand
GTCGTCCTCGGTGCCGACGGCGTGCGCTCGCAGGTTCGCACCCGGCTGTTCGGTGCAGACCGGCCCCGCTTCACGGGCTACGTGGCGTACCGTGGCCTCGTGCCGTTCGCGAATCTGCCTGCCGGCACCATCGATCCGACCTCCTGTTTATCGACCGGGCCAGGCCGCAGTTTCACGCGCTATCTGGTGCGCGGCGGTGAACTGGTCAATTTCGTCGGCCTGACCGAGCGCGACGACTGGCGCGAGGAGGGCTGGTCGATACGCGCCACGGTCAAAGAAATGCTCGAAGAGTACGCCGACTGGTACGAGAGCGTGCGGGCGATCATCGCCGCCACTCCACCCGACGGGCTGTTCAAGTGGGCCCTCTTCGATCGCGAGCCGCTTCAGGAATGGACCCGTGGTCGCGTCACGCTGATCGGCGACGCGGCGCATCCGATGCTCCCCTTCCTCGGCCAGGGTGCCGCCATGGGAATCGAGGACGGGATGGTGGTCGCGCGTGCGTTCGCCGCGGCGGATTCGATCGACGACGCATTGCGCCGCTACGTCGAGGCGCGGCTGCCGCGCGCCAACTGGGTGATGCTCGAGTCGCGCAAGACCGCGCTCAACTACCACTCCGGTCGCGACGAGAATTTCCGCCCGGGCAAGCACGTGAGCGCCGAATCCCTCGGCCTCATGTCCTACAACCCCGCGGCCGTCCCGGTCTGAGACGGCGCGGCTCGCGCCCTGTCTACACCGTATAGGTGGGCGTGCCGGTGTCGTGGATCGGCACCGCGCCGGTGGCGGTCACCAGCACGAGATCCTCGAGGTGGGCGGTGCCGCCCTGTCCGGTCTCGAACAGCGGGCAGTCGATGGAAAGAATCATGTTTTCCTCGATCACGACATCGGCACGCGAGCCGTCGGCGTTGAAGCGAGGGTGGTCGGTGTGTGCAAGGCCGACGCTGTGCGGACTGAAGGTGACCGGCACGTCGATGCCGAACTTCGCGAGCGTGGCCGCGCCCAGCTCGCGGACCTGCGAGAAGCGCAGACCGGGGCGGATCAGCCCCTGCAATTCGCCCCAGGTACTGGCCATGACGTCGGTGCAGCGGCGCATGCGCGTGGTGGGCTCGCCGATGAATACCGTGCGACCGAAATCGCCGTGGAAATTGCGCAGATGGCTCACGCAGTCGATCAGGAACGCCTGGCCATCGCGCAGCGGTTCGTCGTAGGCCTCCGAGGACGAGGCGTTGACCACCATGAACACGCCGAGGTTGCCGCGCAGCGCCGCTTCGGCAAAAAATCTTTGACGGATCGCCCGGACGCTGCCGAGTTCGCGCGCCGCAAGCACCGTGGCGTTGGCTGCGGCGATGTTGGCCTGCGAGGCGAGACGCATCATGCGGATCTCCGCGGGGGTGCGCACCAGCCGGATGCGCCGCGGCGTGTCGTCCGCATCGACGGCGGTGGCCGCAGGCGCGGCGCCCGCGAGCATTCTGGCGACCAGCGGATCATCGTGGCCGATGCGGCCCCGCGACACGCCAAGGTCGGCGAGCGCGCGGGCCAGCGCCTGTTCCATGCTGGCGTGAAAGGGGGCGGCGTCCTGCAGTGCCTTGCGCCGGCGTACTTCGCGCGGCGGCGGCGCGCCGTCCAGGCGGTAGAGGACGGGATCGGCGACGCGCGGATCACCCTGATCGCCTGCGGTGGGCGCCGCGCCCGGCAGCGGGCTCGTGACGACGAACGGCTGTACGCCGGGCAACAGGCCATCGTCGGCCTGGATGTAGTAGTACGAAAACGCCGGGATCACGAGGGCCACGGGGCGCTTCGGGTCGCGCGGGATGACCGCCAGCGCCGAGCCGATCATGCTCATGCGCTCGAGCAGCGGGAAGAAGTTGGTCGCATGGAACACGTTGCGGCCTTCGCCCACCACCATGGCGTCGAGACCATCGGCCTCGAGGATGCGGCGCGCGCGTTCGCGATCGAGGAAGGGCTCGCGTTGCGCGAAGGAAATGTCCGGCAGCGTCGGCATCAACATGGCAGATCTTCCTCCGTTGACCGCGGGCTCAGGCGCGGCACCGGCTGCGGCGGCACCGGCTGCCGCGGCGAGTCCCGTTGCTGCGGCGGTACCGGCTGCCGCGGCCGTCGTCATGAAACGGCGTCGCTTTTCGTCCATGTGCGTTTCTCCAGCGGACAATCATCAGGTGGCGAAGATCTCGAAGAACTCCTCGTTCGGGCCGCTGGCGAGCAGGCGTCGTCGCCCGGCCACTTCGCGCGGCGCCTTGACCAGTGCGCCGGCCGCCTCGAGACGCGCCGCGAGCGCGTCGAGATCATCGCAGGCGTGCACCAGCAGTGAAAACCCCAGTCGCCCGGGCCGCATGCGACCGTGCAAGCGGACGGCCGGTGCACCCACGAAATGGACCACGAGGATCTTGCCGGAAGGTTCGCCGGCACCACGATAGAGCAGCCAGTGTATCGGTGTGCCGGCGGGTGTCCCGGTGAGTTCGTTGGCGCGCTCCAGGAACTCGGGTTCGGTACGTTCGTCCTGCAAGAGTTCCAGCCCGAGCACCCGCCCGTAGAAATCGCGCGAGGCTTCCACGTCCGCACCCACGACGGACACCGTGGCCACTTCGGAATAGCCGTGCGGGCTGAACACGCCGCGCATGTGTTTCGGGCTGTGGCGATGGCCGACCATCAGCAGCAACGGCACGCCGCCGGGACCCCAGAACACGAACTCCTCGCTGATCGCATCCCCGACTTCGTGGAGGATCGGTGCCGAGCGTGCACGGAAGCCGAGATCGAGGACTGTGCGGTAGTGCGGCGCCATCGGCGGATCGACGTAGAAATCGATGGCCTTGGGTCCGATGTCCGTGCCGTTGTCGTGCGGGCCCGGTCCGTCGTGGACGCGCACTTTCGTGCGCGCCGGCGGATCGAAATC
>JBIKVA010000063.1:0-11499 GCA_044357085.1 Steroidobacteraceae bacterium | reverse complement strand
GCGCAGCGTGTCGGCAACGAGGGCAAGCCGGTCACGGCCCTGGACAGCCGCAATGCCTCGGTGGGGCAGGGCCTGGTGGCGATCGCCGCCGCGGAGGCAGCAGCCGCAGGCAAGGACGCCTCGGCAGTGGCCGCCGCGGCGCACGCGACGCTGGCGCGGACGCAGACTTTCGCGCTGCTCGGCAGCATCGATTTCGCGGTACGCGGCGGACGGGTCCCGGCGATCGTCGGCAAGCTGGCCCGTCTGCTCGGCCTCGGCGTGATCCTGCGCACCTCTCCCGACGGTCGCATCAGCGCCGGCGGCGGACTCTTCGGCACGCATCGCCTGCGCAGCCGCTTCGCGCGCTTCGTGGCGCGCCGCACCCGCTTCGAAGCCGACAGGGAAGTCCTGCGCATCCTCGTCGGTCATGGCGACCGTCCGGAAGAAGGCCAACGCCTCGCCGACGAGCTCGCAGCCGCACTGCCGGCCGACAGCGTCGAGTTTTGCGCCGTCACCGACATGGGGCCGGCCATCGGCGTGCACGGCGGACCGGGGACGCTGGTGGTCGCGATCCACCGCAAGTTGCGCGACTGAAGACGCCGCCGCCGACGTGACTAGCCGAGCGCGGCGATCACCTCGGGCGGCGCCTGCACGAGTTCGATCAGCACGCCCTCGCCCGCCACCCTGAACTCGTCGTTCGCCTTCGGGTGCAGAAAGCAGATGTCATGACCCGCTGCGCCCTTGCGGATGCCGCCCGGCGCGAACCGTACGCCGCGGGCCGTGAGCCACTCGACTGCCTGCGGCAGATCGTCGATCCACAAACCGATGTGATTGAGCGGCGTTGCGTGCACGGCAGGTTTCTTCTCGGGATCGAGCGGTTGCATCAGATCGACTTCGACCCGCATCGCGCCCTTGCCCATCGCGCAGATATCCTCGTCGACGTTCTCGCGCTCGCTGACGAAGTTGCCCGTCACTTCGAGTCCGAGCATGTCGACCCACAGCGTGCGCAGGCGCTGCTTGTCGGGACCGCCGATCGCGACCTGCTGGATGCCGAGTACGCGGAACGGACGCATCACTGGAACCTCATGATCACCTGGTCGACCGCAAGACTGTCGCCCTTGCCGGCGAGCACCTCGGCGACCACGCAGTCCTGCGAAGCGAACAGGATGTTCTCCATCTTCATCGCCTCGATCGCGGCAAGACGTTCGCCGGCGCGCACCGTCTGGCCCGGCTGCACCGACACATCGACGAGCAGGCCAGGCATCGGCGACAGCAACACCTTCGACAGATCGGGCGGTGCCTTGAACGGCATCATCGCCTCGAGCTGCGCATGGCGCGGCGAGAACACCTTCGCGTACAGGCTCGAGCCGTTGTGGCTGATCCGGTAGCCGAGGCCAACGCGCTCGATCTGCGCGCAGAACGGCTTGCCGTCGAAATGCCCGTGCACCGCGACATCGCGCAGGTTGTCCTCGAAGGACACCTCGTGCACCTGCCCGGCGATGCCAACGTGGAACATCGAGTCGATCGGTCGCACCGTCACCGGAATCTCGTCGCGTCGCCCGGTGTCGTCGCGCAGCACGATGACGAAGTCCTCGCGGATGCGCACCTCGCGGTGACGTCGCTGCCCCGTGAGGCGCGCCGCGCGCTCGCGTGAACGCCGATGCGAGACCGCCGCGAGCGACAGCAGGAAGCCGGGCTCCTCGTGCGGTACCGCCGCGGCCGAGAAACCCTTCGGGTACTGCTCGGCGATGAAACCGGTGTTGAAGTCGCCGGCAACGAACCGCGGATGGGCGAGCAGCGCCGCCTGGAAGGGGACGTTGCTCGAGATGCCGCGGATGACGAAACCGTTGAGCGCCTCGCGCATGCGTGCGATCGCCTCGTTGCGATCGGCGCCGCAGGTGATCAGCTTGGCGATCATCGAGTCGTAGTACATCGGGATCTCGCCGCCCTCGTACACGCCGGTGTCGACGCGCACGCCGCCCTCGGCAGGCACGGGCTGCGCCGCTTCCATGGTCGGCGTCGGCGGACGGTACTTCACCAACCGGCCGGTCGAGGGCAGGAAGTTGCGGAACGGATCCTCCGCGTTGATGCGGCACTCGATGGCCCAGCCGTTGCGGCGGATGTCCTGCTGCGCGAACCCGAGCTTCTCGCCCGCGGCGACGCGGATCATCTGCTCGACGAGATCGAGTCCGGTGATGCACTCGGTGACCGGATGCTCGACCTGCAGGCGGGTGTTCATCTCCAGAAAATAGAAGCTGCGGTCCTTGCCGACCACGAACTCCACCGTGCCCGCGCTCTGGTAGTCGACCGCGCGCGCCAGCGCCACGGCCTGCTCGCCCATGGCCTTGCGGGTCTTGTCGTCGAGGAAGGGGCTTGGCGCCTCCTCGATCACCTTCTGGTGGCGGCGCTGGATCGAACACTCGCGCTCCCAGAGATAGACGCAGTTGCCATGGGCATCGCCGAGTACCTGGATCTCGATGTGGCGCGGTTCCTCGACGAACTTCTCGATGAAGACACGGTCGTCACCGAAACTGTTGCGCGCCTCGTTGCGGCAGGATGCGAATCCCTCGTGAGCGTCCTTGTCGTTAAAGGCGACGCGCAAACCCTTGCCGCCGCCGCCAGCGCTCGCCTTGATCATCACCGGATAGCCGATGTCCCGCGCAATCTCGACGGCGCGCTCGGGCGATTCGATCGGCTTGTTCCAGCCCGGGATGGTGTTGACCCTGGCCTTGGCGGCGAGCTCCTTGGAGGCGATCTTGTCGCCCATCGCCGCGATCGACTTGTGCTTCGGGCCGATGAAGATGATGCCTGCCTCCTCGACGCGGCGCGAGAACTCGGCGTTCTCGGAGAGGAAGCCGTAGCCGGGGTGTATCGCCTCGGCGCCCGTCTGCTTGCAGGCCGCGATGATACGGTCCGCGACCAGATAGGACTCCCGCGAGGGCGCCGGTCCGATGAGCACGGCCTCGTCGGCGAGCTCGACGTGGCGCGCATCCTTGTCCGCCTCGGAATACACGGCCACGGTCCGGATGCCCATGCGGCGCGCGGTCTTGATCACGCGGCAGGCGATTTCGCCACGATTGGCGATGAGTATCTTGCTGAACATGTTTCGCTTTGCTCCCGTGACCGCGCTCAAAGGGGGATATTGCCGTGCTTGCGCCACGGCTCCTCGACCTTCTTGTCGCGCAGCACGACGAGCGCGCGGCAGATCCTGCGGCGCGTGCCGTGCGGCATGATGACGTCGTCGATATAGCCGCGGGCACCGGCAATGAACGGGTTCGCGAACTTGGTGCGGTATTCCGCCTCGCGCGCCGCCAGCTTCACCGGATCGGATTTTTCCTCGCGGAAGATGATCTCCACCGCACCCTTGGCACCCATGACCGCGATTTCGGCATTGGGCCAGGCGAAGTTGATGTCACCGCGCAGATGCTTCGAGGCCATCACGTCGTAGGCGCCTCCGTAGGCCTTGCGCGTGATCACGGTGATCTTGGGCACGGTGCACTCGGCATAGGCGTACAGCAGTTTCGCGCCGTGCTTGATGATGCCGCCGTACTCCTGCGCGGTGCCCGGCATGAACCCGGGCACATCGACGAAGGTCACCACCGCGATGCCGAAGGCATCGCAGAAACGCACGAAGCGTGCGGCCTTGACGCTGCTCTTGATGTCCAGACAGCCGGCGAGCACCAGCGGCTGGTTGGCGACGATGCCGACCACCTGGCCATCGAGACGCGCGAAGCCGATGATGATGTTCTTGGCGTAGTCGGGCTGCAGTTCGAAGAATTCGCCGTCGTCGACGACCTTGCCGATCAGCTCCTTCATGTCGTAGGGCTTGTTCGGGTTGTCGGGCACCAGCGTATCGAGCGAAAAGTCGTCGCGGTCGGGCGGATCGAACGCCTCGCGCATCGGCGGCCGCTCGCGGTTGTTGGCCGGCAGGTAATTGAAGAAGCGGCGCAGCATGAGGATCGCCTCGACATCGTTGTCGAACGCGAGGTCGGCGACGCCGCTGCGGGTGGTGTGGGTGATGGCACCACCAAGGTCCTCGGCCGTGACTTCCTCGTGGGTGACCGTCTTCACCACTTCGGGGCCGGTGACGAACATGTAGGAACTGTCCTTCACCATGAAGATGAAGTCGGTGAGCGCGGGACTGTAGACCGCACCGCCCGCGCTGGGCCCCATGATCAGGCTGATCTGCGGCACCACGCCCGAGGCCGTGACGTTGCGCTGGAACACCTCGGCATAGCCGCCGAGCGAGGCGACGCCTTCCTGGATGCGCGCGCCGCCGGAGTCGTTGATGCCGATCACCGGCGCACCGACCTTCATTGCGGTGTCCATGACCTTGCAGATCTTCTGCGCGTGGGCCTCGGACAACGAACCGCCGAACACGGTGAAGTCCTGGCTGAACACGAACACGAGGCGGCCGTTGATGAAACCGCAGCCGGTCACCACGCCGTCGCCGGGCACTTTCTGGTCCTGCATGCCGAAGTCGCTGCAGCGGTGCTCGACGAACATGTCCCATTCCTCGAACGTACCTTCATCGAGCAGCAGTTCGACGCGCTCGCGCGCCGTGAGCTTGCCCTTGGCATGTTGCGCTGCGACCCGCTTCGGTCCGCCGCCCTGCCGGGCCTGCGCGCGCTTTTCTTCGAGCTGGTGAATGATGTCGTGCATGGGGTTCCCTGTCTGGATGCCGGCAAAGTTGCCGCGAACTGATGTGCCTCGAAACTCTAGTGTGCCTCGAACAGATCGAGCAGCCGGCGCGCCGCGGACGAAGGCGCGACGCGACCCGCGGCGACGTCATCGAGCGTCTTCGGCAGTGCGGCACGCACGGCGGCGCTCTCGCGGAAGTCGGCGACCAGTCGCGCGTGCACCTGGTCCCACATCCACCTGAGCGACTGCTGACGTCGCCGCTCGGCGAACTCGCCGCTGCGCTCGCGCAAGGCACGGAATTCGGTCACGCCGGACCAGAAGTCGCCCAGTCCCTCGGCCTTGAGCGCGCTGCCCCGCATCACGCGGGTCTGCCAGCGCGTTTCGTCGTGGGTGCCCGGCGCGCCGGTGAATCGCAGCACGCGCAGTGCGGAGGTGATCTGCGCCTCGGCGCGCGTTGCCGCATCCGGGTCGAGATCGGCCTTGTTGATGACGATGAGGTCGGCGAGCTCCATGATGCCTTTCTTCATCGCCTGCAGGTCGTCACCGGCATTGGGCAATTGCAGCAGGACGAACATGTCCGTCATGCCCGCGACCGTGGTTTCGGACTGGCCGACGCCCACCGTCTCGACGATGACCACGTCGTAGCCCGCGGCCTCGCAGACCAGCATGGCCTCGCGGGTCTTTTCGGCGACTCCGCCGAGCGTGCCCGAAGAGGGGCTCGGTCGGATGTAGGCGTGTTCCTGCACCGACAACCGCTCCATGCGCGTCTTGTCGCCGAGGATGGAGCCGCCGGAAACACCCGAAGAGGGATCGACGGCCAGCACCGCGACCTTGTGGCTGCGGGCGAGCAGAAACATGCCGAGGGCTTCGATGAAGGTCGACTTGCCGACCCCGGGAACACCGGAGATGCCGAGGCGCAGCGCGCGGCCCGCGAACGGCAGCAGGGCATCGAGCAGGGCATCGGCGCGGACGCGGTGATCGGTCCGGGTCGACTCGAGCAGCGTGATCGCCTTGGCGAGCGCGCGCCGGTCACCGGCACGCACAGCCTCGAGCAGGCGGGCGTCATCCGGCTCAGGCAGCGCCACAGGCACGCTTGATATGGTTGAGCACGTCGCGCGCGCTGTCGGGAATCGGCGTGCCCGGTCCGTAGATGCCCTTGACGCCGGCCGCGTAAAGATAGGGGTAGTCCTGCTGCGGAACCACGCCACCGACGAAGACGATGGTCTCGGGCGAGCCCTGCTCGCGCAGCGCACGGATGATCTCGGGCACCAGCGTCTTGTGGCCCGCGGCCAGGGTGCTCACACCCACCGCGTGTACGTCATTCTCGATCGCCTGCCGCGCGCATTCCTCCGGCGTCTGGAAGAGCGGCCCGACGTCGACGTCGAAGCCGAGGTCGGCGAAAGCGCTCGCCACCACCTTGGCACCACGATCGTGGCCGTCCTGGCCGAGCTTGGCGATCATCACCCGCGGCCGGCGGCCGTGGTCCGTGGCGAAGGCCGCGATGTCGGCCTGCAACCTCGTCCAGTCCTCCTGCGACTCGTAGGCCCCGGCGTACACGCCGCTCACCTCCTGCGAATTGGCGCGGTGCCGGCCCCACACCTGCTCGAGTGCATCGCTCACCTCGCCGACCGTGGCCCGCAGCCGCATCGCCTCGATGGCGAGCGCGAACAGGTTGCCGCTGCCCGACTTGGCCGCAGCGGTGAGCGCCGCCAGCGCCGCGCCGACGGCGGCGGCGTCACGGGTCTGGCGCAGGCGCTGCAGGCGCGCGAGCTGGTTGTCGCGCACCGCGACGTTATCGATCTCGAGGATCTCGACCGGATCTTCCTTCTCGAGCCTGAATTTGTTGACGCCGATGATGACATCGCGCCCCGAGTCGATGCGCGCCTGCTTCTGCGCAGCGCTCGCCTCGATGCGCAGCTTGGCCCAGCCGCTCTCCACGGCGCGCGTCATGCCGCCCATGGCGTCGACTTCCTCGATGATCGCCCAGGCCTTGTCGGCCATCTCCTGCGTCAGTCGCTCCATCATGTAGCTGCCCGCCCAGGGGTCGACCACGCTGGTGATGTGCGTCTCTTCCTGCAGGATCAGCTGCGTGTTGCGGGCGATGCGCGCGCTGAACTCGGTCGGCAGCGCGATCGCCTCGTCGAACGAGTTGGTGTGCAGGCTCTGCGTGCCGCCGAACACCGCCGCCATCGCCTCGATGGTGGTGCGCACGACGTTGTTGTACGGGTCCTGCTCGGTGAGGCTCCAGCCCGAAGTCTGGCAATGCGTACGCAGCATCATGCTCTTCGGATTCCTGGCGCCGAAGCCTTTCATGATCCGCCACCACAGCAGGCGCGCCGCACGCATCTTGGCGATCTCGAGGTAGAAGTTCATGCCGATCGCCCAGAAGAAGCTGAGGCGGCCGGCGAACTCGTCCACGTCGAGACCCTTGGCGAGCGCCGTCTTCACGTACTCCTTGCCGTCGGCGAGCGTGAAGGCGAGTTCCAGCGCCTGGTTCGCCCCCGCCTCCTGCATGTGGTACCCGGAGATCGAGATCGAGTTGAACTTCGGCATTTGCCGTGCCGTGTACTCGATGATGTCGCCGACGATGCGCATCGACGGCTCGGGCGGATAGATGTAGGTGTTGCGGACCATGAACTCCTTGAGGATGTCGTTCTGTATGGTCCCCGAAAGCTGCGCCTGCGAGACGCCCTGTTCCTCGGCGGCGACCACGTAGGCCGCAAGCACCGGCAGCACCGCGCCGTTCATGGTCATCGACACCGAGACCTTGTCGAGCGGGATGCCGTCGAACAGGATCTTCATGTCCTCGACCGAGTCGATGGCCACACCCGCCTTGCCGACATCACCCGTCACGCGGGGATGGTCGCTGTCATAGCCGCGATGCGTTGCGAGATCGAAAGCGACCGACACGCCCTGACCGCCGGCGGCCAGCGACTTGCGGTAGAAGGCGTTCGACGCCTCGGCAGTGGAAAAACCGGCGTACTGGCGGATCGTCCAGGGCCGGACCGCATACATGGTCGGCTGGGGTCCGCGCAGGAAAGGGGCAAGCCCCGGCAGGGTATCCGCGTAGGGCAACCCCTGGACGTCTGCCGCCGTGTAGAGCGGCTTGACCTCGAGACCTTCCGGGGTCTTCCAGGTCAGTTTCGAGAGGTCGCCGCCGGGGGCGGATTTGGCGGCCGCCTTTTCCCAGGCAGCCAGGTCGGCGGAAGTCCGGATGTCGTCGCGGTCCATGGCATCCCTGTCGAGAGTTCGTCCGGGCCGCCCCCTCGGGCGGGCTGTGGACAACCTCGGAAGTGTACCCACCGGGGACCCCCCGGGCGAGTCCGGGCAACCGGGCGGCCGCCGGATGACCACCCCGCCACACGACCATCCCGCCACATGACCACCCCGGCCGGCGCCGCGATAATGCCCGGACGCTGCTGGCGCGCCCGACACCCGGCGCATGGACCGGCGCATGGAAAGGAGCCTCACCGATGCTTGTTCGACTCGTTGCCTGCCTCAACGCCTGCATCGCCGCGCTGCTGGTGACTGCGTCGCCGGTCCAGGCGCAGCCCGTGGCCACCACCGAGCCCCCGCGCCCGGGTTACCTGCTGGTGATGGGGACCTCGACCGACGCGGCCGCGATGGGCCGCTACGCCCGGACGCTGCCACCGATCTACGACCAGTACGGCGGGTACTATCTCGCGGCCGGCGGCCTTGGACGTGGCCTCAAGGTGCTGGAGGGCGACTTCAAGGCGCAGTCCGTCATCCTGGCGAAGTTTCCGAAAGGCGACGGCCCCAACGAGTTCTGGTGGAGCCCGGAATACCGCAGCAGCGTTGAAATCCGCCGGGGTGCCGGTGCCTTCGATGTCATCAAGCTGCGCGGCCTGCCCGGAGACACCGACCGGCCCGCCGGACAGCCTGCCTACCTGATCTCGATCGCCGCGATCAGGGACCGCTCGAAGTTGCAGCCCTACGCGGCGGTCGCCATGCCGCTGGTGCGCGCCGCCGGCGCGAGATTCATATCGACCGGCGGCCGCAAGGACATCGAGTTGCTGGAGGGCGACTTCGGCAACCTCAACGTCACCGTGCTGCAGTTCCCCTCGATGGCGGCCCTGGAAAAGTTCTACGGCGACCCGGCCTACCAGAAAGTCATCCCGGTACGGCAGAGCGCCGGCGATTACGTCGTGCTGGCCATCGACGGCTTCGTGCCGCGCAACTGACCGCACCCGAAGCCCGCCGGATTGCGGGGCCTCAACTCGCCAGCAGGATCGCCTCGAGCCTCTTGGTCGTGAGCCGGTGCGTGTCCGGATGGATCGCGCCGACGACGGCGGAGCCCTGGTCTGCCGTGTTGCGCAGCACGGGTGACGACAGCGGACGCAGAAACGAGTCGGTGTACACGGCCACCATCGGCGTCGTGATCTTCTCGCCCCTGCGGACGACGACACCCCGCTCGCCGCTCGCCAGTTCCACCACGCTGCCGGGCGGATACACCCCCATTTCCTTGACGAGTGCGTTGGCATACACGCTGCGCTCCTCGTCGAGGAAGATCTTGCGCAGCAGGCGGTCGGCCGCCAGTGGTCCGTGTCCTGAGAGTTCGTGCAGGCCCGTGACGAAGGCGTCGGCGCAGCGCACGAGATTCGCGAGTTCGACCACGTCCTTGAGACCCCTGGGATAACCCGTACCGTCACTGCGCTCGTGGTGCTGCTCCACTGCCGTCAACAGCATCGGGTCGATGACACCGGAAGTCTTCAGCAACTCGCGGCTGCGAAGCGGGTGATCGTGGATCTCGTGGCGCTGCGCGGCATTGGGCGGATTGCGGGTGACGGCGAGGATGCCCAGCAACTTGAAGATCGACACGTTCATGGCCAGCGAGGTCTTGCTGGCGAGGATCATGTCGGTGGCTGACCAGCCGAGGCGCGTGGCGAGCAGCATCGCCACCACGGAGACCTGCATGGCGTGATGCACTCCGTAAGCGCTGCGGGTATCCAGCCCCGAAGAAATGACCTGCACGATGGCGAGGTCCGGATCGCGGCGTATCAGCGCCTGCAGCGGTGCGCTGGCCTGCTGCAGGGTCAGGTCGAAGGCCTCGCGCGGGCTGTCGCTGAGCAGGCGCTCGACACGCTTGCCGACCGCACGCCAGACCTCGGGAATCTGGCTGTTCGGAACGTGGTCGACCACCGACGAAGGATCGGGCAGATCCTCGATGCGAACCTGCACGCCGCGCGCCGTCAGCGCATCGAGCTGGCTGCGGGTTTCGACGAACGTCGACTTGGCGAGCAGCAGCGTGCCGTCGCTCGCATAGATGTCGAACGGCAACGCCCTGCCTTCGGCGATCTGGTCCCTGACGACGGATAGCGGGGCGTATTCCACGGGATGAAGCGGTGCGGTTGAGGTCGGGAGAGTTTCCCGACGGATCAGCGGCCGGCCTATTGCACCGGTCGGCCCTGTGCCTGCCAGGCCGGGTAGTCACCCTCGAGATGCTTGAGGTTGGTGTAACCCGCGCCGCGCAATGCCTCGATTGCCATCGATGCACGGCGACCACTGCCGCAATACAGGATGATCTCGGCGTCCTTCGCGGCAGGCACCGCGGTGGCGGCGTTCGCGAGCACCGCAGTGTGTGCGACGTTGATCGCACCCTCGACGTGGCCCGCCGCAAACTCGTCTGCGCGTCGGACGTCGAGAACCACAGGCCGCGCTTCGGAGGCGGCCAGACGGGCCTTGAGATCGACCGGCTTCACCGCCGGCACGGTGGCGAGGATCTCGGCGACGCGCTCGGCCGAGGGCATGGGCGCGACGGCCTGCGCCGCCGGCCGCTGCGGGACCTTGACCAGCTTGCTGGTGTCGTAGCCCATGTCGGCGACCTTCTTCACGAGCACGGCGTAACGCGCATCGTCGATGATCGGCGTGCGCGCCATGATCCACACATAGTCGCGTGCACTGCGCGCGATGATGGTCTCGGTGTAGTCGGCATCGAGGTGCGAGATCACGTACTCGGCCTTGATCGGCCAGAAGAACTGCATGCCCCAGATGGCGTTGTTGGTGCCGGGAATCACGAACCCCTTCGGCTCCATCCGCTTGGCAGGGCCGTCGAAGGCCCCCTTGTTGAACGTGAAGGTGGTCTTGATGGTGCCATCGGCAGCCAGTTCGTAGGACTCGATGGCGTTGTAGACGTTCTTCTCGAGGAACGTCGGAATGACCCCAATGACATACCAGGGGCCCATGAAGCGGTTGAGGTCGACCTTGTCGACGACCGGCACCGTCACTTTCTGTGGCGAGACGCCGCAGGCGGCAAGAAACGACAGCAGCAGCCCGCCGAGGGACAGCCGCAATGCACGGGGCAGCACATGGGTCACCGCCAGCAGCGCCGATCGCAGCGGGCGCGATATCGCGATGGAAGTTCCCTGACTCATGTTCGCTTCTCCGTTGTCCCTGGACGAAATCGACCGGACGCATGCCGCTGCCGGTGCGGATCACTCGGCGATGTACCAACGACCCTCGACGCGCTCCAGCACGTAGCGGTCATAGGGCAACCCCTGACCGGCGACGTCGTACAGCGCACGATTGCCACCCGCCTCGAAAGCGGGTGCGGTGCGCCGCACGATGCGCAGTGCGGCGATGAGCAACTCGCGGCTCGCAATGCTGCGGTTGCAACTGCCCACCAGCGAATCGAGCGTCTTGGAGGAGAGGCTACGCCGCAGTTCCGGGCTGAGATAGTCGCGGTAGTACCTATCGCACTTGCTGTCGACCAGCGCCTTCTCCGCCTGTTCCAGCAGGGCGAGGATCTCGGGGGTGTTGCGACCGGTCGTCGTCGCGCCGCCCGTTGCCGGGGCTGCGCCCGCACCCGATGCCGCACCCGGGATTGCACCGGCGGTACCCGCGGAAGATCCGCCCGCCGCC
>JBIKVA010000303.1:0-2914 GCA_044357085.1 Steroidobacteraceae bacterium | reverse complement strand
TGACCGTCACGCGTCACGACATCAAAGAAAACAGCGGCAAGACCGATCTCTGGCTGTTCACCACCGACGGCAAGTCCTCGCGCCAGCTCACCAGCGACAAGGGCGCGGACACGTCGCCTGCGTTCAGTCCGGACGGCTCGCTGATCGCGTTCGTGTCGAAGCGCGACGACGACAAGGAAAGCCAGCTCTACGTGATTCCGGTGGATGGCGGCGAAGCGAGGCGTCTCACGAGCGTGCCGACCGGCGTCGGCGCCCCGAAGTGGTTCCCCGACGGCAGCCGGATCGCATTCGTGTCGCCGATCTGGATCGACCTCGTGAAGTGGGAAGACCAGGCGGCGCGACTCAAGGAACGCGCCGACTCGAAGATGTCCGCGAAGACCTGGGATCGCGCGCCGATTTCCTACTGGGACCGCTTCCTCGACGATCGGCAGCCGCACCTGTTCTCCGTGGCGAGTACGGGCGGGGAGGTCGCGGCGATCACGCGCCAGTCGGGGTTCCATCTGTCGAAGTCCGAATACTCCGCCTCCTCGTACGACATTTCCCCCGACGGCACCGAGGTGACCTTCGCGGCCAACGTGGACCCGAGCGGCGTCGAACCGAACTACGACCTCATCAGCGTCGCAAGTTGCGGCTGCAAGGCGCCGCGCAATATCACCGAGGGCAACCGCGCCGACGACGGCTCGCCCGCCTACAGCCCGGACGGCCGCTGGCTGGCCCATACGGCGCAGGCCATCCCGGGTTTCTATGCCGATCGTGCGCGACTGATCCTCGTCGACAGACAGAGCGGCGAACGGCGCGACCTGTCGGGTGACTTCGACCGCTCGGCCGGCCGACTCGTCTGGCGGCCGGACTCGAAGGCCATCTTCAGTGCCATCGACGATGCCGCGACCAATCGCATCCACCGCTTCGATCTCTCGAACCCGGGGCGTCCCGCAGCGATCACCGGTGCGGGCAGTTTCGACAACCTCGCGCTCGCGGCGGCCGGCGGCGCGCGGCCCGCAGCCGTCGCGCTGCGGCAAAGTTTCTCGGAGCCGCCGACGCTCGTGCGGCTCGATCTTGCCAGCGGTGCGGCGACACGGCTCTCGACTTTCAACGATGCCACGCTCGCCGCCACCGCGCAGGGCCGCGTCGAGAGCGTCACCTATGCCGGCGCGGGCGGCGCACCCGTCCAGATGTGGGTGGTGTATCCGCCGGACTTCGACCCCACGAAAAAGTATCCGGTGTTCATGCTGCTGCATGGCGGACCGCACAACGGCATCCAGGATGCCGTGCAGTGGCGCTGGAACGCCCAGGTGTTCGCAAGCTGGGGCTATATCGTGACCTGGCACAACTTCCACGGGTCGAGCGGGTTCGGCCAGGCGTTCGGCGACTCCATCAATCCCGACCGCATCAGCAAGCCGTACGAGGACACCATCAAGGCCGCCGGCTGGCTTGCCGCGCAACCCTGGGTGGACCCGACGCGCATGGTCGCCGGCGGCGGCAGCTACGGCGGCTTTCTCGCCAGCACGCTGCTCGGTCGGGCGCATCCCTTCAAGGGGCTGATCGCGCACGCCGCCGTGTACAACAGCTTCACGCAGATCGGCGCGGACTACGGCGCGGAACGTGACCGGTTCTTCGAGTTCTGGGAACGACCGGAAGAGTTCGCACGCTACTCGCCTCATACCTCGGCGGGCAGCTTTGCGACGCCGACGCTGGTGATCCACGGGCAACTCGACATGCGCGTGCCGGTCAACCACGGCATCGAGCTCTTCAACACGCTGCAGAAGCGCGGCGTGCCGTCGAAGCTCGTCTACTTCCCCGACGAGAACCACTGGGTCCTGAAGCCGCAGAACTCGCTGTTCTGGTACAAGAGCGTCAGGGAATGGGTCGAGAAATACGCGCCACCCGGGGCGCGTTGAGGTCGGGCCTCAAGGGGAGATTCGCTCATGCTCAGGTTCCTGCTCGGTTTGCTGAAGGCCATCGGCGGTCTGGTGCTGACACTGGTGCTGGTCGTGGTCATCTACGTGTTCTGGCTCAGCGGCTCCTCGCACCAGCCGGTGAACGTGCGGGCCGCCGCCCCTTACGTCCCGCCCGGCGGTGCGGTGCTGGTGTTCGGCGGCACGCGGGGCACCGGCCTCGAGATCGTCCGCAAACTGCGCGAGCGCGGCGAATCGGTGACGGTGGCGGTACGCAGCAGTTCCAGGACCGGCGAGCTCGCCAAACTCGGCGTCAGGACGGTCGTCGCCGATGCGCTCGATGCCGCACAGGTGAACCAGGCGCTCGCCTCCGGGACCTATGCCGCGGTCATCTCCACCCTCGGCACCACGCGCGGCGAACAGGACAAGCGCCCGGACTACGTCGGCAACCGCAACGTGATCGACGCCACGAAGGCCGCCGGAGTCAGGCGCATGGTGTTCGTCACCGTCATCGGTACCGGCGACTCCTACGACGCCGCGCCGCGCATGTCGCGCCGCTTCCTCAAGGATGTGATCGCGCTGAAGGCACAGGCCGAGGACCATCTGCGCGCCAGCGGCCTCGACTACACGATCATCAGGCCGGGCGGCCTCGGCGATGTGCCGGCCACCGGCACGGCGATGCTGGTCGAGGATCCGGCGGCGTTCAGCTATATAGGTCGTACCGATCTCGCCGACCTCGCGGTCCAGGCACTCGGTGACCCGGCGACCATCGGCAAGACGTACTCGGCCTATGACCCGAGCCGCAAGACCATGGCGAAGATGTTCTATTGACGCCGTGGCGGGGCATGAACCCGCTGCGAGAATCAGTTGGCGGCAGACCTCGCGCCGCTACCGCTCTACCAGGGCAGTTCGCTGCCGTCATAGACCATGTAGCGTCCCGCGTTGTCGGGGGTCAGCGCGGCGATGACCTTGCGCATCCCGGAAACGCTCGTCACCGGGTCGATGTCGGCGCGCGGCCC
>JBIKVA010000062.1:0-11528 GCA_044357085.1 Steroidobacteraceae bacterium | reverse complement strand
TTCGGCACGGATGAAGCCGCGCTCGAAGTCGGTGTGGATCACGCCCGCAGCCTGCGGCGCGGTGGCGCCTTTCCTGACCGTCCAGGCACGCACTTCCTTTTCGCCCGCCGTGAAATAGGTCTGCAGACCGAGCAGCGCATAGCCGGCGCGGATCACGCGATTGAGACCCGGCTCGTCGAGCCCCAGATCTTTTAGGAACTCCGCGCGGTCGGCGTCGTCGAGCTGGGAGATCTCCGCCTCGATGGCGGCGCACACGGCCACCACCTGCGAGCCCTCGCTCGCGGCGAGACGGCGCACGGCATCGAGCATCGGGTTGTTCTCGAACCCGCCTTCCTGCACGTTGGCGACATAGAGCACCGGCTTGAAGGTGAGCAACTGCATCTCGCGCACGATCGGCCGCTCGGTGTCATCGAGCGGCACGGCACGCGCAGGCTTGCCGGCATCCAGCGCATCGCGCACGCGACGGATGACCTCGCGCGCCTTGATCGCCTCCTTGTCCATGGCCTTGGCGGCCTTCTCGGCGCGCTGCAGGGCCTTGTCCGCGGTCTCGAGATCGGCGAGCGCGAGTTCGGTGTTGATGGTCTCGATGTCGCTCAAAGGATCGATGCGCCCCGCGACGTGCACGATGTCGTCGTTGACGAAGCAGCGCACCACGTGCGCGATCGCATCGACCTCGCGGATATTGGCGAGGAACTTGTTGCCGAGACCCTCCCCCGTCGAGGCGCCCTTGACGATGCCGGCGATGTCGACGAACTCGACCGTCGTCGGCACGATGCGTTCGGGCTTGACGATGGCGGCAAGCTGATCGAGCCGCGGATCGGGCACGGGCACGATGCCGACGTTCGGATCGATGGTGCAGAACGGATAGTTCTCCGCCGCGATGGCCGAGCGCGTGAGCGCGTTGAAGAGGGTCGACTTGCCCACGTTGGGCAGGCCGACGATGCCGCACTTGATTCCCATGATTGTTCAGTCCTGATTCATTGAGCCTGCGAGTGCAGGCGGTTCATCGCCTTTTCGGCGCCCTGCGCGAGCATCAGCGGCACGGCATCGGCAGCCCGCGTCGCCGCGTCCGTGATCGCGCGCTCATCGGCGGCCGATGCGCGCTGCAGGACGTAATCGAGCACGAGGTCCTTGTGACCCGGATGGCCGATGCCGAGCCGCAGGCGCCAGAAGTCCGCGCCGATCGCCGCGATGGTGTCGCGCAAGCCGTTGTGGCCGCCATGGCCACCGCCCTGCTTGAGCCGAGCCGCGCCCACCGGCAAATCGAGTTCGTCGTGGGCGACCAGCGTCTCCGCCGGCGCCACCTTGTAGAAGTTGGCGAGCGAGGCGATCGCCCCGCCGCTCTTGTTCATGTACGTGGTGGGTTTGAGCAGCCACACCTCTACCGCTGCGCCGCCCTCGAGCGCCACGCGGATGCGCGCCGCCTCGCCCTGGTGTTTCGCCTCGCTGCGAAAAACCCCGCCATGACGGCGAGCAAGTTCGTCGACGAACCAGAAGCCCGCGTTGTGACGCGTCCGGGCGTACTTCTCGCCCGGATTGCCGAGTCCGACGATGAGCCTGATTGCCGTGCCTGCCATCCGACCTCCGCAAAAACGGAGGCCGCCACGAAGGCGGCCTCCATTCGCGTCGTCCCGCAGCCGCTGCACGCGCCGCGGGAGACCCGTGAACGAAGCGCGCGATTACTTCTTCGCGCCTTCCTTCTTGGGCTCTTCCTTCTTGGCATCGGCCGCAGGCGCTGCCGTCGCCGCCGCAGCGGCCTCGGCTGCCGGGGTCTCCGGCTCTTCGGCACGCGGGCTGTGGATCGAGACCACGACCTGGTCCTTGCCCTGCATCACGGCCGTCGCCACCACGCCCGCAGGCAGCGGGATGTCGGAGATGTACTTCGATTCGTTGAGCTTCATCTGCGACAGGTCGAGCGTGATTTCCTCCGGCAGATCCTTCGGGAGGCAGGTCACTTCGATGTCGGCGATGCGGTGCGAGACGATGCCGCCCTGGGTCTTCACGCCAGGCGACGCCGCCTCGCCCTTGAAGTGGATCGGCAGGTGCAGGCGGATCTTTTCGGACTCGACCACGCGCTGCAGGTCGACGTGCAGCACCTGCGGCTTCGCCGGGTGCATCTGCACGTCCTTGACGATCGCTGCCTGCGTTTCATCGCCAACCTTCAGGTTGATGATGGTCGAGTAGAACTTTTCGTTGTCGACCAGCGTGGTCAGCTTTTCGTGGTTGAGCGCGAGCATGCGCGGATCGCGCTTGCCGCCGTAGAGGATGGCCGGAACCTTGCCAGCGTGACGGAGGCGGCGGCTCGCACCCTTGCCCTCGTCGCTGCGGAATTCCGCGGCCAGTTCGAACGAGATTTTCATTGTTAACTCCTGGTTGGTGAATGTCCGTTCCGCGACCAGAACGGACGTCAATCGACGTACAGCGAGCTCACGGACTCTTCGTCCCTGATGCGCCGTATCGTCTCGCCGAGCAGACCCGCCACCGAAAGCTGACGGATCCGCCCGCACTTCCTTGCCGCCTCGCCGAGCGGGATGGTGTCGGTCACCACCAGCTGATCGAGCGCGGAACTGCTGATCCTCTCGACGGCCTTGCCGGAGAGGATGGGATGGGTGATGTAGGCGACGACGCGGATCGCGCCCTCGTCCTTGAGCGCCTGCGCCGCAAGACACAGCGTGCCCGCGGTGTCGACCATGTCGTCGATCAGCACGCAGGTCTTGCCGCGAACCTCGCCGATGATATTCATCACCTTCGATTCATTGGGGCGCGGTCGGCGCTTGTCGATGATGGCGAGTTCGATGTCGTCGAGCCGCTTGGCGAGCGCGCGGGCACGCACCACGCCGCCGACGTCGGGCGAGACGACGATCATGTTCTCGTAGCCCTGCCGCCAGGCGTCGCCGAGCAGCACCGGCGAGGCGTAGACGTTGTCGACGGGGATGTCGAAGAACCCCTGGATCTGCTCGGCGTGCAGGTCGACCGTGAGCACGCGGTCGATGCCGGCCTCGGTCATCATGTTGGCGACCAGCTTGGCGGAGATCGCCGAGCGCGTTGCCCGCGGGCGCCGGTCCTGACGCGAGTAGCCCATGTACGGCACGACTGCCGTGACGCTGCGGACCGAGGCGCGCCGGCAGGCGTCGGCCATCACCAGCAGTTCCATGAGGTGATCGTTGACCGGCGGACAGGTGGGCTGGATGAGGAAGACGTCGCGGCCGCGCACGTTCTCCATGAGTTCGACGTTCACTTCGCCGTCGCTGAAGCGACCGACGACCGAGCGGCCGAGCGGCACCATCAGGTGTCGCGCGATCTCCTGGGCGAGCGCGGGGTTCGCGTTGCCGGTGAAGATTGCGAGCGTCTGGCTGTCCAAGGGGGCCTCTCGAGCGCGAAGCCGCCACGTGCGGCGGGTGACTCACCGAGTGGCTGGGGTGGAAGGATTCGAACCTCCGAATGGCGGGATCAAAACCCGCTGCCTTACCACTTGGCGACACCCCAGCAGATGCGGCGTCTCAAAAATTGTTTACCGACTCAACGTGGCGGGGCCCGCTCCGACAGACGCTCGAGCAGCGGGGAGCGCGCGAGCCCGCGCACCACCCACGCCCGCCAGGGCTCCGGCACACGCGCGGCGACCCTTTCGGCAGCGGCCGCGGTGTCGAAACTCGCGAATAGGCAGGACCCTGTTCCCGTCAGCCGCGCCGGGGCGAACCTCGCCAACCAGTCGATTGCGTCCGCGACTTCCGGGTAGCGCTGTCGCACCACCGGCTCGCAGTCGTTTCGACCCCCCGACGCCAAAAGGGCCGGTATTGTGAGGACGGGGGAATTTCGTGTCAATTCAGGCGCCTGGAACACCGCCGCGGTGGGCACGGCGACTCCCGGGTGGATCACGAGGAACCATTTTTCGGGCAGTTCGAGCGGGGTCAGGCGCTCGCCCACCCCCTCCCCCAGCGCGTTATGGCCGCGCACGAACACCGGCACATCGGCCCCGAGCCTGGCACCGAGGGCGGCAAGGGCGTCCGCAGGCAGGTCCAGCCCCCAGAGCATGTTGAGAACACAAAGCGTGGTGGCAGCGTCCGAACTGCCGCCGCCCAGTCCGCCGCCCATCGGGATGCGCTTGCGCACCCGGATGCGTACCCCGGGGACGCTACGGCCGAGCCGATCGCGGGCGTGTGCCTCGAGGGCGCGCGCCGCACGCACGCAGAGGTCCTGGTCGGAGGGCACCGCCGTCAGCGCACCGGGCCTGGCCGCCGCGTCGTCGCAGCGCTCGATCCGCCCGGCCGGAGCGGCCTCGAAGGCGATCTCGTCGAGGAGGTCGATCAGCTGGAAGACGGTCTGCAGGTCGTGATAGCCGTCCGCCCGGCGCGCGGTGACGTGCAGGCAGAGGTTCAGTTTGGCCGGTGCCGGCCACCACTGCAGGGGCGCCGCGACGCTCATCGGGTGCCCGCACCCCAGCTGTCGACCAGCAGCCGCACCCGCACGCTCTCGCGCGTGGCCTCGATGCGTTGCGGCAGTTCGTAGTTGGCGCCGGCAACTCTGGCGTAAGCCGGAAAGCGGATCGTCCAGCCGTCCTGCTGCAGACTCTCGAGACGTGCCCCATCGGCAGCCAGGGTTTCATCGGCCGCGCGTGCGGGGTCCGGCACGCCGAGCATCCAGTAGCGCAGCGACTCGACCGGCAGCTTGAAACCGAGACGTCGCTCGAGGTCGGCATGGGCGATCTCGTCGGCCAGGCGACCGTTCGCAAAGTCGAGCCGCAGACCACCGACGCCGAGGGGGCCGTCGATCTCGAGTCGCGTCGCCTCGGCGCGCTGCGCCCAGCGCAGCGCGGCCGTGAAACCCTCCGTGCCGCTCGCCACCGCGACGCGACCCCGGAGCTCGAAACGGGGCCATTCCTGCAGCGTCGTCCGCCGTGCCGCCCAATCTCCGGGCAGCACCACCGGCAGCGCCATGGGCCCGAGCAGGCTCGCGCAGCCAGCCGACAGCAACATCGCGCAGAGCAGTACCGCGAGCGGCAGCCCGGGCAGCGACCGTCCCGCCAGATGCCACGCACGCCGCAACATGTCTCTTGCCTCAGCGCCCCTTGCCGACGAAGCGCTCGATCGTCGCCCGCAACGGCTTCGATTCCGGGGCGATCACGAGAGCCCGTGCCCAGACCGAACGCGCCTCGGCACGATCGCCCATGGCCCACAGGACCTCGCCCCAGTGCGCGGCGATCTCGGCCTCGCGCGAGAGCCGCCAGGCGCGTTCGAGCAGGGGCACCGCGCTGCCCTTGTCGCCGCGGCGGAACCGCACCCAGGCGAGGCTGTCGATGAAGGAGGCATTGTCGGGGCGCTGCGCCAGCGCCTCGCGGATCAGGACTTCGGCGCGCGGCAGCTGCCGCTTGCGGTCGGCCAGCGTATAGCCGAGCGCGTTTTGCACGTGGGCGTCGCCGGGCCGGCTCGCCAGCAGAGACTCGAATTCTTTGATTGCCTCGCGCGTACGACCGCCGGCATCGAGCAGCACGGCGCGGTGGTAGAGCAGCTCCGGGTGTGCGGGATAGCGATCGAGGGCGGTATCGACGCTGGCAATGGCGTCTTTTTCGAGCCCGCCATCGTGCAGCGCCCGCGAGCGCGCGATATCGATCTCGATGGCGTCGGCCCGTCCGCCCTGCAGCAGGTCGTCGAAGAGCTTCATCGCGCCGGCGCGGTCGCCCTGCTCGAGCAGCAGCCGTGCCGCCCGCGCCCGCGGCGGCAGCCCCGCTCCGGCCGCGGCGAGTTGCCGATAGCCCTGCAGCGCGGCGTCCTTGCGACCGCGACGCTCGGCGATCACGGCCAGATAGTAAAGCGCCTCGCCGGCGCCCCGGTCGCGGGCGAGACGCGTGCCGAAACGCCGCTCGGCTTCGGTCTCGTCGCCCGTCGACAGCGCGAGCAGGGCAAGACGGCGGTCGGCTTCGCTCGCGACCTGCTCCGTGCCGGCACGCTTGTCGTTCTCGATGGCGATGAGTTCTTCGCGTGCCTGATCGGTCCGATCGAGCGCGAGCAGGGTCTCGATGCGGGCGAAGCGATGGTTGTCCGGGTCGCCCTGCACGATGAGATCGGCCTCTGCGAGGGCGACGCGATCGTCGCCGAGTGCCGCAGCCGCGGCCGCGGCGAGCCGGATGGTGCGCGCGTCGTTGCCACCGCCCTTGGCGCGGGCCGCGGCGATGAGGTCGCGGCAGGCGGCGAGATCGTCGGCATTGCAGGCCAAGCGGGCGAGCGTGGCGAGATTGCGCGCCGCCATGGCGTTGCGGTCGACGATTTCTTTGAAGATCCGCCACGCCGCCGCCGTGGCATCGCCCTCGGCGAGTTCGGGAAGCAGTTCAGAGAGTGCGCGATCGGGCTCGACATCCGGTTTGGCAAGCAGGCCCCGGTAGACGTCGCGCGCGAGATCGAGCTGCCAGCTCTCGAGTGCCACCAGGCCGACGAGGCGCAGCGCATCGACGTTCTCGCCGTCGAGTTCGAGCAGCTTGTTGGCCGCCTGCACGGCAGCCGGCTGGTGCCGGCAGGCCCGCGCCACCTCGAGCGCGCGCTCGATGACCCGCGGATTGCGATCGTTCAGGCCGGCGTTGAGATAGCCGGGCACCGCGACCTTGCAGTCGCCCGCCTGCAGCGCGCGCTCGGCGGCCGCCAGGTCGGTCGTGGCGACACCCGCCGCGGCCCCGGCAGCGGCGGCCGCCGGCGCCTCCTGGGCAGGCAGCGCCGGTACGACCGCGAGGCCCAGCACGCCGAGGAGCAGCCAGGGGCGGGAGAAACGCCCGGCTCGGGGCAGCGGTGCGCAGGGCACGCAGGATCGTTGGGCGGGCATCGTTCGCCGACTATATCGGAACGCAGCGGCTTGTCAGCATCGGCTCGCACCCCGAGAATCGCGCCTGCCCGAAAAGCCCGCCCCGATGAAAGCATCCATCCGCCAACGCCTCGACAGACAAACCGACCGCTTCGAAGAAGTGGCGCGGCTGCTTGCCGATCCGCAACTGGACGGCGGTTCGGACTCGTTCCGCGAGCTGTCCATGGAGTACTCGCGGCTCACCCCGCTCGCCGAGCGTTATCAGGCCTTCTGCGCGCTCGAGGGCGAACTCGCCGCGGCGCGGGCGCTGACGGGCGACGACGACCCGGAGATGCGCACGCTCGGCGCCGACGAGGCACTGCGGCTCGACAAGGTGATCGCCGAGGAGGAACTCGCGCTGCGGCGCCTGCTGGTGCCGGCCGATCCGCGCGACAGCCGCAACGTGTACCTCGAAATCCGCGCCGGTACCGGCGGCGACGAGGCGGCCATCTTCGCCGGCGATCTGCTGCGCATGTACAGCCGCTACGCCGAGCGTCAGGGTTGGCAGGTCGAGACCTTGAGCGAAAGCTCCGGCGAGCACGGCGGCTATCGCGAGGTCATCTGCCGCGTCAGCGGCAACGGCGTCTTCGCCAAGCTGAAGTTCGAATCCGGTACCCACCGGGTGCAGCGGGTGCCGGCGACCGAAGCGCAGGGGCGTATCCACACCTCGGCGGTGACGGTGGCGATCCTGCCGGAGCTCGATGAACTCGAGACGGTCGAGATCAACCCGGCGGAACTGCGCATCGATACCTTCCGCGCCTCGGGCGCGGGCGGCCAGCACGTCAACAAGACCGACTCCGCGATTCGCATCACGCACCTGCCGAGCGGGATCGTGGTGGAGTGCCAGGACGAGCGCTCGCAGCACAAGAACCGCAGCCGTGCGCTGTCGCTGCTGAAAGCGCGTCTGCAGGCCGCCGAACAGGAAAAACGCGATGCGGCCCAGGCCCGCGAGCGCAAGCTGCAGGTCGGCAGCGGCGATCGCTCCGAGCGCATCCGCACCTACAATTTTCCGCAGGGCCGGGTCACCGATCACCGCATCAACCTGACGCTCTACCAGCTCGACGCCATCATCGACGGCCGGCTGGAGGATCTGGTCGAGCCGCTGCTACAGGAACATCAGGCGGAACTGCTCGCCGAATCCGAAGCCTGATCGCGCCGGTGGCGAAGATCGGCGTATGCAGCCAGCCCCAGAGCAATGAGCAAGGGCTGGAACGCGGCCCCGAGCACGCCCGCCACGAGACCCGCGACCAGCGGATTGCGCGCGGCAGCAGCGCCGCCCGCGAGCTGCGCAAACAGCAACCCGCACAAGCTGCCGACGACATACAGCCCGAGCACCGAGATCACGACGATCAGCAGCGTGCCGGCGAGGTGACGCCAGGCTCCGCGCGCGAGCTGCAGGGCCTGATCGAGTGCGGCGCGCGGCCCGCGCGCCTCGAAGACGACGATGGCGAGGACCGGCCAGAAGGCCACCAGCAGGTAGATGCCGGGGATCACGAGCAGCACCAGGCCGATCGCGACCGCGACGAGTCCGAGCGCCAGTGCGCCGAGCGCCGCGGGCAGCAACTGCAGGGCGGCACGCAGATCCGCGCCGAGCGAAGAGCGCAGCAGCGTGGCGCGTTGCCGCAGCATGATGGCGAGCCAGCACCAGAGCGTGCCGCAGGCCGCAAGACCCATCAGCATCCACCAGAGCAGATCCTTGGGAGCCGAGAGTGCGAGCGCTTGACCGCTGCCGAGCAGGTAAACCGATGGCAGCTGCCCGAGCAGCACGGCGAGCAGCGACCACGGCAAGCAGGTCGGCAGCGAGCGCCGGAACAGCAGGAAGCCGGCATCGAGGATATCGCCGATGCCCGCCGCGCGCGCCGGCAGCAACTGCGTGGTCGGGAAACTGGAGCGATCGGTCACGGTATCCATGGGCGGCAAGAGTCCATGGGCGGCAAGTGTCGCATGACGGCGCGGGGCGTAGCGGCATGCGACACTCGCGCCGATGGCACAGGAGCCGCACCCGCCCACCCCTTCGCGAGACGCCGCCGCCGGGCGCGGCGACGAGGTCCACCTGCCGCGACATCTGCGCGCCGCGGTGATCGCGGCGGCAGAAGCGCTCGCCGCAGCCGACGGAGCGCGCGCCGCCCCGCAGGCCGCCATCGCGGGAGCCGCGGCCTTCGAGGCCCTGCGCGAGGCCGAGGCACTGGTGCTCACTTGCCTCGGTCTGCCCCGCAGCCTGCTCTATTCGGACCCCGGGCGAATGCTCGCAGCGACCGAAGTCGAACGTCTCGAGGCATGGCTTGCGCGACGCTGCAGCGGTGAGCCTCTCGCTTATCTCGCCGGCGAACGCGAGTTCTGGTCGCTCGCTCTGGAGGTGAGTCCGGCGGTGCTGGTGCCACGACCCGAAACCGAACTGCTGGTCGAGCGCACACTGGGTGCGGGCGATGCACTCGAGGCGGCCGGACTCGCCTTGCCGCGCGTGCTCGATCTCGGCACCGGCTCGGGCGCGATCGCCATCGCCATCGCCCACGAGCGCCCGGGCTGGAACGTGACCGCGGTCGAGCGTTCGCCTGCGGCGCTCGCGGTGGCACAGCGCAATGCGCTCCGCCATGGTGCTCACAACCTCGAGTTGCTGCAGGGCGACTGGTTCAGCCCGCTCGGTACGCGGCGCTTTCACCTGATCGCTTCGAACCCGCCCTACGTGGCGGCCGATGACCCGCTGCTCGGCGGTGATTCGCTGCGGCACGAGCCGCGCGAGGCGCTGACACCGGGTGCCGATGCGCTCGCCGATCTGCGCGAACTCATCGCGCAGGCGCCATGCTTTCTCGAGCACGGCGGCAGCCTGCTGCTCGAGCATGGCTCGACCCAGGGCGCTGCGCTGCGCGCCCTGCTTGTCGCCCGGGGTTTCGCTCACGTAGTCTCCCACCCCGACCTCGCCGGGCACGAACGCGTGACCGCGGGGCAGTGGCCCTGAAGGGCCGTCATCACAGGCCAATGGAACACCCCATGCTCAAGTTCAAGACCAGTGCCGGCGATTTCACGGTGGAGCTCTATGCCAAGGAAGCCCCCGAGTCCGCGGCGAATTTCCTGAAGTACGTCGATGACGGCCACTACGACGGCACGATCTTCCATCGCGTGATTCCGGGTTTCATGGTGCAGGGCGGCGGCTTCGCCTCGGGCATGGAACAGAAGGACACCCGGCCGCCGATCCGCAACGAGGCGACGAACGGACTCGAGAACCTGCGCGGCACGCTGGCGATGGCGCGCACCAGCGACATCCACAGCGCGACGGCGCAATTCTTCATCAATCTGGTCGACAACGACTTCCTGAACCACCAGCCCGGCAATTACGGCTATGCGGTGTTCGGTCGCGTGATCGCGGGCATGGACGTCGTCGATGCCATCGCCGCGGTTCCGACCACGCGGCGTCGCGGCCACGGCGACGTGCCGGTCGATGAGGTGGTGGTGCACTCGGTCACCCGCGAGGCCGCGGCCTGAAACTCGCCCGGCTCGGCCGCTGGCTGCTGCGGGCCGCGCTCGCCGCGGTGCTCGCATCGGTCGTGCTCGTGGTGCTGCTGCGCTGGGTGCCGCCCCCCACCACCGCGTTCATGGTCGGCAGCCGGCTGGCCGCGCTCGCCGACGGCGACTTCCGCCATTCCAACGACTACGACTGGGAGCCGCTCGAGCGCATTTCGCCGCATGCCGCGATGGCGGCGATCGCGGCCGAGGATCAGCAGTTCCCGTTCCACGCCGGCTTCGACTTCGAGTCGATCCGCAAGGCCGTGCAGCACAACGCCAAGAGCAAACGCAAGCGCGGCGCCTCGACGATCTCGCAGCAGGTCGCGAAGAACCTTTTTCTTTGGTCAGGCCGTAGCTGGGTGCGCAAGGGACTCGAGGTGTGGTTCACGGTTCTGATCGAGGCCGCCTGGCCAAAGGAGCGCATCCTCGAGGTCTACCTCAACGTCGCCGAATTCGGCCCCGGCACCTGGGGCGTGCAGGCCGCGGCGCGCAAGTACTTCGGCAAGGACGCCGCGCGGCTCACCCGGCGCGAGGCGGCGACGCTGGCGGCAGTGCTGCCGAACCCGAAGCGCTTTCGCGTCGAGCGGCCATCGCCCTACGTGCAGCGCCGACGCGATGCGATCATGGGGCAGATGCGCGCGCTCGGCGGCCCGGGATTCCTGCGCCAGCTCGACGACGAGGAGCCCCTCGCCGCAGGCCGTCGCTGACGGCGCCGCGTCTGACGGCGCCGCGGCTCAGACGCGGTCGTAACCGAGGTTCGGCGTCAGCCAGCGCTCGGCTTCCGCCATCGAAATGCCCTTGCGGCGCGCGTAATCCTCGACCTGATCGCGATCGATCTTGCCCACGGCAAAGTAATTCGACTGCGGATGCGCGATGTACCAGCCGCTGACCGCAGCGGTGGGGTACATGGCAAAGTTTTCCGTCAGGCGAATGCCGGTGTTGCGCTCGACGTCGAGCAGCTGCCAGAGCTTTGCCTTCTCGGTGTGGTCGGGGCAGGCCGGGTAGCCGGGCGCAGGTCGGATGCCGTGGTACTCCTCGCGGATCAACTGCTGGTTGGTGAGCTGCTCGGCGGTGTCGTAACCCCAGAGCTCGCGTCGCGTACGCTCGTGGAAATGCTCGGCAGCCGCCTCCGCGAAGCGGTCGGCCAGCGCCTTGAGCATGATGCTCGAATAATCGTCGTGCGCCGCCTCGAAGCGCGCCAC
>JBIKVA010000302.1:0-2923 GCA_044357085.1 Steroidobacteraceae bacterium | reverse complement strand
GATAGGGCAGGGGTGTGGCAAGAGGGATGCGGCGGCTCACGCGGCCGTGCTCGGCGGTGACGCCCTCGAGTTCAAGCACATCAGACCCGATCAGATACAGCATGGAGCCGAGCACACGGTCGCCCTGTGCGACGCGCACGAAGGCGTCGACGGGACGCGCGGCGGCATCGAGCGACATCGACACGTCGCGGCTCAGATCGATGTCATTCATTCTGCAGAGTGCGCGCAGCGTTCGCCGTGACCCGTGGTCGATCATCTCGAAGCGTTCGTGGCCCGTCGGGCCCTGCGGACCAAAGTAGGTGATGGTGCCGGCGAGGTGGCGGGAGCGGGGTGGTGATGTCATTGGGAAGAAACCGAGGGGTACCGTAAAAGTAACTCTTGGGGAGAATAACCGCTTGCAGGAGTTTCTGTTGGCTAGCAGATGCGCTGGCAGCTAATCGCCGACGTTTTTCAAAGAATACAGTGTGACGGCGTACACCGGGGTGACGGCAGCCCCTGGCATCGAGAACGTCAATGGCTGTCTCACGATGACGTTTACCGTTAAAACTTCCACCCTGTAATGCGGGTAGACACACGGAGTCACGTGTGTGTATCTCGAACCGGGCTCCACGCCGGACACTCATGCGGGGACGACCGAACGCACGTTCTCTACCCGCGCCCGCGCGACTAGCTGCATCAGGATCGAAAAAGACCGAATTCCGACCAGCGAAGTCCGTCATGTCGGTGAGTTGACCAGGAAGGGGACCGACACCGACTCATGGTGGGCGCTGCGCGATGACGATGGCACGGTTTATCGCTTGCAGCCGTCGAGCGACGAGATGGCAAAGACTTTTTTTCTCTGGCAGTACCGTCGGGTCATGATCGTCGGGGTTCCTGACGGAAAGGTCCTCTCCGTGAATGTGATCTGCGTGCGTGAGGCATCGCTGGTGGAGTCTCCCCCTCAACATCGAGCGCCGGCCGGATCCGCGACCCCGCCAAAGTAGTCGATGATCTCGGCTAAACTGCCGGGGTGAAGCATTCGATCGGGAGTGGCGAGACGGTGACGGCACCGGCGGCACCGGCGGCGCCGCTCGTGCGGCTGTGCCTCGGCGTGACCGGCCATCGCGCCGACCATCCCGCCTATGCGCCGCGGGCAGCGGCCATCGAGGCGGCGATGCGGAACGTTCTCGATCTCATTGCGCAAATCGTCGCTGCCGCGACGCCCCCTTTCGATGCGCCGCTGGCACCGATCCGAATGCAGTCGCTGATGGCCGACGGCACAGATCAACTTGCCGCAAGAGAGGCACTCACGCGCGGCTGGGAGGTCATCGGCCTGCTGCCTTTCGGCGAGACGCTGAACCGTGCGATCAACGCCAACCCGCGCACCGCGGCGGATGCTCGGGCCCTGCTTGCCGATGAACCTGCCAGCGATGCCGTGGTGCAGGCGCGGGCAGCGGCACTGCGCGCGCTCACCGCGCAGATGCAGGTCTTCGAACTGGCCGATGCCGACGACATCATCGCCGAGCACTTTCTGGCGATGCACGATGCACCCGGCGATAACGTGCGCGCCGAGGTTTTTCGCGCCGACAGTTCCGTGCGCGTCGCGCTCGCCGGTCGTCTGGCCATCGAGCAGTCGGACCTGCTCCTTGCCGTTTGGGACGGTGCGCGCACCAGTCTGGTCGGCGGCACCGGGCACACGGTGGCGGCGGCCCTCGACGTCGGCACACCGGTGCTCTGGATCGACCCGGCCAACCCCGAGGGATGGCGGATCCTCGGTGCACGCGAGTCGCTGGCGCTGTTGCACGAAGAGGGCGACATCGCCGAACGCGAAGCCTTGTTGCGCCAGCTGATTCTTGGCTCGCTGCTCCCGGCCAACCCCGGGCAGGCCGGCGGTCGGGACAACGGCGTTACCGCGCTCGCCGTCGGCAACTGGCGCGCGCGCAGCAACCCTCTCTGGCACGCTCACCGCTGGGTCGAGCGGGCCTTCGATGGGCGGAAGGCCACGCGACCGCGTCGCTCGCTCACCCAGACCTACGAAACCCCTGCGCAGGTGGCGCAGGGTTCGGGTGCGGGCGTCGCGAAGGCGCTTGCCTCGTTGCCGAAGAGCGACGCCGGATTCGCCAACCGCATCCTCTCTGGCGTGCTCGGCCGCTTCGCCTGGGCGGACGGTATCGCGGCACACCTGTCGGACACCTACCGCGGCAGCATGGTGGTGAATTTCCTGCTCTCCGCGATGGCGGTGATCAGCGGTGTCGCCTATCTGCCGGTGGTCGACAGCGCCTGGAAATGGCCCTTCGCCGCGTTCGAGCTCGTGCTGCTCGGCGCCATCCTCGCGATCACGTTCGTCGGCCAGCGCCGGCGCTGGCATGGTCGCTGGTTCGAGACGCGTCGTGTGGCCGAGTACCTGCGTCACGGGCCGCTGCTGCTGTCGCTCGGCGCAGCCCGCGCGCCGGGACGCTGGCCGCGCGGCTCGGATACCTCATGGCCGGAACACTACGCACGTCATGCGCTGCGCGAGATCGGCCTGCCGAAAGTGCGGATCACGCCGACCTACCTGCGCGCCGTGCTGGTCGAACTGATCGCTCCGCATGTCAGCTCGCAGCGTGGCTACCATGCGCAGAAGGCGCGGCGGCTCGCAGCCGTGCACCACAACCTCGATCACCTGTCGGAACGGGCGTTCCAGATCGCCGTGGCGGCAGCAGCCCTCTATCTCGTACTCGCGGCGGCCAGCTGGACCGGGTTTCTCGATGAGCATCTCTTCAAGAGCCTGACCAAAGTATTCACCTTTCTCGGCGTTGCGCTGCCGACCTTCGGCGGTGCCTTGTCCGGCATCCGTTTCTTTGGCGACTTCGAGCGCTTCGCGGCGATTTCCCGGGTGACGGCCGCCAAGCTGGACGCGGTGCATGCGCGCATTGCACTCATCCTGCGTGCGCCGGACTCGGCG
>JBIKVA010000301.1:0-2941 GCA_044357085.1 Steroidobacteraceae bacterium | reverse complement strand
CATGCCGCTCGTGCTGTGGCGCATGGCGCTCGCCACGGCAATCCTCGCGTTGTTTCCTCGCGTATGGCGCGGCCTGCGCGGCATCGACGCGCGGTCCCTCGGCCGTCACGCGCTCGCCGGCTGCGTGATCGCACTGCACTGGTTCACGTTCTATGCGTCGATCAAGCTCGCCAATGCCTCGGTGGCGGTCGCCTGTCTGGCGCTCGGTTCGGTGTTCGCGGCGATCATGGAACCATGGATCACCGGCAGGCCCCACGAGCGCAGCGAACTCATCCTCGGGGTGATCGCCATCCCCGGCGTGCTGTTGCTCGTCGGTGGCGTACCGAGGGAGATGCATCTCGGCGTCGCGGTGGGCATCCTCGCGGCGGCGCTGACGGCCGCCTTCGGCAGTCTGAACAAACGCTTCCTCGATCCGAGCGCCGATCCCGCGACCGTCTCGGTGCTGCAGATCGGGCTCGGCACGGTGTTCCTTGCGGCGCTGGGCGTGGTCGCCTTCGGTTCCGACCAGACCTTCATTGCCGCCAGCACGAACGACCTCGCGTGGTTGCTGGTGCTCGCGGTGGCCTGCACCATCGTGCCGTTCCTGCTGTGGTTGCGCGCGCTGCAGCACGTCAGCGCCTTCACCACGCAGTTGTCGCTCAACCTCGAGCCGGTGTACGCCATCGCCCTCGCGGCGCTCTTCTTCCGCGAGCACGAGGAACTCACGCCCTGGTTCTACGCGGGCGTGGCGGTCGTGCTCGCTACGGTGCTGCTGCAGCCACGAATCGCGCGGCGTTGAGCGTGCAACTGGCCTCGATGCCGGCGTAGTTTGCCTGCACGGCACCGGCGCGCGGCTCGAACTGCGCGTCGTGGATCGGTGCCTCCTCGCCCGGCTTCTGCACCATCAGGTGCAAGCGGTCGGCCATCCCCTTGCCATCGGCATCGGGCAGGGGCGCACGCAGCAGCATGAGCTGCAGATCGCGTCCGTCCGCAGACTTGACGGCCAGCTTCGCGCCGCGGTCGTAGGCACTCCAGGCGCGCTCCCCGGCGGCATCGCGCACGCGACAGTCGTAGTTGCGCGCCCGGTACATGCGGATGTGGGTCCGGTCCTTGCGACCGACGAACTGGTGGCCCGCCATCAGGTTGATGTCGTAGTCCCAGAACACTTCGGGCGAGAGCACCCATTCGGCGTCGGCGACGAAGCGCACGTCCGTCTTGTTGACCATGTAGCTGCAGGTGCCGGGGCCCGCCGCCCTGCCGGCCTCCGTCTTGCCATCGAGGACACCGACGATCTGCTCGCCGCTGCGACGCCAGAGGAAGTCGCAGTTGATCGCAGCCGGATCGCGCATCCGCACCTCCTTCCAGAGTTCGGGGTGCTTGTGCAGATCGAGGTATTTTTCGGGGTCCGCCGGACCCTGGCCGTTGATGACGACCGCGCCGCGCTGCTCGTCGATCCAGACCTTGTAGAGGATCTGGCTGCGATGCATCACCGGCGCATCGCGCCCGCCTTCGTTGATCTGGCCATAGAACACGACCTCGCCGATCTGCGGCGCGTCGATGCGCTCGAAGACGTGGAACCAGTGCGCATGCTCGCCCTCGACCGGCACCCGGTAGCGGCGCTCGAAGTGGATTTGCGGGTAGGAGTCCCAGCCACCCGGCAGCCAGGCGATGAGGTCGGCGAGCACGGCTTCGAGTTCGGGCCGGGAGAGGTCATAGGCAGGCCCGGCCTTGGCGACGCCGGCCGTCAAGCCCGAGGCGACCGCCAGCACCGCGGCGAGAGCGAAGCCTGCGAACGGTCGCCGCACGCTGGAGGTCCGGCCAGTGGTTCGTTGATACATGAGTGTTCCCCGTCGACTTCGGTATTATTTTGGGCATTCTTCCAGAGACCACGCAGCCGCAGAACAGCCGAGGGCCGGCAATCGCGGTCGCGTTCACCCCGCGGAGGTTTTGATGTACCTGCCTTCACCCGCCCTGCCCCCGTCGACGCAGGCTCTGGCCGAGTTCTGCGCTGCGGCCGGCGCCGCGAGCGGCGACCCCGGCGTCCGCCCCGAAACCGTGGAACTGCGCTGGATCGGCCTCGACGCCGAGAGCACCCGCCAGATCTTCGACCTCGTCCGCACGGGCGACAAACGCGGCACGTTCACGCTGCCCTGGATCGTCGAGCGCACGGGCAGTCCGGTACCGAAAGTCGGCAACCAGCTGGTGCTGATCGACATCGACGGACGTCCGGTGCTGCTGACCCGCGTGGTGCGGGTCGATTCGGCCGTGTTCGGCAAGGTAGAAGCCGAACACACCGTCATCGATGGTTCGCCCGTTCGCGATCCCGCGGTGTGGGTGCCGCTGCATACGGCCTACTGGAACGGCCATCTTGCGCCCTTCGGCCTGGCCGTCAGCCCCGACATGCCGTTCTGGATCGAGGAGTTCGTGCTGGTGTACGACGCCGGAAACTAGGGGTATAACCGGCTCAAGACGGAGGGTACGCAGATGTCAGTGACGGCCGAACGCATGCCGGCAACGCCGCCGGCAAAGAAAGGTCTGAAGGCGAGGCTCATCTCCTGGGCCATGAAGAAGATGATGGCCGGCGCAGGCGGTGCGCCCGGCTCCGGCGGTGGCCCGCCTCCCTGGGTCAAGGCCATGATGGCCGGCGGTGCGCCGCAAAGCATGGCGGCGATGCTCGCGACCTCGAGCGGCTTCGAAGGCCGCGAGAAACTCCTCGGCGACGCCGTCGCGATGGCCATCCGCACGCTCAAGGACACCGTCCCCTACCAGCACGACATGAACGACGCGCTGGTCAAGATGCACCTGACCTCGGTGCAATTCGCCAAGAACCACGGCTGCATCGCCGATTACGTCGAGCACGACGTCAAGACCATGCAGCCGATGCTGCAGCGCCTGCGGGGCATGATCGACTCGACGGGCGAAAAAGAGATCGCGCTCGCCGGCATCTTTGATCGCACCACCT
>JBIKVA010000300.1:0-2943 GCA_044357085.1 Steroidobacteraceae bacterium | reverse complement strand
GAAGGCCACACGTTCCTGCGCTTCGTCGACAGCAAGCCCACGCCGGGGTATGTGGCGTTCCGTCACATGGGCTGGAACGCCGCCGAGCTGATGGTGCAGGACACCGACGGTATCGCCGCGCGCCTCGACGGCTCGCCGTTCAAGATCATCGGGCCGCCGGCCGACCTGTCGTTCTCGGACAAGATCCGCGCGATGCAGGCGCTCGGACCCGCTCAGGAGTCGATCTACCTGACCTCCTTCAAGGAAAAGATGGCCGAGTTCGACGTGCCCGACGCGCGTCATTACGTGGACCGCGTCTTCATCGTCATCCTCGGCGGCGCCTCGGTCGAGGCGATCAACGATTTCTACCAGCGCCACTTCAACGTTGCCACGGCGCCGGTCGTGCCCGCGGTGATCTCGGTTCTCTCCAATGCGCAGGGGCTGCCGGCGGACACCAGGCACGATCTGGCCGCGCTGGCGCTGCAGGGGCAGTGCTACATCGAGGCCGACCGGATGCCCCCGGCAACCCTGCCGCGCATCGCCCGCGACGGCGAGCTGCCGCCCGCTATCGCCATGGTCAGTTTTGCGGTCAAGCAGTTCCCTGAAGGTCTCGACTGGCTCGCACCGCCGCGAGCCCTCCCGCAGGCGCCCTACCACGGTCGCCGTGCCGGCGTTTGCGTCGGTGCAGCAGGCGAATGGATCGAACTCATCGAGGGTGCTGCGTGACCACGCCACCGCGGTTTCCGAAAGGTCACCGCCCGCAGGTCTTCGATGACCCCGCGGTCGATCAGCTGTACGCCGCCTATGTGGCGATGGCCACCGAGCTGGCTGTTGCCTTCGACCGGATCGCGACGCTCGAGCACGTGATGGCGCGCGCCGGCACGACCAGCCGGGCCGAGATCGAGGCGATTGCGCTCGAACTCGCCAGTGACCCCGAGCGGGTCGCCCGCCGCGCCGAGTTGGCCGAACGCCTGCTGCAGCCCTTCAGGGCTTTTCGAGAGGCGCACCTCGAGGTTGGCAGCCGCGACGCTCGGCAGCCGGACTAACCACCTTTCGGTCACGCTCCGGCCGCGCCGCGGGACCGCGGCGGTGCAGTCGGTAGGATCAGGTTCAGATCGCTTAGCGGAGACCTGTCCATGCCGGACTTTCATCAGCATGCCATGCAGCCCTCGGCCAACCTCGACGAGCAGGCGAGGCAGGACTTCGTCGGGGCGTTCCGAGGGCATCTGTCCGGGCGGCTGATGCCGGGCGCCTATCAGGTCTACGCGGCGCGCGTGGAGCCGGCATTCCGTGCCCGGCAAGGGCGACCACCGGCGGATCAGGAAGAGGTCCGCAAGGTGATGACGCAGGATCCCTTCTACCAGTTCTGGAGCGCGATGCAGCGGCGCAGTCAGGAACTGCTTTGGGAGTCGGTCATCGATCCGACCGAGCGCCAGCTGTCGGCCCTGATCGACAGGGCGAAGCATCCCGGAGCGGCGCCTCCGGCGGCCAAGCTCGTGGGCAAGCCCGTCCGGACCGGTCGTACCCGAGGCAAGCGCAGTGTCCGGCGCGGTAGCCTGCGCCTCGACCCCCAACTGCAGATTCCGCGGTACCACGCCGCAGCGGACATCCATCTGCAGCCCGGCGGGTACCACACGGACTTCACGGCGGACGACGTCGCTGCAGGTGTGGTGTACGACAAGGGCATCAACCTCTACATGGGCGGAGCGCTCGGGCCGGAAAACAACCTCATGGGCGACACCCTGCTCGCCTATCTGCGCGAGAAGCATCCGCGGTTCACGCCACAGCGGATCCTCGACACCGGTTGTGCGATCGGCAACAGCACGGTGGTCTGGGCCAGGGCCTTCCCGAAAGCCAAGGTGCACGGCATCGACGTCGCCGCGCCGGTGCTGCGCTACGCGCACGCGCGTGCCGAGTCGCTCGGTGTGCCGGTCGACTTCAGCCAGCAGAACGCCGAGAAGACGGACTTCGCCGACGGCAGTTTCGACCTCGTGGTCTCGCACATCGTCCTGCACGAGACATCCAAGTCCGCACTGACCCGCATCCTCGCCGAGTGCCGCCGGCTCCTCGCACCCGGCGGATTGATGCTCCATCTCGAGATTCCGCGGGGCAGAACCGCGATCGAGAAGTTCATGCACAACTGGGAGAGCTACAACAACAACGAAACGTTTTGCCGCTACATGACCGACATCGATCTGAAGGCCGAAGCGGTCAAGGGCGGGTTTCCCGCCGAGGCGGTCGTTGTCGACGAGTTCGCTCCCAAGCTCGATGTGACGCAGATGAACTACACCGAACATTTCTTCTGGAAGATTCTCGCCGGCAGCCGCTGAGCCAGGCGCCGAGGACATACCACCATGCCGCGCAAGACCCCGTCACGTCAGACGCCACCACGCCCTGCGCAGCCGCAGGTGCGTCTCGCCCGCGTCGCCAAGGGCAAGAAACCTCAGTACTTCAGCGATCCCGCCATCGACAAGCTGCTCTGGATGACGCTCACGCTCATGGAGGAACTCTCCGTCACGCGCGACCGCCTGGACGCCGTCGAGCGACTGCTGGCATCAAAGAAGTTGCTCAAGCGCGCCGAACTCGAAGGCTGGAAGCCCGACGCCGTCGCTGCGGCCGAGCGTGCCGCAGGGCGCAGCGCCTATGTGGATCGCATGATGCGGGCGATGCATGCCGAACTGGAAGAGATCACGGGACGCGGCATGCCGAAATCGGAGGCGGAGATCATCGCAGCCGTTGAAGCTTGAACGGGGACAGTCAATGAGCACTTTCAAAAAATACTATCAGGCTCCGCTGCCGGCGATCATCGCCGTCTTGATCGTCTATTTCTGGCAGGGTATGGGCCACTTCGTCATGTACATGATGCAGCACAGGTGGTTTCCCGGAAACGATCTGCTCGCTGCGTTCATCATCGGCGTCATTGGCGTGGCGATGGTTTGGGCGGGTCGCGACCGCGCGGAAAAT
>JBIKVA010000298.1:0-2949 GCA_044357085.1 Steroidobacteraceae bacterium | reverse complement strand
GGATCTTGCCGGTGACCATCACGTCTACAAACTTCACGCCCTGCGGCACGACACGGACCGCGCCCCACTGGCCCGACGCCTCCAGCGTGGCCTTGAGCCGGGTCGGCAACAGCCGCGACTCGGCCTTGCGGACGTCGGGGTAGATGCGACGCTTGTCGAGTGCCTCCTCGTTGTCGGCGAGTGCCGCCGGAATGTTCGCATCGAAGGCCTGGATGCCGACATCGAGCAGTTCCGCCTCGGGAATCTGCTGCTTCGCCTGCACTGCTTCGAGCTTGGGCAGCGGCCGCGTCTCGTTGACCACGCAGCCGGCAAGACCCAGCAGCGCAAACGCCAACGCCGGAAGCGCTCGCAGCGGCCGGGAGCCCTGCGGAAGATCAGCCCTTGCCTTGGACATTGCGCTTGTACTCCGTGTATTCCTTCCAGAGCTTTTCCTTGAGCTCGGGGTCGGTCTCCTGTTCGGCCGCCCGGCGCAGGCGCCGGGCAACGATGTCGTCGTCGGCGCCGGAAGGAATGCCGCGATCAGGCGCCCCGCTGCCGCCACCGCTGACGGTGCCGCGATCACGCTGATCGCCGCCCGAGGACTCGCCGCCGCCGTTGCCGGTCTGCGCCGTACGCTCGGAGCGCAGGTCGCCTTCACGGCGACCGATGCCGCCTTCGCCACCGCCGGAATTGCCGCCCTCGGAAGCCGAGCGGTTTGCGGCCTGCGCGTCGCGTGCCGCGGCCGTGCGTCGCTGCTCCTCGTCGAGGGTCTTGTCGAACTCGCCGAGTGAATCGTCGAGCGACTTGTCGAGCGTGCCGCGACGCTCGTCGGCGGTGGTCGCGGCGCCGCCCGAGTCTCCGCCGCGGTCGCCGGCAGTATCGTTGCCGCCCGGGCGGCTCGCGCCCGCGCTGCCGGAGCCACTCGAACTGCCGCCGGGAATCGAGCCGGGCATGCTGCCGGGCAGGCCGCCACTCGAGCCACCACCCGAACTGCCGCTCGAGCCGCCGCTCGAGCCACCACCCGTCGACGGCAGCGACGCACAACCGGCGAGCGCGAGCAGCGCCAGCAGCAGCGGCAAAGGCGATATTTCTTTGAGATGCTTCATGTCGGGTTCTGCCTGTGTGTCGGCATGTCGCGGCTCATCGGCAGATCACTGCGCCGAGGTGCCACCGCCGAAGAACGACTGCAACTGGTCGGCGAGCCGCTGGCAGGCCGTCGCCTGCACGCGCGCGATGAACGGCAGGGGCACGACCGCACCCACGAGCGCCGAGGTGCCGGAAACGTTGGTGCCGACACTGCCGGCGGACTTTGCCTGCTTGAGGTCCCAGATGGTGGCCTCGTAGCTCGATTCGTTCTCCCACCAGCCGAAGCCGATGCAACCGGCGGCACCCGGAGCGGCGCCGCAGGCGATGCTGCCGCCGCCGTCGATCTTGCGCGTGCCGCCGTCGAGCCAGACGAGGTAGCGCACGCCGGTCGCTGCAACGCGCTCGCTGACGCCTGGCCGCGCGAGCAACTGGGTCACGGCCTCGGGTCGGGTGGGTGCGGTCGCCGGCTCGAACCACGGATACAGGCCATCGACGAAGCGATTGTTGTCCTCGACCCGGATGGGGCTCGGGCCCTTGGTGAGCCCGCGGCCGACGCAATCCATGAACTCGTCCTCCGCGGCGGCACCCTCGATCTGCGGTTTGGCGAGGATCACCACCGCCTCGCCGGAGGCGATCTGGGTAGGCAGTTCGCGCGATTCCTCGATACGCGCGGTCATGCACCCCCCGAGCCCGAGCGTGAGGGCGGCGCAGAGCACAGCAGGGCGGACGACACCGGCTTGCATCAGGGATCTCCCACGGGTTGGGCCGAGTATGCCACGCAGCCCCGCCCCGGTTGACTGGTCGTCACGGGGACGGGTTCCCCGCCGGGCTACCTTTGCGCTTCTTGACCCGACCCCTCAGGGCGGCTGCGGGAAGCGGTCGAGTCGGCGGAGCTCCGGGAACAGTTTCAGGTAGGCCGCGACCACCACCAGGCAGGCGACCCCGCCCACGGTGACGGCGCGCACCGGGCCCCACCAGCTCGCCGTGAGTCCGGACTCGAATTCGCCCAGCTCGTTGGAGGCACCGATGAACATGGCACTGACCGCGCTCACCCGTCCGCGGATCTCGTCGGGGGTCTCGAGCTGCACGAGCAAGTGGCGCACGAATACCGAGACCATGTCGCCGATGCCGAGACAGAACAGGGCGAACGCCGACAGCCAGAACGAAGTGGAGAGGCCGAACACGACGGTGGCACAACCGAACAGGGCCACGCCGCCGAACATCCAGACCCCGGCGTGCTGCGCGATCGGCCGGCGGGCCAGCCAGATCGCCGTGATCGCCGCGCCGACGCCGGGCGCGGTGCGCAGCAGCCCGAGTCCCTCCGGACCGACGTGGAGGATGTCGGCTGCGAACACCGGCAGCAGCGCGGTTGCGCCACCGAAGAGCACGGCGAACAGATCCAGCGAAATCGCCCCGAGCACGGGCCGGCGGCGGAACACGAAACGCAGGCCCTCGGTGAACTCGCGCCAGGACACCGGGCTGGCGACGTCGGCGGTGGGTCGCGGCCGGATGCCGGCGATGAGCGTGATCGCCACCGACAGCAGCACGAAACCGACGCAGTACACGAGCAGTGCACCGGAGATCTGCAGGCGCGACTCGCCGACTGCATAGAGGATGCCGCCGAGCGCCGGGCCGGCGATGACGGCGGTTTCGAACAGCGTGGAGTTGAAGGCAACCGCGGCGGGGAACACGTTGGTCGGCACGAGGTTGACCACCATGGCCTGACCGGCAGGCATCCACAGTGCACGTCCGGCGCCGAACATCGCCATTGCCACGAACACCCATTTCACGTCACGACTGCCGCTCCACGAGAAACCGATCAGCACGGCAACGCACACTGCGGCGACCAGATAGGCGCAGACCATGACGAGACGTCGATCCTTG
>JBIKVA010000299.1:0-2949 GCA_044357085.1 Steroidobacteraceae bacterium | reverse complement strand
AATGCCATGCGCATGCAGCGCATGCTGCCGGACATGCCGGAGCGGCCGGCGCGGCAGTGGCTGGTCAAGCACACGCGGGTGCTGCGCGTGGACCACGGCGGGCTGTTCCTGCCGGCCTTGTCTATCGACCGTCTCAACCAGCCCATCGCGGGCGGCACGACACTGGGACACGTCGTGAACCCGCACACTCTGGAAACCGTCGAGACACTGACCGCGCCCTGGGAGCGGGGCGTGTTGATGATGCACAAGGCCGGCATTGCCATGGTGGAGGCCGGTCTGTGGGTGTTCAACGTCGGCAATCTGGACACCGCCGAGGAAGTGCGCAACGGTTGAGCGCCTGAAGCTTCCGGGAGCTCGCGATGGCCTCATCAAAGATTTTTATCTGCTTGCATCAGGCACAGCCCAAGCGGACGGTACGGCGGGCGCTGCAAGCCGCCCTGATGATCGGCGCAACCCTCGTCTGCGCGTCATCCGTCACGGCCGGGCAGCTGCAGGCAACGGTGCCTCAGACAACGGCGGGGACTGCCGCCATCGCCGCAATGGAACGCAGCTTCGCCGACCTCGTCGCTCGCGAGCAGCGCGCCGGCATCGTCTGGCGCATCATGCGCGACGGCAAGATCATTTCCTCGGGGGCGATCGGCTGGCAGGATCGGGAGCAGCGCATGCCGATGAGCGCGGCGACGACGTTTCGTCTCTACTCCATGAGCCGTGCCATCACCTCCGTGGCGGGCCTGCGGCTCGTCGAGCGGGGTCGTCTGTCCCTCGACGAACCTCTCGCGAAATATCTGCCGGCCTTCGCCGATCCGCGAGTGCTCGCCGACGCCAAGTCCGCCGCTGCGGGGACGGTCGCGGCTGCGCGCCCCATCCTCATCCGCGATCTTTTCACCTACACCGCCGGCTTCGGTTACGCGCCCGACTACCCCTCGGACCTCGGACTGCGACGCGATGATGTCATCGGGATCGGTACGAACATCGCCGCGGGTGTCGATCATCTCGCGAAGTTTCCGCTGCTGTTCCAACCCGGCGCGCGCTGGCACTACGGCTTCTCGAGCGATGTCCTCGGCCGGGTCATCGAAGTCGTGACCGGCAAGCCGCTCGATCGAGCCTTGCGCGAACTCGTGCTCGATCCCCTCGACATGAAGGACACCGGCTTCCGCTCAGACGAGCAACGGCTCGCCCGCGCCTACGGGCTGCGCGACGGACGGCTGGTCGAACTCACCGACACACTGCCGAAGTCGGCCGACTACCTGCGCGAAGGCAGCATGCACTCCGGCGGCGGCGGACTCGTCGCCACGGCGGACGATTACCTGAAGTTCTGCGAGATGCTGAGGCAGCGCGGGCTCGGTCCGCGAGGTCGCCTGCTGCAGGAACGCACGGTGCAGGCGATGCTCACCAACGAACTGCGATCCGACCAGGGGCCGCTGTTCTGGCACCAGAAGCAGCCGTCCCCGCTCATGCGCGGCGGCGGCTGGGGGCTGGGCATCGGCGTGCGTACGGCCGATGTCGATGAAGACCCGCTGGTCTCGCATCGTGGCGAAGCCTTCTGGGGTGGGCTCGCCGGCACGGGCTTCCTGGTCGATCCGGCCAGCGGCACGAGCGCGGTGGTGATGAGCCAGTATTACGGTCGCGAAGGCGACGACGTGTCGTTCATCCTGCGCCGCGGAGTCTACGGATCGCCCTGAGAATCACGGCGCATCCGGACTGCGAGTGCACTCGCGAAGCTGATGCCGTCTCTCAGGATGTCCCGCTCTCGATCAGGTCCCGGACGAGGGGACTCGCGAACCGTCGCGAGGTGGTGACGGCGTAGAAGTGCTCGCGCAGTCCGGGAACGCGGGCACGCTCGACGAGCACGCCCCGCTCGAGTTCGTCCTTGACGACCACGGGCGGCACCAACGCGAGCCCTCCTCCCTCGCGGGCGATGAGGCGCAGCATGGCCATGTCGTCGACCTCGGCCATCACCACCGGGCGGATCCCCGCTTGCTCCATGAGCGTGTCGAACGACTCGCGCAGACTGCTCTCGGGCCCCGGCAATATCAGCGGCGTGTCGCGCAGGTCTTCCGGAAAACGAAACGGCTTGCGAGCCTGTGTCCGGCGACTGCGGCCGCCCGGGGGACGACCCACGAGGCTCGCCTCCTGCTCGCCGATCTTGTGCACGCGCCACGGCGTCGCCTTGTCGCGCGGCACCGTCGAGTTGGTCAGCACCACATCGAGGGTGTGCGCGGCAAGCTGTGGCAGCAGCTCGCGCAACGTCCCCGAACGCAGCACGAGCTCGACGTCCTCCCTGCCCAGCAAAGGCCGCAGCCAGCCGAGCTGGAAGTTTCTCGACAAGGTGGCCACCGCTCCGATCCGGACCGCTGCGCGGCCCGCTCTCGCGGCGCCCTTCAGTGTGCTCACCAGTTCCTCGCCGGTGCGGAAGATCGAGTCCGCGTAGTCGAGCGTGATGCGCCCCGCCTCGGTGAGCTCGATGCGCCGGTTCCTGCGCTCGAAGAGGTGCTGGCCGAGCCGATCCTCCAGTTGACGCAGCTGGATCGACAGCGCCGAGGGCGAGACGTGCAGGCGCGCAGCGGCCTTGGTGAGGCTGCGCTCGTGGGCAATGGCCCAGAAGTAGCGCAGGTGGTGATAGTTGAGGAGACTCATGAAAACAGTTTAATTAAATATAACGTTTGTGTTCAATATTTGAATTGGACGGAATTCATGCCGCCACCTACCTTTGCGCCCCGAAGGCCAAGACGGCCTCTGAAAACCACAAAGGAGTGCGCCCATGAAGACCACCCTGACCGTTGTTGCCTTCGTCGTCGCCGGTATCGCCGCGCAGGCGAACGCACGTACCGAGGAATGCCACCCGACATCGGAACAGGAAGTCGCCGCCCAGTTCGACCGCTGGAACGCCGCTCTCGCCACCGGCAAGCCGGATACGGTGGTGGCCCGCTACGCGCCCACGTCGATCCT
>JBIKVA010000297.1:0-2957 GCA_044357085.1 Steroidobacteraceae bacterium | reverse complement strand
ACTGCACGAAGCCCGCATCGAGAATCCGCATGTAGCCCGCCAGCACGACGAGATCGGCTGAACAGCCGTTGATGGCCGCAAGCAAGCGTGCGTCATGGCGGCTGCGCGACTCGCCCGCAGCGATGGGCATGGCCTCGGCGGGCAGACCCCGTTCGCGGGCGCGCAGCAGGCCGGCTGCGTCGGGTTTGTCGGAGAGCACGAGGACGACATGACCGTCGATGTGTCCGTCGCGACAGGCCTCGTCGATCGCCAGCAGGTTGCTGCCTGCGCCCGAAATGAGGACCGCGATGCGCAGCGGCGCGGTGCGATCGGGACGTGCGGCGGCCGAGCCTGCAGCGGCCATCACTCGATGATGACGTCGCCGTGCCCGGCGCGGACTTCACCGATCAGGCTGGCCTGCTCTCCCTGGGCTGCGAGGATCTCGAGGGCGAGCTGAACTTTGTCATTGGGCACGATAGCCACCATGCCGATCCCGCAGTTGAAGGTACGGTGCATCTCGGCGTCGGCGATGCCACCCGCGTTTTGCAGCCAGTCGAACACCGGGTCCATGTGCCAGGCGTGGCGCTGCAGGGTCACGCCGCAGCCCTCGGGCAACACCCGCGGGATGTTGTCCGTCAGGCCACCGCCCGTGATGTGCGCGAATCCGTGGACGGGCAGGCCCTGGGCCAGGGCGAGCATGGCACGCACATAGATGCGGGTCGGGGCGAGCAACCGATCGAAGAGAGGGCGCCCCGCAACCATGGTGTTGGCATCGGCCCCGGCGAGGCTGACCAACTTGCGGATCAAAGAATAGCCGTTCGAGTGTGGCCCCGACGAGGCCATGCCGATCACGGCGTCACCCGCTGCGACCTTGCTGCCGTCGATGATGGCTTCCCGCTCGACGACACCGACACAAAAGCCGGCGAGGTCGTAATCGCCGCCGTGATACATGCCCGGCATCTCGGCGGTCTCGCCACCGACCAGCGCGCAACCGGCCTGCCTGCAGCCTTCGACGATGCCGGCGATGACGCGCTCGGCGACCGCGACCTGCAATTTGCCGGTGGCGTAGTAGTCGAGGAAGAAAAGTGGCTCCGCGCCCTGCACGGCGACGTCGTTCACGCACATGCCTACGAGGTCGATGCCGATGCCGTCGTGGCGCGCGGTGTCGATGGCGAGACGCAACTTCGTCCCCACGCCATCGGTGCCCGAGACCAGCACCGGGCGTTTCCAGCGACCCGGCGGCAGTTCCACGAGAGCGCCGAAGCCGCCGATACCGGCGAGTACTTCGGGTCGTTGCGCGCGCCGCACCAGCGGCTTGATGCGTTCGACGAGTTCGTCACCTGCATCGATATCGACACCCGCGTCTCGGTAGGTGAGTCCGGTGGTCTTCTCTGGCGGCTGGCTCATGGGCGTCCGGCGGGCAAAAAACGCTGTGCTATTGTAGCGCTTTCGGCCATGACCATTCCGTTCCCCCGCGATTTCCGGCTCCATCTGCGACTGGCGACAGGCTGTGCGCTGGCGCTCGTATCGCTTGCGGGATTGTCTGCTGCGGCCACGCAGACCGTATCGATCGGGGAGGTCGAGGTCGACTCCTCCGGCGAGGCGGCCTATACGGACGCCATGCGGGCCGCGTTGGTGCGGGTCACCGGGCGTCGATCCGCGGCCGGCGATGCAGCGCTTGCGCCCCTCGTTCAGGACGCCCGTCGCTACGTGCAGATCTTCCGTCCTGCGGCGGGCGGCGCTTCAGCCCGGGTCACGCTCGACGCCGCCGCGATCGAGCGCGCGGTCGCCCAGCTGGGTCAGCCCGTCTGGTCGCGCGAGCGTCCGTTGGTGCTGGGTGTCATCACCTCGGCACCGGCCGGGGCCGACGCCGCAACAGTGCGCGCGCGGCTCGAGCGTGCGGCGGTCGAACGTGGCTTGCCGTTGCGGCTCGGTGCTGCAGCGGCAGTGGGGCTCGCTGCGGGTGCCGCGGCCTCGCCCGAAGCCGCGCTGCTGGCGGCGCGGCGGGCCGGGGCCGATGTGGCGCTCGTGGGCGAGGCCGATGGCGGGGACTGGCAGTGGACGCTTTTCGACGGGGCGACCGCCACCGTGTTCCATGGCGACGTCACGGCCGGTATCGAGGGAGCGGCCGATACGCTGGCACTCGGATCGCAGGCTGCGGTGGCCCAGCCGCTTTCCAGCACGGAGTTCCGCATCCGCGGCGTCCGCTCGCTAAAAGATTACGCTGATGTGCAGCAGATCCTCGAATCACAGCCCGCCGTCAGGTCTGCGGAATTGATTGCCGCCGATGACGAGGGTGCGTGGTTCCGTGTCGAGGTCGCAGGCGGTCCGACGGGGCTCGCCGAGGCGCTTGCGTCGCAGCCACGGCTGCGGCGCGAGGGCGGCGATGACTCGCCGCGCTATCGCTACGCTCCCTGAGACGGTCATGCTGCGTCACATTCCCAACGCCATCTGCCTGTTGCGAATCGTGCTGACCGTACCTGCGGTCAATGCGATCGATCGAGGCGATTACGCGCTCGCCCTGACCGTTTTTTCGGTCGCAGCGATATCCGACGGTCTCGATGGCTACCTCGCCAAGCGGTTCGGCTGGACTTCCTACCTCGGGCGCATCCTCGACCCGATCGCGGACAAGATCCTGCTGGTCGCCACATTCCTTGCGTGCGCATGGCAAGGGCTGGTGCCCGTGTGGCTTGCTGCCGCGGCGATCGCGCGCGACGTCATGCTGGTGGGCGGCGCGATCATCTACCGCCTGTGGTTCGGTCGGATCGACGATCATCCTACCGGGGTCTCCAAGATCAACACCACGCTGCAAATCATCGTTGTCATCGTCGCCATGCTGAATGCGGCGGTCGCGATCGTGCCTGCGGCGGTCGTGCTGGCGCTCGCGGTGGCGACGTTTGCGACCACCGTGATATCCGGCATCGACTACATGAGCCGATCGTTCCGTCGCGCCTGGCACCTGCCGTCTGCGCCGCGTT
>JBIKVA010000296.1:0-2960 GCA_044357085.1 Steroidobacteraceae bacterium | reverse complement strand
TGGATGCACCAGGGCGAGAAGTACACGGACTTCTCCAACGTCGCGTGGGTGGGCGCCTCGAACAACATGAACGCCCGCATCGGCGTGCGCAACGACCGGCTCAGCCTCGAACTCTTCGGCAACAATCTCACCAACAACAAGGTCCTGACGGCAGCGCTGCTCGGCATCGACGCCTTCACCTTCCTGGTGCCGCCGAACAAGAACGAGTTGCGCTTCTCGCCGCCGCTGCCGCGGTCGTGGGGCGTGCGCGCGACCTACAAGTTCTGATTCACGCTCGCGAAGACGCGAGACTTGCGGCGGGGCGGCAAGGCCCCGCGGTTTCAGGGGCCGGGTGGAGACACCCGGCCCTTTTTCTTTCTGAAGTGGATGATGAACACCACGATCGCCGCAACACCCGGGACCCAGTGGGTGAAGGATGTCCAGGTGCGCAGCGTGTCGTTGCCGATGTAATAGAGCGCGCAACCCGTCAGGGTGAGCCACGCCAACACGCCGAACAGCGTGCCGCCGGTCGGACGCCGCAGCCGTGCCTTCCAGCCGCGTACGATGTGATCGGACCACAACGCGCCGAACATCCAAACGGCACCAAATGAAAACGCCGCGTGCGCGATCAGCCACCAGCGCTGCTGCGGATGCGGGCCTTCGAAGCCGAACTGGTCGACCGCACGGATGAAGTAATCAAAGATTACCCACACGCCGCCGGTCACCCAGGTGCCGATGGCGAGCGTATGCAGCAGACGCCTGCGGCCCGGCGGCAGCACGCCCGTACCAGCGGCCGCGCGCGCCGGCTTCGCGACGCGCGGCGGATTCTGTTGTGGATCGCTCATCTGCGTGACTCACTCACCTGCGTGACTCGCTTGCCTGTCATATTCCCGTGCCGATGACCTGCCAGTCCGCGCCGGGCGCGTAGAGATACGCGGTCGCGCCGAACCCGGCAAGTATCGGAGCCGCCGCTGCGCCCTGCGCCAGTACCACCTTGGTCAGCGCATCGGCCACCGCACAGCGGGGAGCGACCACCGACACGAAGCGGCCGGCACGAGGCGCGCGATGATCGCGCCCGTCCAGATGGACGCCGGGCACCGGGTCCAGGGCGCTGCTCGCGAGACTCCCCTCCCGCAGTTCGATCACGGGCTGCGATGGAGCGACCAGGTCCGGTACGGCCAGGGTCACGCGCTCGAGTTGCGAACCGACCCGCAGGTCGCCGCCGGCATTGATGCGAAACGCGGCCACGCCGGCCTGCTCGAGGAACGCAGCCGCCATATCGACCGCGTGCCCCTTGGCGATACCGCCAAGATCGACCCACAGCCGTCGCCGCAGGCGGATGCCGTCGGGCGGGTCCGGTTCGAGATCGCTCCAGCGCGCCGACGGGTCCGGCGGCGCCCCGGGCGGGACGGGCAAACGGCCGGCGGCGACCAGCGCCGGCGCCACCGTGACATCGAACACCCCGGCCGAGGCGCGGGAGACGGTGGCGGCGAGCTGCAGCACCGCAAAGGTCTCGGGATCGACCCGGATGACCTCCCCGGCGGCGGCGGCATTGAGGCGGGCGAGGTCGCTGCCACCGGAGTGGAAGCTCATCAGCGCCTGGACGCGCTCGATGATCTCGAAGGCCTGGCCGAGCAGGGCATCGGCCGCCGCCCGGCCACCCGGAGGTTCGAGGCCGATGGTCACGAAGGTACCCAGCCCGGGACGGGTGGATTCCCGCCATGCCGGCGGGCGACCGCGAGGGGAACACGCCGGCACCGCTGCATTTTCGGCCATCCGGTAATGATATCGTCGGGATGTATTGCAGGAGGTTGTTCCCATGGCTGCCGAAACCAAGCGTCCCACCTACACCGTCGATGCCATTCCGTCGGACATCACCAACAGCGTGTTCCTGGGCAACCCCGCCCTAGACAACGTGGTGAGCTGCATCATCGCCATGAGCGCCGAGATGTGGGCCACCAAGCGCCGCATGAAGGTGGTCGAGGCCCTGCTGGCCAAGAAAGGCGTCACGCAGGAAATGATCGAGGCCTATGTGCCCACTGCCGAAGAAGCCGCGGAATGGGAAAAAGACCGCGACCGCTTCATCAGTCTCGCCATGGGCCCGCTCGCCAACGACGGCTTCCGCAGCATCGGCGCGAGCTTCCCGAAGCGCTGACCCGGAGCGGGTGCCGCACCTGCCGCCAGTCCTTTTTCAAAGAATTCGTCCGGAGGATCGACCATGATCGCTCGTCGCCATTTGTTCGGCGCCACCGCTGGCGCGCTGGTGCTGTCGCAGACACTGCGCACCGAAGTCGCCGAGGCCGCCGCCAAGCTGCAGGCGCTCACCGGTCCCACCAAGTCTTACCTGCCGCGCGGCGTCGACGGCCGCCTGGCACGGCTCGCCTCACTGGACCTCGAGAGCCAGCAGGACTTCACGCTCGGCTTCCGCCTCATGCACAGCAAGGAACTGCGCAAGGCGTCGTCGGCCGCCTTCGAGCGCGTGCTCGAGCGTGAAGGCCTCGACCTGCTGACGCCGCTGACCCACGAGGACGTGCGTCGTCTGGTCGACACCGAGCCGGCGATCAACATCGCCTCCAAAGCCTGGCTCGCCAACCAGCAGGTGACCTGGAAGACGCTGCGCGATCACTTCCACGCCAACGCCGACTACTACCTCTCCGAAATGGAAGCGGCCGACAAGTCGGGGCCGGGCTCGCTCGAACTCTCGCCGAACCTGCAGGTTCCCGACTACGCACGCCACGAGATCCACATCCAGCCGGGCGGTTACGTCGGCGATCCGTTCGCCGGGCACATCTACCACTACGGCACCAACAGCTTCTACATCAGCGTCATCGGCCACAACGAGCAGGATCAGGTGCACAAGGGCACCGCGGGGCGCCTGCCGCTGCCGGAAGACGGTAAGGTCAAGCGCATCCTCGACATGGGCTGCGGCATCGGCCAGATGACGGTCGCGCTGCAAGAGCGCTTCCCCGATGCCGAAGTCT
>JBIKVA010000061.1:0-11665 GCA_044357085.1 Steroidobacteraceae bacterium | reverse complement strand
TCGCCCCGGCATGAAGCGGCGCGACGATCTCGTTGCTGACCACCGCGACCTTGCGGGCCGGCAACAAGCCGCCGAGCCAGCCGGCGTCCTGCAACAGCCCCTCGCCGATATGGATCGGGTAGGAGCGCTCGCCTAGCGGCACCGTCATGGAAATGGGCGAAGTCATGGCCCGTGAAAGTATACGCGGGCCCGGTCGGCGGGCGGATGCGCCGAGGCAGGTGCACCGGGGCGGAATGCGAAGCTTCAGGGTTTCGGCAGCTTTCTCAGGATGCGCTCGACGACGTCGCGCACGCGCCGCCCATCGGTGCAGATGGTGAACGTCGCCACCTCATGATAGAGCGGCGCGCGATGTGCCATGAGCTCGGCGAGGCGCTGCGCCATGTCCGCGGTGCCGGCAAGCAACGGACGATTCTCGCCATCACGGACCCGCGCCACCTGTTGCGCAACCGAAGTCTCCAGATAGACGACGATGCCACGCTCGCGCAGCAGCCTGCGGTTCTCCTCGAGCAGGATGGCGCCGCCGCCCGTCGAGAGCACGATACCTTCGCGCTGTACCAGCTCGGCGATGACCTCGTGCTCGCGGGTACGGAAGCCGGCCTCGCCCTCCTTCTCGAAGATGAGCGGGATGTCGGCGCCGGTGCGGCGCTCGATCTCGATGTCGGAATCGACGAAGGGCAGTCGCAGTTCGCGCGCGAGGTGCTTGCCCACGGCCGACTTGCCCGAACCCATCGGGCCGACCAGGATGATGTTTGCCGCGGCTTGCATTTGCCGCGCAAGCCTACCCGAAGGCAGAGGTGTACTCGAAGCCTGAAGCGCCCCGCGATCCGGCATTCCGGTAACATGATCGGGTCGTGAAACGTTTTCTGCCGAAAATCGCGTTTCTGGCCGCAGCAGGGCTCGCGATCGGCGTGCTGGGCGTGGTGGGCCTGATCTGCGGCGCCTATCTCTACCTGCAGCCCTCGCTGCCGACCGTCGAGGCCATGCGGCAGATCGAACTGCAGGTGCCGCTGCGCGTCTACTCGCGCGACGGCCGGCTGATCGCACAGATCGGCGAGCAGCGGCGCATTCCGGTCACGTTCGAGCAGATTCCGCCACTGGTCCGCCAAGCCTTCATCGCCGCCGAGGACGACCGTTTCTTCGAGCACTCCGGCTTCGACTACGAGGGCATCCTGCGTTCGCTGGCGGTGAACCTGTTGCCGGGATCGCGTCTCGAGGGTGCGAGCACCATCACGCAGCAGACGGCAAAGAACCTGTTCCTCACCAACGACCGGACCTGGCGGCGCAAGGGCCAGGAGATGTTCCTCACCTATCGCATCGAGCAGGAGTTCAGCAAGGAAGAGATCCTCGGGCTCTACCTGAACGTCATCCATTTCGGCAAGCGTGCCTACGGTGTCGCTGCGGCGGCCGATCTGTACTTCGGCAAGACGCTCGATCAGCTGACGCTCGCCGAGGCAGCCACCCTCGCCCGCGTGCCGCAGTCCCCGTCGCGCTACAACCCGATCAACAACCCCGAAGCCGCCGCCCAGCGCCGCGGCTACGTGCTGCGGCGTATGCGCGAACTCGGCTTCATCGACCCCAACGCCGAGCAGCGTGCAGCCACCGAGACGGTGCGGGCTCGCGTGCACGTGCAATCGTTCGATACCGAGGCACCGTACGTCGCCGAAATGGCGCGTCTCGAGCTGGTGCAGCGCTTCGGCGCGGCGGCACAGAGCGAGGGCTACAAGATCTACACCACCATCGACCCACGGCAGCAGGCCGCCGCCAACGCGGCGCTGCGCAATGGCCTGCTCGACTACGACCGGCGCCACGGCTGGCGCGGCACGAAGACGAAGGTCGGGCTGGCGCCGGGGACTACCGCAGACGCCGACCTCGAGGCACTGCTCGAGAACCAGCCCTCGAGCGGGCCCGTGCTGCCGGCCATCGTGGTCGAGGTTCAGGACAAAGCCGCGCGCGTCTACGTCCGCGGCACCGGTATCGTGACCCTGCCATGGGAGGGACTCTCCTGGGCGCGTCCCAAGGTGAACGGCCGACTCGGCAAGGCCCCGAAGTCGGCACGCGAGATACTCGCCCGCGGTCAGGTCGTGCACGTCACGCTGGCGCCGACCCCGCAGCTCGCGCAGATTCCCGAAGCGGCCGCAGCACTCGTCGCGCTGTCTCCCGCCGATGGCTCCATCGGCGCCCTCGTCGGCGGCTTCGATTACTTTGATCCGAATGCCGGCAAGTTCAACCGCGCGATCCAGGCGCGGCGCCAGCCCGGATCCGGCTACAAGCCGTTCCTCTATTCGGCCGCGCTCGAGAACGGCTTCACGCCGGCGTCGCTGGTGCTCGATGCGCCGTTCGTCATCGACGACCCGCGCATGGAGGAGGCCTGGCGGCCCGAAAACTCCAGCGGCGATTTCGGCGGTCCGACACGGCTGCGCGAAGCCCTCGTCAAGTCGCGCAACCTCGTTTCGATACGCGTGCTGCAGGCCATCGGCATGGGTCCGGCGATGGCCTACACCGAGCGCTTCGGTTTCGAGCGGACGAGTCTGCCGCGCAACTTGACGCTATCGCTCGGCACCATGAGCGCCACGCCGCTGCAGGTGGCGACGGGCTATGCGGTATTCGCAAACGGCGGGCACCGCATCCAGCCGTGGTTCATCGAGCGCATCGAGGATCCGCAGGGCCGCGTCGTCTTCCAGGCGGCGCCGCGCCGGGTCGCGCCCGAATGCGATGCGCCCGAACCGGTGGCTGCGGAACCGGCCACTGCGGAATCGGCCACTGCGGAACCGGCAGCGCCTGCAGCCGCCGGTCCGGCACCGGCGGCGGCCAAGGCAGCCGAGCCGCCGCGAGCTCCGGCAGGGTGCGATCTGCCGGCGACGCAGGTGGCGCCGCGCGTCATCGCCGCGCGCAACGCCTGGCTGATCACCGACATGCTGGGCGAAGTCATCACCCGCGGCACGGGACGGCGCGCGCTCGCCCTCGGCCGCCGCGACGTCGCCGGCAAGACCGGCACCACCAACGAAGCACGCGATACCTGGTTCAACGGCTACAACGCGGCGCTGGTAGCCAGCGTCTGGGTGGGTTTCGATCAGTCTCGGCCGCTCGGCGAAGGCGAGGAAGGCAGCCGCACGGCGGTGCCGATCTGGACCGAGTTCATGGCCGAAGCGCTGAAAGGTGTGCCGGATCGGCCGTGGCCCGTGCCGGGCGGTCTGGTTCAGGTACGCATCTCGCCGCTGAGCGGAGAGATCGCGAGCGCGGACGATCCCGATGCGATCTTCGAAACCTTCATGGCCGACCGTTTGCCCACAGGCGGCGTGATTGGCGAGGCCGGCCAGGATCCGATGCGTCCGCAGCCCGACCAGCCCACCGCAGAGCCCATCTTCTGACGGGGTTGCGCTCGTGAAGAAACTGCCGCCACGCGCCGAGAACCTGCGCCGCGCACTCGCCCAGGAAGCCGCCCGGGTGATGGCCGAACACGGCATACGCGATTTCCTGTTCGCCAAGCGCAAGGCTGCCGAACGCTTCGGGGTGGTGGACGGTGCCGTGCTGCCGCGCAACACCGAGATCGAGGAGGCCCTGCAGGAATACCAGCGCCTGTTCGGTGGCGAGGCCCATCAGGAATCACTGCAAGCACAGCGGGAGGTTGCGCTCGATGTCATGCGACGCCTCGGCGGTTTTGAACCGCGGCTGGTCGGTCCTGTCCTGCACGGTACCGCCACGGCACACGATGACGTCACCCTGCACGTCTTTGCGGACCGCGCCGAATCAGTCACCTTCAGGCTGATGGATCAGCATGTGCCCTTCCAGGTTGGCGAGCGTCGAACGCGACTCAATGCCGAGCGCGTGGTGCAGCAGCCCGCACTGCGCCTCGATGTCGACGGCCAGCCGGTAGAGATCGTGGTGTTCCCGGTCGACGGCATCCGCCAGTCACCGGTGAGCCCGGTGGATGGCAAGCCGATGCGGCGCGCCGACACCGACGAGGTGACGGCGCTGCTTGCGTCAGCCTACGAGCCGCGCTTGCCGATCGGCACGTAGTCGCGCTTCACCGGACCGGTGTAGAGCTGGCGCGGGCGGCCGATCTTGTAGGCCGGATCGCTGATCATCTCCTGCCAGTGCGCCACCCACCCCGCGGTGCGGGCGATGGCGAACATCACGGTGAACATCGAGCGCGGGATGCCGAGCGCGCTGTAGATGATGCCCGAGTAGAAGTCGACGTTCGGATAGAGCTTGCGCGAGATGAAGTAGTCGTCGCGCAGCGCGATTTCCTCGAGCCGCTGCGCGAGCTCGAGCAGCGGGTTGTCGGCCCGACCCATCTTGGCGAGCACCTTGTGGCACATCTCGCGGATGATCTTCGCGCGCGGATCGAAGTTCTTGTAGACACGGTGACCGAAGCCCATCAGGCGCACGTGGCTGGACTTGTCCTTCACCTGTGCGAGGAACTTGGGGATGTTGTCGACCGTGCCGATCTCCTCGAGCATCTCGAGCACGGCTTCGTTGGCGCCGCCATGCGCAGGGCCCCAGAGCGCGGATACGCCGGCGGAGATCGCGGCATAGGGATTCGCGCCGGTCGAGCCGGCCAGCCGCACTGTCGAGGTGCTGGCATTCTGCTCGTGGTCCGCGTGCAGGATGAGCAGCAGGTCGAGGGCCTGCGCCGCGAGCGGATCGACGTGGTAGGGCTCGCAGGGCACCGCGTAGAACATGTGCAGCAGGTTGCTGCAGTAGTCGAGATCGTTGCGCGGGTAGACGAAAGGCTGACCGAGCGCCCGCTTGTACGCCGCCGCCGAGATCGTCGGCAGCTTGGCGATGATGCGGTGCATGAAGATCTCGCGATGGCGCGGATTATTGATGTCCATCGAGTCGTGGTAGAACGCCGACATCGAGGCGACGATCGCGCTGACCATGGCCATCGGATGCGCGTCGTAGTGGAAGCCGTTGAACATCCGCAGCAGCGACTCGTTGACCATGGTGTGGCGAGTGATGCTGACGCTGAAGTCGGCGAGTTGCTTCGGGTCGGGAAGCTCGCCGTTGTTGAGCAGGTACGCCACCTCGATGAACGAGCTCTGGGCAGCGAGCTGCTCGATGGGGTAGCCGCGATAGAGCAGCACACCCTGGTCGCCGTCGATGTAGGTGATGCGGCTCTCGGTGCTCGCCGTCGCCATGAACCCCGGATCGAAAGTGAAGACGCCGTGGTCCTTGGTGAGCGCGGCGATGTCGATCACGTCGGGACCGATGCTGCCGGAGCGTGCCGGCAACTCGCTGGTCTTGCCGGAGGCGAGGTCTTTCAGTTCGAATTTCTTGTTGGCCATGGCGTGCGATTCATCGTCTTGGAAACCGTCGCGGACAGGCAACGGACTGCAGCGAAATTGACATGCCGGCTGCGCATAATCAAGGCGCTGCGCCGCAATTTTTCTACTCGACCACCTTGTAGAAAGCGCCGGGCTGCAACTTGCGGTCGGGATACAGGCCGTTGATCAACATCAGTTCTTCCTTCTGGAACTTCTCGACCGGCATGGCCGCCGCATAGTCCTCGAGCCGCGTGTCCGCCGTCGCCGTCCGGATGCGCAGACGATAAGGCTCGGCGAGCGGATATTCCGACGGCTTCAGCGACCGCAGGGTTTCGGCGACCGAAAGGAAGAGCCCGTCCGCCTCGGGCATGCCGCTACGCGAGGAACGGCTCGCGCCGGCGAAGAGGTATGCACTCTTGCCGCGGTACAGCACCGTCCAGCGTACCGGACCCGCACCGTTATCGAGCGGCGAACCGGAGGTCGTGCGTACCGTGTAGCCCTGCATGCCGTTCACCTGGATCGGCTCGCCGCCGGCGAGCGAGGCGCCGCGCAGCTGCGACAACAGGAACTCCCGCGGCCCCTGCGTGGGCGGGTAGTCCTTGAGCGTGATCTGCATCAGCGTGTCCTTGTTCGGCGTGTAGGCGATCAGCGCATCGCGCTGGTTCTCCACCGTCCACGCCCGCGGGAAGGCGACCGTGATGCCGAGGTCTGCGTGATACAGCCGATTGTCGCGCACGATGCCCTGGGCGCGACTCGAGCCATAGGTCATGCCGTCGATGGCCTTCATGTAGCGCTCGCGGTTGTCCACCCAGCCACCCTGCGGGCCCGTTTCGAGCCGTGCCGACGTCTTCGCCGCCTGCACGGCACGCGCGTCAGGCGTGGGATGCGATGAGAACAGCCCGTGATAGATACGCGGCTCGCGTCCCTCGGCGCGTGCCCGATCGATCTCGAAGCGCTCGCCGCGGCGGAACATCTGGAACACCTCACCCATGGCCTCGGGGCGATAGCCGGCGCGGGTGGAGTACTGCAAACCGATGCGATCGGCTTCGAGTTCGTTGTCGCGCCCGTAGCCCTGCATCCAGGCATTGGCGCCGAGGTTGGCCAGATCGGCCACGGCGCCCGAGTTGGTGTAGATCGCGGCGGCTGCGGCAGCAAGGCTCGCGAGCACGCCGCGGGTCATGCGCTTCTGCGGATGCCGCGCCGTGACATGGGCGATCTCGTGCCCGAGCACGGCGGCAAGCTCGGCCTCGGAGTTCAGCTGCAGCAGCAGCCCGCGATGCAGATAGACGAAACAGCAGCCGGTGGTGAAGGCGTTGAGCGAGTCGTCATCGAGGACGACGAACTTCCATTCCTCGTCGGGCATGCTGCTCTGGCGCGCAACGCGCTGGCCGATCTCGCTCACGTAGTCCTGCAATGCCTGATCGTCGTAGACGCCATAAGCCTTGAGGATCTGCTCGTGCGCCTTGCGCGAGGTCGAGCTCTCCTGCGACTTGCGCTTGCCTCCCGTCTGGGCCTCGACATGGGGCGCGGCCGTGAGCACGGCGAGCGCGGCAAGCAGGGTGGCAAGAGCTCTAAGCATTCGGGACGACCCCAGTCGATCGGAAAACACGGACGATCGCGGAAATTCGACGACTTGACGCTAGCAGAAGTTCCAGCGTCGCCCCAGCACACCCAGGGTCAAGAAAAGCAAAAAGGCGCCCCGGGGGCGCCTTTGCTGAGGAACCGGTCCCGAGGGCCCGGCGCCGCGGACTGCGCGCGATCAGCGTGCGGCAGCGGCCGCGTACTTCTTGCGGAACTTGTCGACGCGGCCCGCGGTGTCGACCATCTTTTGCTTGCCCGTGTAGAACGGGTGGCAGCTCGAGCAGACTTCGAGCGAGAGGTCCTGGCCGAGCGTCGAGCGGGTCTTGAAGGTGTTACCGCAGGAGCAGGACACCGTGATTTCCGAGTATTCCGGGTGGATCGAGGGTTTCATGGAAGACCTTGCACTAGCCGGTCAGGGCGAAAAGGGCGCGCAGTCTAAGCGTTGTGCCATGGTTTCGACAAGGCCTGCGGGCCATGAAGCCGGTCCGCCCTCCCCAAGGTACGCAGTGATCCACAGTTTCTGTGGATAACTCTGTGGAACACCGCGGACACTGGCCCATCGATTGCGGGGATTTTCGCCTTCTGGTTGGATTGGTCAAAAAATGACCACGGGGTATTTTATTTATAAATCAGTGGTTTGCATGACAATCATTCAACCCGGACTGAAAAACAGACGTAATTCACCATCCCTTCTCGGCTTTTCCGCTGCTGTGCATACTTTCCTGAAAAAGCGGGCGGCAAGTGGCCTAAGCCACGGATTCTTCTGACAGAAATTCGACCAACACGTCGTTCAGGAAGCGCTGGCCGACGGGGGTCGTCGAGATTCGCGGCGCCGCATCGGTTCCCCGCAACTGCAACAAACCCCGCCCCCGGAGCCGCTCCACCGTTGCCTCGACCACGCTCCAGGGCAGGTCGGTGCGCTCCTCGAACAGGCGGGTATCGAAACCCTCGACGAGACGCAGCGCGTTCAGCATGAACTCGAACGGACGCTGTGCGGGCACGATGTCGCGCCATGCCACGCCGTGTTGCGGATCGCGCTGGTAGCGCCGCGGCTCGCGCTGTTGCGTGCTGCGGCGGAGCACGAAGACGCCGCTTTCCGGATCGACGCCGCCGAGCTTGCCGTGCGCGCCGGCGCCGATGCCGAGGTAGTCGCCGAAACGCCAGTAGACGAGGTTATGGGCGCAGGCACCGCCCTCGCGCGCCCATGCGGACACCTCGTACTGCCGATAGCCCGCGTCGACCAGCCTCTCGGCCGACAGCGCGAGCATGCGCTCGGTCTGTTCGTCCCCGGGCAGGCCCGCGGGCGGCCTCGCGGCGAAGGCGGTGCCCGGTTCGAGCGTGAGGTGATAGTGGGACACCTGCCGGGGCTCGAGCGAGATCGCCGTCGTGACGTCGCGCAGCGCGTGCGCCTCGTCCTGTCCGGGCAATCCGTACATGAGATCCAGATTGAAATTGGCCAGCCCCGCCGCTCGCAGTTCATCGACCGCCGCGAACGTCTCGGCCGGCGAGTGGATGCGACCGAGTTCGCGCAAGGTCGCGGCATCGAAACTCTGCGCGCCGAGCGATACGCGATTGACGCCGGCGGCGGCGTACTCGGCAAACCGCCCGCGCTCTATCGTCCCGGGATTGGCCTCGAGCGTGATCTCGACCCCGGCGACAAGTCCGATACGGGCGCGGACGAACTCGAGCACGCGTGCGATGGCGCGCGGTGAAAACAGGCTCGGCGTGCCCCCACCCATGAACACCGACGCGATGGCGCGCCCACCGACAAGACCCGCCTGCGATTCGAGCTGTTGCGCAAGATCGAGCAGCAAGGCCTCGACGTAGCGCTCTTCGGGAACGGTGTCGCGTCCCGGCACACCATCATGCAAGGCATGGGAATTGAAGTCGCAGTAGGGACACTTGCTCACACACCACGGGAAGTGGATGTAAAGACCCAGCGGCACCGGTTCCCGCGACGGCACAGGCGGCCTGGGCGGCCTGGGCGACGGCGCGGCGCGCTGGCTGACTCCCGCCACTGCGGCGATCAGCCCGGCCCGCGGGCGCGAAACTTCGCGACCAGATCGCGCAGCGCCGAACCGCGATGGCTCTGCGCATGCTTTGCTGCCGCGGGCAGTTCGGCGACGCTGAGTGTCGTGCCCGCCGGTGCGAACACGGGGTCGTAGCCGAAGCCGCCGCTGCCGCGCGGCTCGCGCAGGATGCGACCATCCCAGGCGCCCGTGCCAAGTACCGGTTCGGGATCATCCGCAGCGCGCACCAGCGCGATCACGCAACGGAAGCGGGCACCGCGTGCCTCGTCTGCGACGCCCTGCATGGTCGCCAGCAACTTCTGCAGATTGGCGGCGTCACCCGCACCCTCGCCGGCATAGCGCGCCGAGCGCACTCCGGGCGCGCCGCCGAGTGCATCGACCTCGAGCCCGGAATCGTCGGCCATCGCCGGCAACCCGCTGCGGCCTGCGGCGTAACGGGCCTTCAGCAAGGCATTCTCCTCGAAAGTGTCGCCGGTCTCCTCTGGGGGCTCGATGCCGAACTGCGATTGCGGTACGAACTCGAACCCCAGCGGACCGAGCATTGCGGCGAACTCGCGGATCTTGCCGGCGTTGCCGGTGGCGAGCACGATGCGCATTCAGCGTTGCGGCACCAGCGCGGCCAGGGCCTCGCGCTGCAGCGCATGCAGGTGCGTGATGCCGGCGTCAGCGAGGGCCAGCAGCGCGTCGAGTTCGTCGCGGCGAAAGGCATGCCCCTCCGCGGTACCCTGGATTTCGACGAAACCGCCGCCGTCCTTCATCACCACGTTCATGTCGGTCTCGGCCTGCGAGTCCTCGGCATAGTCGAGATCGAGCACCGGCACGCCGCGGCAGATGCCGACCGACACCGCCGCCACCTGCCCGTGCAGCGGCGAAGCGGCGAGCGCGCCGCGGGCGATCAGCGTGTTGCAGGCGTCGGCCAGCGCCACGAAGCTGCCGGTGATTGCCGCAGTGCGCGTGCCGCCGTCGGCCTGCAGCACGTCGCAGTCGAGCGTGACCGTACGCTCGCCGAGAGCGCTCATGTCGATCACGGCCCGCAGGCTGCGCCCGATGAGGCGCTGGATCTCCTGGGTGCGGCCGGACTGCTTGCCCTTGGCGGCCTCGCGCGCCGAGCGCGTGTGCGTGGCGCGCGGCAGCATGCCGTACTCGGCGGTGACCCAGCCCTGTCCGCGCCCGCGCAGGAACCCGGGCACGCCGTCCTCGATGCTCGCGGTGCACAGCACGCGCGTGTCGCCGAACTCCACCAGCACGGAACCCTCCGCGTGGCGGGTGAAGCGGCGCTGGAAAGCGACGCGGCGCAGTTCATCGGGCCGTCGCCCGCTCGGACGTGAAGACATGTGTTCGATACCGTCGTGAGGAATTTCGTTGGGCTAAACTGCGCGCTTTATACACCCCGGCCGCGCACGGCGCACGGTCACGGGAATTCCTCTGCGGACCGTCCCGCCGGAGTCGTCGATGATCAGCAGCATGACCGGTTTCGCGCGGCGCGAGGCGAGCGGCCCCTTCGGCGAACTCACCTGCGAGATGCGCAGCGTCAATCACCGCTATCTCGAGCCGGGCTTCCGCCTGCCCGAAGAACTGCGCTCGCTCGAGGGCGATCTGCGGCAGACCCTCGCGCGCGAGCTGCGCCGCGGCAAACTCGACTGCACCATCCACCTGCGCGGTGCCCATCGGGCCGAGCGCGACCTGCGCATCGACGAGGCAGTGCTCGAACGCCTGCTCGCCGCAGTCCAGGAGATCAGCTTGAAAACGCCCGGGCCCGGCCCCTTCGCAGGCCTGGGGATCGGCGTACGAGTCGATCCGCTCGAGGTGTTGCGCTGGCCGGGCGTGCTGAAGGACGACGCACCCGACACCGAGAGCCTGCAGGGCGCCTGTCGCGCACTCTTCCTCGAGACGGTACGCGACCTTGCGGCGGCGCGCGCACGGGAAGGCCAAAGATTGCGCGAACTCATCGTGCAACGCTGCGAAGCGCTCGCCGCCATTGTCACCGACCTGCGGGCGCGCATGCCGGAACTGCGCGCGCGCCTGCGAATGCGTTTGCAGCAGCGCATCGCCGAGCTCGGGACCACGGTCGACGCCGAGCGCTTCGAGCAGGAACTGGTGCTGATATTGCAGCGCGCCGACGTCGACGAGGAGCTCGACCGGCTCGACGGCCACATCACCGAGATCCGCCGCATCATCGACGGCAGCGAAGCCGCGGGTCGGCGCCTCGATTTCCTGATGCAGGAACTCAACCGCGAAGCCAACACGCTCTCGTCCAAGTCGCAGGAACTCGACACCACGCGCCTCGCCGTCGACATGAAGGTGCTGATCGAGCAGATGCGCGAGCAGGTGCAGAACATCGAATGACCGGCGGACGTCTTTTCGTGATCGCCGCGCCGTCGGGCGCGGGCAAGACCAGCCTCGTGAAGGCCACGCTCGCGCGCGAGGCGAACCTGCGCGTGTGCGTGTCGCACACCACGCGGCGGCAGCGGCCGACCGAGATCGACGGCCGCGACTATCACTTCACGGACGTCGCGACCTTCCGCGCGATGATCGCCGCCGAGGGCTTCCTCGAGTACGCGCAGGTGTTCGACAACTACTACGGCACGAGTCGCGCGGCGCTCGCCGAGGCCTTCGGCCGCGGCCACGACGTGATCCTCGAGATCGACTGGCAGGGCGCAAGGCAGGTGCGCGAGCGCACACGCGATCCGCGCAGCGGCAAACCCGGCTGCATCACGATCTTCGTGCTGCCGCCCTCGCGCGCCGAACTCGAGCGCCGATTGCGCGGCCGCGGCACCGACGACGCCG
>JBIKVA010000295.1:0-2981 GCA_044357085.1 Steroidobacteraceae bacterium | reverse complement strand
CGATCCAGCCAAGGTGAGGCTCGACGGCACAGCGGATCTTGGGATGCTCCGTAGGCTCGGCCTCGGAGTCGATCAGCAATTCCTCGTACAACTTCTCGCCCGGCCGCAGATCGGTGTAGCGGATCTCGATGTCACCACCCGGGTTGGCGGAATCCCGCACGGTCTTGCCCATCAGTTCGATGACCAGGACTGCAAGATCCCGGATACGTACCGGCTGACCCATGTCGAGCAGAAACACCTCACCACCACGGGCCAACCCGCTCGCCTGGATGACGAGTTGCGCAGCCTCGGGGATGGTCATGAAGTAGCGTGTCACCTCCGGGTGAGTGACTGTCACGGGACCTCCACACCTGACCTGCTCACGAAAGAGCGGTACCACCGATCCGGACGACGCAAGCACGTTGCCGAAGCGCACCATGCTGAACCGGGTACCCGATCCCCGGCCCTGCAGTGCCTGCAGCACGAGTTCCGCCACCCTCTTGGTGGCTCCCATGACGTTGGTCGGCTTCACGGCCTTGTCCGTGGAAACCAGCACGAAATCGGCGATGCCAGCGCGTATCGCGGCCTCGGCAATGGTCAACGTACCAAAGACGTTGTTGCGGATTCCGGCGATGACGTTCGACTCGACGATCGGCACATGCTTGTAGGCGGCAGCGTGATAGATGGTCGATATCTGTAACGCAGCCAACACCTCTGCGACCCTCGCAGCATCCTTGGCATCACACAGAAGCGGCACCAGCTCAACCACGAGCCCATCGCGCTGGATCGTCTCGCGCAATCCGCGGTCGATCTCGTAAAGCGCAACCTCCGAAATCTCGAGCAGCACCAGTCGCCGCACCCCGGCGGCGATGACTTGCCGACAGATCTCCGAACCGATCGATCCGCCCGCGCCGCTCACCAGCACCGTCTTGCCCTCTACGCAGCGACGGAACAAGCGGAGCACGGGATCGACGGAATCGCGAGCGAGCAGATCGTTGACGTCCAGTTCTTTGAACTGATCGATACGTTTTCGACCCTCGAGGATTTCTTCAATGGCGGGCACCGAAACCACGTAGGCACCGAGTTTGCCGAGTTCGGCAAGGATGGCGCGACGCCGCGCGCCCGTCACCGACGGCAGCGCCAGAATCACGCGATCGAAGGGGTTGGACTTCCTGATCGCCGGAAGGGACGCTGGCGCGCGCACCTGGAGGCCGTTGATGGTCTGTCCCCAGAGGCGCGGATCGTCATCGACGAAAGAAACGGGACGGTAGTCGCGCCCCCCGCGCATCAGGGCAAGAACCTGCTGCCCCGCATCGCCCGCACCGTAGATCACCACGGGCTCGGCGGACTGGTCGAACATGCGCCGCAACAGCATCGACAGCAGCAGCCTCGACGATGAGGTGGCGATGACCGCGAGGACCGCAAAACCAAGAAAATATCCGGTCCCGAGTGCATCACTGTAGAGGAAATGGCTGTAAAGCGTTCCCGCCAGTGCCGCGAGCCCCGCACCAAGGAACGTCCGACCGAAGACTCCGCCGCCCCAGTAACGGAAGAACGTGCGGTACAGACCGGCAACGTAAAAGCCCAAGATGCCGCCGGTCACGGTAACGCCGAGAATCTCCCACAATGCGGACGGGAAGGGCGGCAGCCAGTCGTAGAACACCAGCGTCGCGAGAATGAAGGCCACGATCAGCAGCGACACATCGGACAAGACCATGACGATCTGCTTCACGCGCCGCGGCAGCATCCACCCCCAGTGCAACAGCCTGAAGAGCGTACCGTCGATCGACACCTCGGCCGCTGGGGCCGCGATCGATGTCACGCCGTCGCCTCGGTCATGACCATGCGAATGACGTCGCAGGCCTTGTCGATCTCCTGCTCGGTCAGCGTCGGATGCACGAGGAACATCAGGGATGTCTCGCCCAGTTCGCGTGCGACGGGGAGCCGCCCATTCGGTCGCCAACCCGTGTCATCGAAAGCTCTCTCGAGGTAGACCTCAGAGCAGGAACCCTGATAGCACGGGACGCCGTGCGAGTTGATGCGCTCGACGATACGGTCACGCGTCCAGCCTTCGCCCAGTTTTTCTGGACGCACATGGACGTAGCACTTGTATGCGGCATGCACACACCCGGAGCCCGCGCAACCCGCGCTCCCGCGGCTGCTACACGCGCCGGGCCGACACGAGAACACCGGAACCCGCAGCCCCGGCAGGCCCCGGCATGCCGCCCAGATCCGCTCGGCGTTAGCCACCCGGCGAGCAGTCCACTCTCCCATGCGGCGAAGCTGTATTCTGCCGATGGCAGCCTGCACTTCGATCATCCGCCAGTTGGTGCCGAAAGACTCGTGCAACCAGCGGAAACCGGGCGGGTGCTCGCGCTCGTACACCGCGGCGTAGCTCTTGCCGTGGTCCTTGAACGCCCACATCGCCCGCCAGAGGTTTTCATCGCGAGTGGTGACCATACCGCCCTCGCCACCCGTGGTCATGATCTTGTCCTGACAGAAACTCCAGGCTCCGACATGACCGATGCTGCCGACGCTGCGACCTTTGTAGAGCGCGCCGTGGGCCTGGGCGCAATCCTCGATCACTTTGAGACCATGCCGATCGGCGATCGCCATGATGCCGTCCATGTCGCACGGCCAGCCGGCGAGGTGGACACAGATGACCGCCTTGGTACGCGGAGTAATCGCCCGGGCAATGGATTCGGGAGAGATATTGCCGCTGTCGCGATCGACGTCCGCGAACACGGGGGTAGCCCCGGCGTTGACGACACAGGAAATGCTCGCGATAAAAGTACGGGGCGTGACGATCACCTCGTCGCCCTGCCGGATGCCGAGCGCGTGCAGAGCCACGTCAAGGGCAACCGTCCCGTTGGTCAGGGCGATGGCATGAGGTACGCCCACCCAAGCGGCGAATTCACGCTCGAAGTCGCGCGCCTCACGACCAGTCCAGTAGTTGACGCGGTTCGAGAGGACGACATCGCTGACCGCCCGCGCCTCTTCGT
>JBIKVA010000294.1:0-2997 GCA_044357085.1 Steroidobacteraceae bacterium | reverse complement strand
ACCGTACGCAAGGTGTTCCTCGCCGTGGCGGCCATGTGGAAGCCCATCGGCGTCGATCTGGAACTGTTGCCGCTCGACGGCCGGGCCTACACCGCCGCGCTGCAGCGCGGCGACTACGATCTCTTCAGCTACGGCGCTTTCGCCGTGGTGCCCTCTGCCGCCAACTTCCTCGACCGCTTCGTGTCGGACTCGGCAGAGAACGTCACCCGTCACCGCAACCCGGAATACGACCGGCTGGTGCGCGAGGCCGAGCGTCAGGCCACGGTCGAGAAGCGTTTCGGCCTCTATCGCGAAGCGGAGAAGATCCTGCTGCGCGATGTGCCGTTCATCCCGACCTGGGCCGGGGTCTCCAACCGGCTCGTCGCGAAGCGGGTGCGCGGCTGGGTCGACCACCCGGGGCACGCCCACCCGTCACGCTTTCTTGCGCTGACCTGACCCGGGGCGGGGTATCGTTGCCGGCATGCCCGCCGAAATCGTCCTGATCACCGCCACCCATCAGGGGCCGGAACTCGCCGATGAATTGCGCGATCACGCGCCGGGGCTGCGGGTGTCCATCGTGGCAACGCGGGCGGAACTCGATGCGGTGTTCGCCGAGCGCGTCGCCCGTCGACGACTGATCGCCTTCACCACCGATCTCATCGTCCCCGCGGCTTACATCGACTCCTGCGACTGCGGCGCCTACAACTTTCATCCGGGCTCGCCGCAATATCCCGGCGTCTACCCGGAGAGCTTCGCGGTCTTCGAAGGCGCCGAGCGCTTCGGCGCCACGGCCCACGAGATGACCGCCCGCGTCGACGCCGGACCGATCGTCGCCACCGAATGGTTTGCGATCGAGCGTGACTGGGGGCGCATGCACGTTGCGACTTTGGCCTACGCGGCGCTGCTGCGGGTCTTCCTGCGTCTCGCGCCGCAACTGGCCGCGCAGGATGCGCCGCTGCCGCGCACTGCGGAAACCTGGACCGGCCCCACACGATTGCGCGCCGAGTATCGACGGATGTGCGAGATCTCGCCGGATGTGTCGGTCGAAGAATATCGCCGGCGTTATCGCGCCTTCGGCGAAGGGCCGACCCGCGACTTCCATGTCACGCTGCACGGCCATCGGTACGTATTGGAGAACCCGTGGACGCCGGCGGACCTCGCGCGCCAGATCGGCCTGGACCCGCCGCAGCGGGACACGGACCGCAACTAGAGGCGCGGGTCGACGGGGGCGATCAGCAGCGCGAGCGTGTCGAGGCGACGCGCGCCCTCGAAACGTCCGCGATAGCCGATGTCATCGAGGCGATCGATGCGCACCAGGGTGCGCGCGCGGGGGGCGTGCACGAACCTGCCGTCCCCCAGGTAGATGCCGACGTGCGAGTTCGCGGCGCCGCGGGTGTTGAAGAACACGAGGTCGCCCGGACGCAGTTCTTCGCGAGGCACCGCCACGCCAATGCCGGCAAGCTGCCTCGAGGTACGCGGCAGGACGACGCCGAGGGTCTCGCGAAACACGTGATTGACCAGGCCGCTGCAGTCGAAACCCGTCTGCGGATTGCTGCCACCGAAACGGTACGGAACGCCGATGTAGCCCAGTGCCCGATCGACCACTCCCTGCATGACGATGGCCTGCGCACCGAGCGAGGCCTGCAGGCCGTCGACGAGACCCGACTGGAGCAGCGGCGTCTCGGCGGACTGGTCGTCGCCGTTACCCGCCGCCGACGCACGAGTGCCGAGCGCCGCCGCGGCCGCAAGGCCGGCGATCAACACGAAGCGCACGCATGGACGGAACCAGGACTGAAACAACGGATGCTCCGGTAAACTCGCCGTGGACAGACTGACCGCCGCAGCGAAGGTTCCCGAGTTTACCGGGGCAATGGAGGATATCGCCATGTTGACACCGACCGGGTTTTCAGGCCCGCGCGCCTGGATGGCCTTGAGCCTTTTGCTGCTCGGCAGCGCAACGCCCGTCATGAGCGCGGACCGTGGCTTCACGCCCGACACCTTCGCCAAGTGGGTCGAGATGCGTGTCGGCAGCGGCAAACCGGTCTACTGGTACGCCGTCGGCACGGTCTACACCTATCCGGAGGGCAAGCCGGTGATGCGCATGGAAGGCGTCGATGCCGCGCGGCTCGAGCGGTCCCTCTCGAGGCCGACCGAGGCCCATCAGGTGTCGCGCAAAACCTTCATCTACCGGGACATCGACACCAATGAAATCCTGCGCGAGTGGCAGGGCAAGCCCTTGCCGCCGATCGCCTATCCCTACCAGTACATCACCTACGCCCTGCGGGAGCGCGGTGTCGAGACCTGGGTCGAGCAGGGCGCCGGCGCTCGCAAGCAGCGGATCGGCCCGGGCACCGACATCATGGCGCGACAGATCGGCAACACCCTCGCCTTCTCGGCTCCCTTGTTCCTCGATCTGCCGCTGCCGAGCGGCAGCCGCGTGCAGTCCTTCGAGCATTACGACTTCTTCCATCAGGGCGCGGCGCCCGGCATCACGCACCCGTACCAGATCAGCTGGCTGCGTTTCGGCGACCTGCCCGCTGGCCTCGGCAAGGGTGTGATGCACATGGTCTCGTGGCGCGTCGATCGCTACGCCGATCTGCCGGCGTCGATCCGCGGCTATCTCGAGACCGAAGCCCGGCAGTGGCTCGAGCCACCGCGGGACATCGCCGAGATCCGTCGACTGCAGCAGTGAACCCCGCGCAGCGGACTGCGTTCTGGCAACTGCAGTTCTGCGTTTTCCTGTGGGGGTTCACGGCCATCCTCGGCCGGCTGATCACGCTGCCCGCCATGCCGCTCGTGCTGTGGCGCATGGCGCTCGCCACGGCGATCCTCGCGTTGTTTCCCCGCGTATGGCGCGGCCTGCGCGGCATCGATGCGCGGTCCCTCGGCCGTCACGCGCTCGCCGGCTGCGTGATCGCGCTGCACTGGTTCACGTTCTATGCGTCGATCAAGCTCGCCAATGCCTCGGTGGCGGTCGCCTGTCTGGCGCTCGGTTCGGTGTTCGCGGCGATCATGGAA
>JBIKVA010000293.1:0-3002 GCA_044357085.1 Steroidobacteraceae bacterium | reverse complement strand
GCGACATCACCCATGTGCCTGCGGAGAAGCGCTCGTCGGGCCCGTTCTCGCTGAACAGAAGGAGTTGTCCGTCTGCGGAGATGGATGATGGCACCTGGACAACGCCGGGCTTCGAGGTCAGACGCTGTTCCTCGCCGGAGCCGTCGACCGCGATCTGATAGAGGTTGCGGGTTCCCTGCCGAGTGCCGCGGTAGATGACGCGCCTGCCATCGGCGCTCCATAGCGGCCCCTGACTGGAGCCGGGTCCCGTCCGCAGCGGCGTCAAGGTCTCGCGTGCGAGGTCATAGATCCAGAGGCGCGTCGTCCCCTCGCGAATCTGCAACACGGCCCGCGTACCGTCGGGGGACAGTGCGACGTTTTCGTAGCCGCGCACCTCGAGCGGCATCGCGCTGACCTTGCCTGACCGGTCGACCCAAGTCGGGCGGCGCGCACTCAAAGGTATTTCGGTCCGCAGGTAGACGAGAGTACCGTCCTCGCCGAATGCGTAGTTGCCCGTGCCCTCGTTGCGAGCGCCATCGACCGGTTCGATGCTTGCCTTGAGCGGCACTGCTTTTCCCAGCTCCGGTCGCGAGGGATCCCAGGGCACAGTGAGGAGTTGCTTGCCATACCGATAGGCCAGCAATCCGGGCTCGGGCGCGTAGCGCGGGCGTTGGCCCTCCACGAGCCAGCGATGGCCGGCCAGGTCCGTCGACTGCGTCGCGATCCGGCCTTCGTCGTCACCCGGCCCGGTCCACGCGGAGAACAGCAGGGTGTCGGTTCCGCGGACATGGTGCGGCCAACGATGCGAGATCTCGCCCCTCCGAGGGTCGAGTTTGGTGACTTGCGCGACTGCGCCGCCGCCTTCGGGGACGCGCCAGATGCCACCGCCGTTGGTCGGTGCGAAGTAGATGAAGCCGTCATCACCCCAGTCGCCGCCGCGATGGAAGCGCGCATCGGCCAGCACCTTCGGAGCCCCACCGACGACCGGGACCTTGCGCAGCTTTTCGTTGGCGAAGTAGCCGAGCCACTGACCATCGGGCGAGAAAAAGGGCGCGTCGGCACCTTCGGTGCCGTCGATCAGCCGGGCTTCGGGTTGATCGAATGCGCGCACGAACAGCATCGACTTGCCGTCCTTGATCGCTGCAAAAGCGATCCGGCTGCCATCGTGCGAGATCGTCACCGGCTCGAGCTGCGAGGGGCCGATGACATACCCGTCGGGCAAAGCGACGGCGACGTAGGCGAGGCGCCCGGTGGTACCGCGCTCGGTGCTCTGCAGGCTGCGGCTGAGCATGAAGCCGCTCGCGCTGATGATGACCATCGCAGCGACGGCGACCAGCACTGGCACGCGCAACGGACGCCGGGCGATCCCGGCGACCGTGGTCAACAGCTTCGTCTTCGCCGCTGAAGTGCCGGTGCTCGCGGCGGTGGAGCCGCCGGCGCTCTTGTCTCTCTCGCGTGGTGTTGCGACGTCGTTCGCGGTCGCGCCGCGCCCGATGAAGTTGCGCAAGTCGCCGACGAAGCTGCGAAACGCCACGTCGGCGGCGTCGCCGTTCCAGTGCGAGAGTTCGGCGGTGTGCGTGAGCTCGAACATGATCGGCCGATCACAAGGCTCGATCGTCGCAGGTACGAGCGTCTTGTTGCGCAGGGCGAGCGTCGCCTCGGCGCGTACCCAGCGGCTCGCCACCGAGCGCTTCGACCACAGCACGACGACGGCCTTGGCCTCGCGCAGGGCCTGCTCGGTGACCGCGTCATAGGCCTCCCCGGCGCGCAGGCCGGCGTCCCACCAGACGTCGAAACCCTCGCGTGCAAAGGCCTCGGCGAAGAGCTTCGTCCGTGCCTGATCGTCACGCGAATAGGAGAGGAAGAGGTCGGGCATCAGGCTCCCGCAGGTCGCGCCCCGCGCCGGATTTCGCGTTCGATGTCCTCGCGGATCATGGCCTGATCACGCAGTCGACGGACTGGAGCCGGCATGCGATCAAAGCGTTGCAACGCAGCGGTGAGCAACTCCGACCGCTTTTCGGGCGTCACGAGCGCAGACGCCAGCAGCGCCCGTGCATGCATGCCGTTGAGTAGCACCGAGTCGGAGGCGCGTACCGCAGGCAGTGCAAGATAATCGAGCGCGGGCTGCAGCGTGGTTTTCGCCTCGACCACCTCGCCCTGACGAGCGAGCGCGAGCGCGAGGCGGATGCGCGCCAGATGGGATCGGGCTTGATCCGCGAGCGATGGTCGTGTCTGGCGTAGCGACTCTTGCAGTTCAGCCCGAGCATGCCGCTCGGCCAGCGCATGGTTGCCCGACAAAGCAGCTGCCTCCCCGGCGATCGCGTGTGCTTCGATAATCATACCGAACCCGAAGTAGTCGATTGTGCCGACGGTGGCACGCCACGCCGCGGCAGCTGCCAGCGGCTGCGACATCATCGCTTCGATTCCCGACAGCTTGCCTTGCAGGAAATCTATCTTGCCGCGATCCAATGCGATGGCGGCTTGCAACAAATCGTTGTCGACTCTATTGGGATTGAACTTGGCGTGTAGTGCGGCGGAGGCCACGGCAAGATCCAGAAAAGCTTTGGCTTCTTTCATTCGACCCTCGGCGGCGACTGCCGATGCCGAAAACGTCTGCCACCTGACGAGGTTGTACAGCGCAAAGCCGCCCAAGGCCTCATTCGGATCGGGTCGACTCACGATCGCGAGAATGCGGTTGCTGTCTGCAATACGGCCTAGCTGGAACAGTGCCTGGTATTCGTCGAACCGGTGCACTCGCAGGTTGTTACGTGATTCCTTGGGTTCAAGCTCCGCCAGAGACTGGCCGATACCCGCGGCCGTCCTGCTGAACTCAAGCGCCTTTGCGAACTGCAACCGTCCTGACTGGACGCCTGCGAACTGACTCACTGCGGTCGCCTTGGCTCGCAGAGCGGGTCGATGCGCAGGGTTGCTCGCGAGGATGCCGTCGGCAACCTCGATGGACTCCTGCAGAACCGTCAGTGCATCCGCGGGCCTTCCTGCGATGATCAGCGCCTCGCCGTACA
>JBIKVA010000292.1:0-3004 GCA_044357085.1 Steroidobacteraceae bacterium | reverse complement strand
GGTGCGAGACGCTCGGTGACCGGTTTGCCATCGCAGTGCCGGTGGATCGAGATGGCGGCCTGGTGGCCGTGCTCGACCGACCAGATGATGTTCTTGGGGCCGAACGCCGCATCACCGCCAAAGAAAATGCCCGGCCGGGTGCTCTCGAAGGTGACCGGATCCACCTTCGGCACGTCCCACTTGTCGAAGTCGATACCGAGGTCGCGCTCGATCCATGGAAAAGCGTTTTCCTGACCGATGGCGAGGATCACGTCGTCGGCCGGGAAGAACTCCTCGCCGCCGACGCGCTCGGCAGTGATGCGGCCGCGCGCATCGACCTCGTATTCCATGACGTCGAACAGCATGCCCTTCAGCCGGCCGCCCTCGACGACGAAGCTCCTGGGCGAGCGGTTGATGACGATCTCGACGCTCTCGGCTTCGGCGTCCTCGAGTTCCCACTCGGACGCCTTGAAGAACTGCCGCGGCTTGCGCGCCATGACCTTCACGCGCTTCGCACCGAGACGCAGCGAGCTGCGGCAGCAGTCCATCGCGGTGTTGCCGACGCCGATGATCAGCACGTTCTCGCCCACCGACTTGACGTGCTCGAAGGCGATGGACTCGAGCCAGGCGATGCCGATGTGGATGTTTGCCGCGCCTTCCTGCCGGCCGGGCAAGGTCAGCTCCTTGCCCTTGGGCGCGCCGGAACCGACGAACACGGCATCGAAACCGCCGTCCTCGAGCAGCTTGCGCATCGACTCGATGCGGTGCCCGAGTCGCAGGTCGACGCCCATGTCGACGATGGCTGCGACCTCCTCGTCGATGACCGATCCGGGCAGACGGAACGAAGGAATGTTGGTGCGCATCAGTCCGCCGGCAGTCGCGAACTGCTCGAAGATCGTGACCTCGTAGCCGAGCGGCATCAGGTCGTTGGCGACGGTGAGCGAGGCACACCCGGCACCGATGCACGCGACCCGCTTGCCGTTCTTCTGCTGCGGGACCGGCGGCAGGCGATCGCGGAATTCGTCCTTGTGATCGGCAGCAACGCGCTTCAGCCGGCAGATGGCAACCGGCTTCTGCTCGACGCGGCCGCGACGGCAGGCGGGCTCGCAGGGCCGGTCGCAGACGCGGCCGAGGATGCCGGGAAACACGTTGGAGCGGCGATTCACCAAATAAGCATCGGTGAAGCGCCCCTGGGCGATCAGCCGGATGTACTCCGGCACATCGGTGTGGGCAGGACATGCCCACTGGCAATCCACGACCTTGTGGAAATAGTCGGGATGCGAGGTATCTGTCGACGGCATTCAACCCCCCGGTCTGTCGATCAACCACCCGTGGTCCGAGTATCCAACCGCCCCGGACAAAAGTCACCGTGGACAGGACCCGGACGACGGGTACGATGCGCGCCTCACCACCCCTTGGAATGCACGTCATGGCCGAGATGGAACCGCCCACCGAGATTCGCCTGCGCCGCCAGTCGCGGCTGCTCGAGGTCGCCTTCGGCGAGACGGAGAGGTATGCGCTGCCGTTCGAGTTTCTGCGGGTGCATTCGCCCTCGGCGGAAGTGAAGGGGCACGGGCCCGGACAGGAGACCCTGGTGGTGGGCAAGCAGGCGGTGGGCATCCGCGAGATCGAGCCGGTGGGCCAGTACGCGGTGCGGCTGGTGTTCGACGACGGCCACGACAGCGGCCTCTACAGCTGGAAATACCTGCGCGAACTCGGTCGCGACCAGGACGCGTTGTGGCGCAGCTATCTCGGGAAGGTGGCGGCTGCAGCCGGCGAGGGCTGAGAAAACAGCCGAAAAAAAAGGCCGGGTTGAGGCCCGGCCTTGCAAACCCTTCTTGCTTTTTTTCAACCCCCCGTTCGGCCGATCCATTGCTGGATCGGTACGCGTGGCGTTGTTTTACGCCCATCGGCAATGAAAATCCATAGCCCGGCATCCTGCGCCTCGGCGGACCCGAGGCGACGTTACAATGCCGCTCCCGGCCCCGGCGCCGGATTCCGCTGGAGTTCCGCGCGCATGGCTGTCGAGAACGAATCCAACACCACCCACTTCGGCTTCGAGGAAGTCGCCTGGCGCGACAAGGCGAAGCGCGTGCGCGGCGTATTCGACTCGGTGGCACCCAAATACGACCTGATGAACGACCTGATGTCCGGTGGTCTGCATCGGTTGTGGAAGGAGTTCACGCTCTCGCAGACCCATTTGCGGCCCGGGCAGCGTGCCCTCGATGTCGCGGGCGGCACGGGCGATCTCGCGCGCGGCATGCACGGGCAGGTCGGCGACCGCGGCCTCGTCGTGCTCTCCGACATCAACGGCGCCATGCTGGCACACGGCCGCGACCGCACGCTCGATACCGGTGTCGTGCGCGGCATCGAGTACGTGCAGGCCAACGCGGAGGCCCTGCCTTTCGCCGACAACAGTTTCGACTGCGTCACCATCGGCTTCGGTCTGCGCAACGTCACCGACAAGCCGGCCGCCCTGCGCGCCATGCAGCGGGTGCTCAAGCCCGGCGGCCAGTTGCTGGTGCTCGAGTTCTCGCACCCCACCTCGCCGGGCGTGAAACCGATCTACGACGCCTACTCGTTCAAGGTGCTGCCGCTGCTCGGCAAGCTGGTGGCCAACGATGCCGACAGCTATCGCTATCTCGCCGAGTCGATCCGCAAGCACCCCGACCAGGAAACCCTGCTCGCCATGCTGCGCGATGCGGGGCTCGAGGACTGCCGCTACCACAACCTGTCCGGCGGCATCGTCGCCGTGCATCGCGGCTACAAATATTGACCGCGGACCTGCCGTGCTGACCGAAGCCATCGAAAACCTCCTGAATCGCAATCTCGGCCAGTCGCCCCGGGCCCGCGAAGCCTGCGCCGCACTCAAGGGACGGCGTCTCAAGCTCGTGGTGCACGACCTCGGACTGCAGATCGGCTTCGAATCGCTGGGCGATTCCCTGCGCATCTCGCGTCGGGCCGAGGGCGACTTCCACGCCGAGGTGGCCGGCAGCCCGGTTAACCTGCTGGCCCTCGCCGGCGC
>JBIKVA010000005.1:0-34688 GCA_044357085.1 Steroidobacteraceae bacterium | reverse complement strand
ACCTCGCGGAACTGCGGTTGGTTCTCCGACAGCGCGCGCACATACATCTCGCCGAGCGACGGTGGCAGGCTCGCGAGGTCGAGCTTCTCCCGTCCGAGCAGGGAGATCCGAACGTATCGGAACCGGGGGTCCTCGAGCAGGGGATTCGGCGAACTGCGGGCCTCCTCCTCGGTACGCAGGTCGACGCTGAGAGCGACCCCGCGAGCCGCCAGCGCGTCGCGGTCGGCGGCAGTGAGGCGATTGAGGTCGGCCGCGCGGATGAAACTGTCGAGTGGAATCGGACCCCGACTGCCGACCAGTCCGCCGATCGAACGGACGTTGGCCGCACCTTCCAGAGCGATGAGTCGCGTGTCCGCCGAGACGCCGGTCGCGACGGGCTCGGCAGCGACGGCAACCTCGTTCGCCGCCCAGCCCGAATGGACAGAGATCGACGCGCCGATGAGCGCCGCGGCAAGAACTGCAAACCGAAGTGGTTGGCGCGATGGGCGAGTCACTGCTGACCTCCGAATCGCAACCGGGCTTCGATGCCGTAGGTGCGCGGCTCATTGAAAATGCCATAAGTCCCGAGCGTCGTGCTGGTGCTTTTGTAGAAGATGTGCTCCTCGTCGAGCAGATTGCGCGCCCAGAGCGAAAACTCTGCCACGGCACCGAACTGCGAGAGCGCGACATCGGCGAGCGAGAGCCGCGTGTTGACCACCACCGACTCTCCCGTCAGCGTCTGCTCGATCTCGCTCGTGTAGAAACCGTCGGACCAGTTGCCATCGATGTGGAACTTCAGCTTCGAGGGTCCGAGGGGCAAGACGTAATCGAGCGAAAGGCTGCCGGCGTTCTCCGGCGCGTACAACGGCAGTACGCGCGCCAGCGGATTGCCCGCCACATACGGGTTGGGAGCGTTCAGAGCGTCGATATTCGTCCGGGTGTAGTTGAGCCCAAGCGTCAAACGCTCGTTGGGGACCGCTACGAGCTCGACCTCGGCACCATTGGAATCCCCGTCGGTCGAGGCATTGGTCGTATCGGACACGGTCCGCTGCGAGCCGCCCACCGTGAGCGGGAAGAAGAAGTCCATCTGCTTGTCCTTGATGGTTGCGTCGAACAACGTCAGGTTCAGACGCAGGCGATCGCCGAGGAACTGGCTCTTGAGGCCCGCTTCGAGCGCGGTCACTTCCTCGGGCGCGAAGGCGCGATAGCTGAGCGAGCGCGAATTTGCGCCGCCCGCCTTGAACCCGGTGCTCCACTTCGCATAGACCATCGCGTCGTCGCCCAGGTCCCATGCAGCGCTGACCATGGGATCGAAGCGGCTCCAGGCATCATCGAAGGACAGTGTCGAGGCCGCACCGTTCAGGATCGACAGCCGTCCGTCCTTGGCGTCCCGCGTGTACCGTCCTCCGACCGTCAAGTGCAGACGTTGCAGATCGGCGGGAGTCCAGACAACTTGACCGAAAAGACCCACGCTCTCCGTGTTCGCGCGGCTCGCCCGGTCCACCGTCACGCGACTCGGATCCAGGGGCGTCGTGGCCGGATTCACCGTGTAGGCCGTACCGTTTGCGTTCCAAAGGTTCATCTGCGGCGTCCGGGCGTCGTCCGCCGCACTCTCGCGGTAGAAGAAGGCGCCACCGACATACTCGAGCTGTTCCGTCCGCCCGATCAGTTGCAGTTCCTCGCTGTACTGATGCTGCACGACGTTGGCGAGACTGTAGCGGGCGAACGGACGCCCCGGCGCGAACGTCGAGATCGCATCGATGAACCCCTGATCGTATTGGCTCTGCTCGAGGTCCCGGTACGAACTGATGGAACGCAGCTGCAATTGCTCGCCGACCTGCCAGTCGAACACCAGCAGGTGACCGCTGGTCTTGCCCACACTGTCCTGTTGTGCGCCACCCAGGATGGCCGCGTCCCGCCGCTTCTCCGACACCCCGGCCCGCTGCAACGGACTCGCAAACGGACCCGCCGTCAGGAGCTGCACATGGTACGGAGTCGTCGCGTCGCGTGAGTTGTCGTAGGCGTAGGTGACCTGAAAGTTCTCCACCGGCTTCCATAACGCCGACAGTCGCACTCCGCGCTTTTCCCAACCGTTGAAGTCGCCCTCACCATCGGCCGGATTGCGGGTCGTCCCATCGCGCTGGTTGACCAGTCCGTCGAGCTTGATGCTGACATCACCCATCGCAGGAAGGTCGAGACGGATTGCCGCATTGCGGCCGCCGAAGTTCGAGACGCCGACTCGGGTATCGACATTGAACTCCCCGCGCGGGGCCTTGGTGATGATGCTGATCGCACCACCCTCGGAGTTGCGCCCGAAGAGTGTCCCCTGGGGTCCCTTCAGCACTTCGATCCGCTCCACGTCGAGCAGCGCTGCACCGAGACCCTGAGCACGACCGAGGAAGACGCCGTCCACGTACACACCCACGCCGGCATCCCTCGCCGGCTGGTTCGCGTCGCCCGAAGCGCCGACGCCGCGGATACCGATGTTGAGCGCAGAGGATCGGGTCGCAAAAGGCGCAATCCGAAGTGACGGTACGGAGCCGTCGGCGAGGCTGGCGAGCGAGATCACCCGCCTGTCCGCGAGGTCCTCGCCGGAGAGGACGGCGATAGAGATCGGCGTGTCCTGCAGGTTGGTCTCGCGCTTCTGCGCGGTAACGACGATCTCATCGAGCACCGCGCCGGCATCCCGGCCGACCGCCGCATCCTCGCCAAGTGCCGTCATCGATATTCCTGCCGCGCACAGTGCAACCACGTGTCGCACGATCGACATGCTCGCCATCTGCATACCCGTCTCATGAACTTGATATGCAATTATTTGATGGACTGATTACCGGGATCCTTCATCCCGGTTGCGGATTCATGACATGGCGTCTCTCTTGCGCACGACGCCGGTGTCAGCCGCTCACTGCGACCACCAGCCCTCGAGTTTCAGCGTCTGCTGCGCGGTCTCTTGCATGTGGCAGGCCATGGTCGCGGGGCCGCCGCCGGTACCGCCCATCCACTGGGCCTGCTCATAGAGACAGGCGGCGTCCCGGTAGCTGATCCAGGAGCGCTGCATGGTGCGTAGCGCCTCGACCAGCGATGCGGTGGTCGCGCGGATGCTTCTCATGGATGCATCCTCCTGCTTTGCCGCCGCGAGCCGCTTCGCATAGGCCTGGTTGAGCCGGCGATCCCAGTAATCGCGCTCGCTCCCCAGGCAATCGATCATGCCTATCGTGGTGTCGCCGCCCGGGCGCGACATGCACGCTTGCGCCGAACGACCGACACACTCGAGCACCGCATACCCGGAAAGGCTAGGCGACTTGACGGTCGCGGCCGCCACGCACGAGGCGGTCGCCTCGGGGGAGAACACCGGCTTCGCCTGCGCAGCGGCAACTGGCAATGCACACAATGCCAGGGCAATGAGGCTGATCGATTTGGTTCGTCCCGACATTTCTCAAACCCCTCCGTCCATTACAGACGCACATACAGACAGACATACAGATACAGACGCGGATCGTCCCCTGTGCGGAGTTTGCCTTGCCTCGGCCTGAGCAGCCCGGGATGATGACGTCGTATTCATTGCACCGTCACTGGGTTGGACTCGCGCCCACCGGTAATCTCAACCGGCATGGTCTCCCGCCGCGCTTTCGTCGCCCTTCCCCCGGCAGCACTGCTGTCCTCGCTTCTGGCGGACAGCGCCCACGCGACGCTGGATGGCGGCGACGTCACGCAGTGGGTCGATCCCTTCATCGGCACCGACGGCACCGGCCACGTGACCCCGGCAGCCTCGGTACCCTTCGGCATGGTGATGCCCGGTCCGGACCGCGGCAACCGCGGCTGGAGCTACAGCAGCGGCTACCAGTGGCGCGCACCGCGCACACTGGGATTTTCCAATACCCACATCAGCGGCGCGGGTATCAACGAATTGGGCGACGTGCTGCTGATGCCCTCGGCGGGCCGGAACTGGACGCTGCAGACAACGGACTTTTCGAGCGTCCACGATCCGCGCAGTGAATCCGCGCGACCCGGCGTGTACCGCATCACGCTGCCCGACCACGGCGTGCGGGTGGAGCTCACTGCCAGCACGCGCGTGGCGGTACACCGCTGGACGTTTGCACGCAGCGGTCCGGTTCAGGTGCTGGTGGATCTTCACCACGGACTGCATTTCGTCACCGGATCACGCGTCCTGTCTTCCGAGTCGGCGGTGGACGTAGCACGCGGTGAAATCACGGGTACCGTCCATGCGCGCAACTGGGTGGAGCGTCAGGCCTCGTTCATCGTGCAGTTCGATCGTCCCATCCGGCAGGTGCTGCGCCTGCCGGATCAGCCGGAATCACTGGCGGGCGCCGGTCCACAGGCACCTCGCTATCTGCTCAGTTTCGAGGCGCCGGCGACCCGGGTCATGGAAGTGCGCGTGGCGCTCTCCACGGTGGACGTGACGGGCGCGCGGCAAAACCTCGAAGAGGGGCACGGCAGGACGTTCAACGACATCCGTGCCGCCGCGGACGCACAATGGCAGACGCTGCTCGGTCGCCTGCGCATCGATGCCGATGCCCGGACCCGGCGCATCTTCTACTCCGCGCTCTATCGTGCCTGCCTGCACCCGAGCAACATCGCCGACCTCGCTCCCGGAAGCCGGGGCCGCGTGCGCGGCCCGCGCGGCGAAGTCATCGAACTCGCCGAGCCGCGCTACGACAGCACGTTGAGCTTGTGGGACACGTTTCGGGCGGTGCATCCCCTGCACACCCTGATTGCGCCCGAGCGTGTGCGCGGCTACGTCGACACCTTTCTGGCCCACCACCGGCAGATGGGCTTCCTGCCGCTTTGGACGGCCTGGGGTCGCGAAACCTTTACCATGATCGGCAACCCCGCCTTGCCCGTGATGGCCGAGGCGATCACCAAGGGCTTCGTCGATCCTGCGCTCGCGCGCGACGCTCTGCGGGCGATGGTGGAAACCTCCACGCAGTCGCGCCGCGGCGTACCGTCGTTTGCGCAGCAGGACTGGACGCTCTACGACACCCACAACCATCTGCCGATCGATCTCTACGCAGGCGGGGAAGCCGTGAGCAAGACTCTCGAGTACGGCATCGGTGACGACGCCGTCGCGCGCATTGCACGCCAACTCGGGGAGCAGGAAATCGCCAACCGCTTCGAGCGACGCAGTCGAGGCTGGCGACACCTCTGGGATGTCAACACGCAGGTGATGCGTGGCCGCAGCAGCACGGGCGCGTGGCGGATGCCTTTTGACCCCTTGATCGCCACGTCCCCCATGAACAACCCGGGCGACTACACCGAAGCCAACGCCTGGCAGTACACCGCCACTCCGGCTCTTCACGATGCCGCCGGATATCGCGACCTGCTGGGCGGCCCGGCCGCGCTGGAGAGATGGCTCGATCAATTCTTTGGCACATCCATGCCGAAGAACCTCGCCGACAAGCACCTTGGCCAGGAAGCAATGATCGGACAGCTCGCCCATGGCAACGAGCCCAGCCACCACATCCCGTGGCTGTACGCCTTCACCCCCAGCCCCGAAAAAGGGCACGCGCTCGTGGCCCGAATCGCGCGCGAGTTCTACAGCGACTCACCCGACGGGATCATCGGCAACGACGACTGCGGTCAAATGGGGGCGTGGTACGTGTTCGCTGCGCTCGGCTTTTGCCCCGTGCAACCCGCATCGGGCAGTTATGTCACAGGCGTCCCGCTGGTGCGGGCTGCGCAACTGTGGCGCGCGGGCCGGGATCCGTTGAGCATCACGCCCGGCCGGGACTCGGGTGTCTCGATGGATGGGCAGCGCGTGGACCCGACATCGCTTCCCCACACGGCCTTGCAGACCGGAGCGCGGCTGCGGCTGGGGAGCGCCGCAATGAAAAGATCGTCGCGAGGATGAGTGCATGAACGAACTCGACTCGCCCTATCCCCTGACCGATCGCCAGATCGAACGATTCTGGAAAGACGGCTTCATCAAGCTGGAGCGCGTGTTTTCACAGGAGATTCTCGAAGACATCGGTCCGGAAATCACCCGTCTGACACTCGCGCACCAGCCCAAGCCCGGCCCCATGAGCGAGCGCAGCACGTACGACAAGGCCTTCCTGCAGGTGATGAATCTCTGGGAGCGCAGTCCACGGGTGCAGCAGTTCGTGATGGGGCAGCGTCTCGGCCGAATTGCGGCTGAACTGCTCGGCGTCAGGGGAGTCCGGCTCTACCACGACCAATCGCTCTACAAGGAGCCGGGGGGCGGCATCACGCCGGCGCATGCCGACCAGTACTACTGGCCCTTCGACAGCGATCGCGTCGTCACGGCGTGGATACCCCTGCAGCCCGTCCCGCTCGAGATGGGGCCACTCGGGTTCTATGCCGGCAGCCAGGCCGTATCCTTTGGCCGTGACCTCGGCATCTCGGACGAGAGCGAGGCGCGAATCACCCTCGATATGACCCGTCACGGATTCGACTACTGCGTCGAGCCGTTCGAGTTGGGAACGGTGAGCTTTCACCTCGGATGGATTTTTCACAAGGCCGGCCCCAACACGAGTGACAGTCCACGATCGGTGATGACGATCATCTACATGGATTCGCAGATGCACCTGGCGTCGAACCTGAACGCAGTGCAACGCAACGACCGTGACCAATGGTGCCCGGGTGCGATCGAAGCCGAAGTCATCCAGACCGCCAGGAATCCGGTGATCTGGGCTCAAGGGGGCTGAGACAGTCGTCGGTATGGAACGCTACTCAACCAGCTCGGTACCCTCCCAACAACGCGTCGGCCGCGGCTGTGTCGGGTTGCGGCAGCGCGTTTCGGCGGCATCGACGGCCGCGCGGGGAACGAAACGATTGGATCCGTCAGCGAGTTGCTCGAGGTCGAAGGCATCGTAGACGCGCCCGGTCACGGTCCGCGATTCAAACCGCAAGCGGTCTGCTTCGAGATGGATCACCTGGTAGAGCTGCATGTCCTCGCCGACACGTTGCAGCCCGGCGCGTGCATTGCCGGCAGCGATGTACTGCTTGGGACCCGCCACGGAAACCACATAGACCGGACCACGCCGATCGCCGACTGCCGTGTTCCCCTGCGCCACATTGTGTCCGCGGCCGTAGGCGTGGTCGTGCCCCTGCAGCACCAGATCGACGCCGTGACGCTCGAACACGGGCAACCAGTGTTCACGAAGCAACGGGTTGTCCCGCCCGAGCGCCACGGAGAACATCGGATGATGGTGGCTGACGATCACCCAACGATGCGTCTCGCGCGACAGCAGCTCGTCCAGCCAGCGCGCCTGAATCGCCGCTGCGCCCGGCTCCTCGAGCGCCCGCAATGAATCGAGCGCCACGAACAGCACCCCGGAGTACCGCACGGAATACACCGTGTGCTCGAAACCCGCCGGCCCGTTGCGAGGCGGACTGAACTGCCTTGGCCAGTGCGGCCCCAGCACTTCGTACGTGGATCCGGATGAGGTCCTGCGGCTGACGTACTCGTGGTTGCCGGCTACCGGGAAGGTCGGGACCATGCCGTGGATGAATCCGCCTGCCTCGAACCATTCGCCCCACTCGTCGTCGTGATTTCCCCGGCGCTGGTTGACGAGATCGCCGGCGTGCAGCAGCAGCGATGCGCCCTGAGCCTCACGGAACCCGCCGCGGATGACCCTCGAGAAATGCGACCGGACAGCGTTCTGGGCATCGCCGAAGTAAAGGAACGAGAACGGTCTGAACTCGGCGGCTGCGGTGCGAAACTGCAACCACTCGCTCCACGTCCCCTCGCCCCGCACCCGGTACGCATACATCGTGTCCGGCTCCAGGCCGCGGAGCCGCACGGAGTGATGGTGAGCCCGGCCGTTGCGGGTCGTCAGCGGGTCGGTTGTTCCCGTCGCCGTCTCGGCGGACAAATGCAGACCGGGAGTGTCCAGGGACCGCGTCCACTGCAGCACGGCATTCTTTACCGCGCTTCCGGTCCGCCAGTTGATCGCCACCTCACGGGCAGCGTCTCCGCCCGGGAGCAATACGATCCGGTCGGGATGCCGCGACGGCCGGTACCGCAGATCGCCTGGCCGCGTGAGCGTGTTGCCTGACGGGCCGTCCGCGAGCACCGGCGTCGGGAGCCAAGCTGCCACTGCCAGAAGCACCAGCAGCCCGCACGCCGATAGCCTCGAATGCCCGCGCCGACGCGCATCCATGCGCACGGCTTCAGAAGGTGAATCGAAGGCCGGCGGCGTATCGCCGTCCGAAGCGCTCCCACTCGATGGTTTGCCGATCGCTGAACGCCGACGGTATACCGGTCGCGGTCAGCAGGTTCCCCGGCTCGGCGAACCGCCTGCCTGCGTTGTCCAGCAGATTGGTCGCGTCGAAATAGATCTCGAAGTTCTTGTTGATCGAATAGCGCGCCGACAAGTCCAGTTCGTCGTCGGCTGCCCAATAGGTGTCGCCCGCATCGGCGAGATCGTCCGCAAATCCGTCGAGCCACAGTGATCGTCGCTGATAACTGAGCTGCACCGAGGCGCCGTACTTCTCGTAGTAGAGCGCGAAGTTGTAGACCTCATCCGACGTTCCCGGCAGGCGGAGCTTGCGCGCCGGGATGGCGCCGACAGCCGGCTTGGTGACTTCGCTGTCGTTGAACGTGGCCGTCGCACGGACGCCGAAACCACCCATCCAGTCGGGCAGACCGGTGTTCCCGATCCATGGCTCCAGCTGCAACTGCGCAGCCACTTCGAACCCCTTAAGGTAACCGTCGCCGCCATTGGTGATGCCGGAGAACACGTACCCCGATCGATCGATGCCATTGCTGTTGAGCGCATCGGAATTGAATACGCGGGACTGCCGGTAAAGCACATCCTCCACACGCTTGTAGAACACCCCGGCCATCAGGTAGCCCTGCGGCTCCAGATACCACTCGAAGTAGCCGTCGATCCCGCGGGCCTTCTCAGGCTTCACCGCAGGGTTTCCGCCCGAGATCGTCAGGTTCGAGTCGTTGACGGTGACGTTCGGGCGGATCTGGTCGTAATCCGCGCGCGCCGCGCCACTCGTCAAGGAGAAACGCAACTTCTTGGTATCGTCGAGGTTGTAGTTCACGTGCAGGCTGGGGAATGCCTGCGTGTCGGACGCCTCGGCAACGATCTTTCCCGATGCACCCGCGATCGTTCCGAACGCAATGCCGCGGTTCTCGAGCTTCTCCACACGGACGCCGGCGACCGCGGAGCCCCAGTCCCATTTCACGGTCCCCATCAGGTAACCCGCGAGGACCCGTTCGCGGACGTCATAGAAATTGGCCGGTACGGGCTGCAGCGTAAAGCTGGACCTTGCGGCAGCGATCGCGGTACGCATCTTCGCCGGATCGAAGTAACGGAAGGTGTAGTCCATCGGGATACGACCCAGAAACGCCTTGTCGAGCGAGAACTGGTTGTAGTCCGTGGACAAACCGATGGTGCTGAACTGCGCTGCCGTGTTGAGCACGAGGCTCCGCTCATCGACCACTTTCGTTCGCTGATCGAACTGCACGCCGGCCTTGAACGTCGCATCGCCGCCGAAGGCCTCCGTCTCGCGAGCAACGTACAGCCGCCCGGTGTAAGCCTTGGTGGTGTCGACAGCATCGAGCGCCGTGAGCGAGACAAGCGGCTTGGTGAAGGTGTCAACCGCCGTCACGGGTACACCCGCCTGGAAGCGCGTGGGTGAGGCAAGCTGCACGGTCGTGAACAACTGCAGGCGGGAACGGTTCCGATCGGAAAAGTCGTACGCCACGGTCGGTCGCAAATTGCGGGTGCTCGGACTGTCCCAGTTCGCATCGCCAACGACGGAACGGTCGTCCTTTGATTCGGTGTAGTTGCCGAGCCAGTTCAGGGTCCAACCCTCGCTGACGGCATGCTTGCCCTCTAGCGTGTTGGTGAAGATGGACTGGCGGAAGGCACGGAGCGTCGAGCGCTGCCGGATATCGATGCCATAGACCGTCCCGCGCTGCGGCGTGTTGCCTATGCAGACATCGGCGTACCCGGACGTCGTCGGCGTCGCGTTCGGCGTGGGCGTGCAGCTCGCGGTCTGCGAAACGAGATCGCCCTGACGGTCGTCGAGATCGAACCGGTAATTGTCCCTCGCCTCGTCGTCCGTGAAGATCGTGTAGATGGATCGCAGCGATACCTCGTTGCCCCCATCCCGCCAGTCGAAACGACCGGACGTCGACCAGTTCTTGCGGGTCAGACGGTACAGCTTGTTCTCCGCCTCGTGCCCCCAGAACCGCACCTGGTTGTCTGGGCGCTGATCCTGAGAGACGCGCTCGTAGTCCACCTCGAAGTTGTCGGTGATCATCGCCCGCTCGAAGTAGGTCGCGGACAACACGACGCCCACCTCGCCGCCGGCGGTGTCAAAGCGGTCGGAATACACCCCCGAGCCCTCGTACTGCGGGCGATCACCCAGCGAGGCCTTGCCATAGCCGGCCTTGCCGGACACGCGACGACCGTCGAAATCGAATGCCGATCGGGTGACGATGTTGACGTTGCCGGAAATGGTTTCGCTCGGCATGTCGGGGGTCACGGCCTTGGTGACGACGATCTGCGAGGCGATCGCGGAGGGCACGGAATCGTACCGCGCATCGCGTCCCTCGGGACTGACCACTGTGATGCCGTCGAAACTCAGCGTGGTCCAGTAGTTCGGAGCACCGCGCAGGCTGATGTACCGCGCCTGGCCCTGATCGCGCTCGACGGCGATACCGGGGATACGGCTCGCGGCCTGGGCGACGTTCTGGTCGGGCAATCGACCCACGCCGTCGGCCGCAGCAACGGCCACCAGATTGTCTGAATTCTTCTGCACCCGCAGTGCTGCCGCTTCCGACTCGGCGATGGGCCGCGAACCGAGGACGACGACCTCGCTCAATTCGGCGGCCGGCGCCGGCGCAGCCTGGTCGGCCGTTGCTTCCGATATGCCGGTGGCCAGGGTGGCGGAGATCACGAGTCCAGAAGCACGACAGAACGATGACATGACGACCCTCCCGGGGTTCACGGCCGGATCCAAGACATGGTGGAAGGCACCCGGTGGGCGCCTGCTCGATGCGCTTGATGATGGCCACCGTTTTTTAAATTTTTGTTGCAGTCGTGTGCCGTTTTTGTGTCTTCGGCCCGGGGCGGATCCAGCGGCTGTTTGTGTTGCGAGGTTGCGTTAGCATTCGCCCATGAAATACTTCATTTCGATGACGACGGCAGCTTCACTCGCTGCCGCCCTGTGTGTCGCGGCCGCTGGCGTATCAGCGCCAGCTGCACCCTTGCAGCCGAGGGTCGTGACGGAGCCGGTGCGTCACGATTCGGACGACCCTGCGATCTGGATCGACCGCAAGGACAAATCGAGAAGCCTCGTCCTCGGCACAGACAAAGACGCGGACGGGGCCTTGTTCGTCTACGATCTCGACGGAAAGATCCGTCAGGACCTTACCGTCCGCGGGCTGCTGCGCCCCAACAATGTCGATGTGGCCTACGACGTGCCGCTCGCCGGCCGAAAGATCGATGTCGCCATCGTCACGGAACGCTTCGCACACCGGTTGCGGGTTTTTTCTTTGCCCGACATGCGACCGGTCGACGGCGGCGGAATCCCGGTTTTCGAGGGCGAGCGCGCCCGCGATGTCATGGGAGTGGCTGCGTACACCCGCCCTGCCGACGGCGCCTTGTTCGTGACCGTGAGTCGTTCGAACCACCTTGCGCCGAAGGACGGTTACTTGCACCAATACCGGCTTGTCGATGACGGCGCGGGCTCGCTGCGCGGGCTGAAGGTCCGCGCCTTTGGCGAATGGAGTGGTCGCAAGGAGATCGAAGCGCTATCGGTCGACCCGGAGCGAGCGGTCGTGTTCGCGAGCGACGAGATGTACGGCATTCGCGAATACCATGCAGACCCGTCGGCCGAGGACGCCGATGAGCAACTGTCCCAGTTCGGGCTGACGGGTTTCGCCCGCGATCACGAAGGCAGCGCCGTGTTCCGACGCGGCAGCGAGCGACCGCTGCTGTTCGTCTCCGATCAACAGGCCGGGGAACTGCGCGCGTTCGATCTCTCCGGGCCGGCGGGCTCCCCCAACCGCCACGCCGCGGTCGGGCGAGTGCGGATCGCCGCAATGGAAACGGACGGTATCGACCTCACCACGGAACCGCTGCCCGGATTTCCGACCGGGCTGCTGGTGGCCATGTCCACCGACCGGACATTTCATTTCTACGACCTCAACGCGGTGCTCGAGGCGCTGACGCCGGTTACGGAGTGACCCGCCGTGGATCAATGCTCCGCAGCGGGCTCTTCTGGTCGACCGTTCCCCTGCTGCTGCCGCAAGCGCTGTGGGTCAAGCGGCGCACGCCGCGCTTCAGCGCGCCACTCGGCGTCGATGCTGGGGTAGTCACCGCCCCGGGCGTCTCGGCAGCCGAGGTCGCGGTGCCGACGCTGCGTCTTGTTGGCCTGGGGGACTCGATCATTGCCGGTGTCGGCGCGCCGACTGCCGCAGAGTGCCTGACCGCGAGATTCGCGCAGGAGATCAACAAACGCCGCAAGATCAGTGTCGAGTGGGCGAACGTCGGCCGTATCGGCGCCACCACCCACCGCGTGCTGCATCATCTCGCGCAACGCCTGCCGCCGAAGCCTGCCGATCTGCTGCTGATATCCGCGGGCGTGAACGATGTCACTTCGCTGCGGCGACGCAGCGAGTGGTCGAGCGAGATCCGCGCGCTGGCAGACCACCTTGCACGTCATTCCCCGGGGGCCACGGCATTGTTCCTGGGGTTGCCGCCGATGCATGTGTTCCCGGCACTGCCTGTGCCCTTGCGACAAGCCTTGGGTCTGCGGGCGCGCCTGTTCGACGAGAAGCTGGCCGAGACACTCGCTGCACACCCGACGGCGCGGCATGTACCGCTGACCCTCGAACCGGCAGAGGGGATGTTTTGCGCCGATGGCTTCCATCCGTCGGCAGCCACCTATGCGCGCATCGCCCGTGCACTCGCCGAGCAGTTGCACAGCCCGCTATCCACTCTGGAGTCTACGGCTTGCCGAAGCGAGTGAAGAAGTCGTCGAGCACCAGCGTGAATTCGTCTTCGCCGACGAACTCGGCGTCGCTCAAGTGCGGCTTTTCATCCAGCCGATACCACTGGCCATACTGAGGAAGATCGCTCGCATAGAGCTTGAAATGGGTCGAATAGGTTCGCACCTGCAGCCTGGCCACGGACCCGGTGAAGTCGAACTCGAGCAGACGCAGCCAGCCGTCACCCAGCCCTGCGGGTTGAAGTTCACCCGGAACCGCAGCATCACCAAAAACGTGTTTGAGCGCCCGGTTCCGATTTTGGTAGTCAGCAAGCACTTGCCACACCTTCCCACCCTCTGCCCCGACGTCAACCCGCCGTGATTGACCGTGTTGATGGCCCGACAACACCAGGAAGATCTGCGGGTGCCTGGAAAAAAGCTTCTCCCAGACATCTTCTGGATTGTTGTGGTCCGAATGAACAGCCTTCATGTCCACCACCGGGTTGGGCTTGCGCTCGCCGCGGGTATTGAGATGGTCATGAATCGACACCACGGTTGGGATGCCGGGATAGCGACGGATCATTCTCTCTGCCCACTGCAGCACATCGTCGTGGGGGGCGAACTCCAAGCCAAGGTGCAAGAACTTGTAGCCTTCTGCCTCGAAGACAACGGCGGAGTTGGCACCACCGTTGAAACTGCCGACCCGCCACGGACGATCTTTGAAGAGCGGTGACTGGTCACCGAAAACGGACTTGAAGTTATCGAGCCCGCCGTAATGAAGCATCCCGTAGGGACTTCCCTGGCGCGCTGGATCGCGGGGGTCACGGCCGCCGGCGAACCGACTGTCGGCCCAAAACCCATCGTAGTCATGATTGCCGGGTACCACCGATAGCGGCACCTTTCCGGCGAGCTTGCGAAACGCCTCGCCCGCCGCGCGGGCCTCGACCGTGAGTGCGCGGGGGTCTGGCTTGTAGTGTCGAACCACGATGCTCTGCGGATCTTCTTTGAGACCCAACGCCGAATGCGCCGCATCAATGCCACCGGTGGCATGCTGCCAGACGTCGCCGACGTGCGTCACGAAGGCGATCTCGCCGCCCGAGGACTCGGTGTTTCTGGCGATGAAATCGATCTGATCGAAGAACATCTCGACAGCGTCGATCGGGAATCCGGTGCTGCGCTGATGTCCGAAGTCGAGGTAATTCTGCGAGTCCGGGATGACGGCGATCGTGAAACGGCCATTCGAAGCCGACTCTGCCGACCACGCCTGCGAAGCAAACAGTCCGAGGAGTCCAAGCAGCAGGACCCGCCGATCGATCAATCCATTCAACATGACCTCGCCCCTCTTTCAAGTCAGAACGCGTAGCGCACACCAAGTCCGTAGGTACGCGGTGCGGCAACGAGTCGCGAACCGCCGTTGCGATCCACGAAATACAACTCGTTGCTCAGATTGCGCCCAAACAGGTACCCGGACCATCCGCTTTCGGAGGCGCGCAGTTCAATCCGAGCGTCCATGGTCGTGAAGCCCTCCACCTTGGAAGCCAGGCTGTTGTTGAGTCGTTTGAATTCGCTGCTCTTCTTTCGCGCATCCAGAGTGGTGATCAGCAGCAAATCTCCGCTGATCCGCCACTCGTGCACCACAGATGCATTTCCCGAAAACCGCGGCGCCGCCGGCAGGTCATTCCCCAGGTTCGCGGCAACCTGCGCGGGTGTACCCGCGAACTCCTCTATCTCGCTGGTCAGCCATGTGCCTGCGATATCGAAGCGCAGCGACTGCGCATCGGTGCGCAACAGATCCAGACCGAAGCTTGCTTCGATGCCCTCGAACTTCGACTTGCCCACATTCGTGCGCACATTGGCGGCGAGTGGTGGAATGACCGTGAACGCCTGAAGCTCGGAGAAGTCGTAGCTGAAGGCATCGAGTGACGCATAGAGACCCGATGCGCCGGTGTATTTCATTCCGGCCTCGATGGCCTTTACTGTTTCTGCCTTGAACGGCTTGGCTTCTGGCAGGCTGAAGATAGTCGAACCATCAAACCCCCCCGCCTTGTAGCCCGTCCCGACCGAGCCGTAGATCATCAACGACGAGGTGGGCTGGTACTTCAGGGTCAAACGCCCGGAGACATCACTGTCGGTCGCAGTCTCTGCGAACACGACCGGCAGCGCAGGAAAGGCAAGTCTGCCGATGCTGGTGCCGTACGGATTGCGATCGATGGTGGAGCCGCTGAACTTGCCGTCATCGGCGGTATAACGCAGACCGGCACTGAGCCGGAGCGACTCGGTGAACTGCCAGTCGAGCTGACCAAACGCGGCCACGCTTTTTCGCCCCTGGAAGTAGTCGGACACCACCTGGGTCGCGGCGAGTTCCGTGAAGTTGAGCAGGGTCACGAACCCTACCTCGTCACGGATCGCATAGCCGCCGATCACCCAGTCCAAACGCGAATCGGCGGCTTGACCGGCCAGACGGAGTTCTAGCGAGCGCTGCTCGACGTCATCGGTGAAATCGTAATCCGAAATCCGACGCGGGACGCCAAGTCCACCTTGCCAGCTGCGGTCGGCGGTTTGGTAGCCGCCGAGAACCGTGAGAGTCGTCTGCGCAGCAAGCTGTTGATCGAAGCGCAGCGATGCGCCGCGCAAACCCACATCGCGCACCGGGTAGCGACTTGAATAGAAGGTGTAGGGATCTGTATCGGGCTCCGTAAAACCGAAGGTCGGTATGCCCTCGGAATCGGCCTGGATGTTCTCGCCGTTGTCCTGGCTGGCATAGACCTTGATGGTCAGTGATCCCTCGTTGCCAGTGTCGACATCAAACGTGACGCGCGCTGCCTGCAAGTCACGATCGCCGAAACCGTCGCGCGCACCGGGGTCGGGGATGGGCGGCGTGCCGGGGAAAGTTATCCGACCGGCGACCGGCCCGGCACCCTTTCCGTCCATGTAGCCACCACCGCGGTCGACCAACGCAGCGATACGCACGCCGAAGTTCTCCGAGGCAGCAAACGAGGCCCCGAACTCACCGCGCAGACGGTCGTAGGACCCACCCTCTAGCAACGCATAGCTGGAACGGGGTCCGTCGGTATCGTCCGCACCCCGGGTGATCACGTTGATGACACCCGCCGTGCTGTTTCGCCCATAGAGCGTTCCCTGAGGGCCCTTCATGACCTCCACACGCGCGACGTCGAAGAACGGCATCGTCAGAAAGACGTTCGATGCTTGATAGATGCCGTCGAGATGGAAGCCAACCGACGGACTGCCGTTCGGTCGGTAGTCGTCAGTGCCGCCTACCCCGCGTATGGAGATCACCTTGGACGCACCGCCTCCGAAGTCCGCAGTCACGGAGACGCCTGGAATCTGTTCGACGAGACCCTCAAAGTCGGCGATCCCTTTGCGCTGGACGGACTCCGCCGTAAGCACGGCGACCGACGCCGCAACATCCAACAGGCGCTGCTCGCGCTTTTGAGCGGTCACCACGACCTCGGCCAGCGCGTCCGTTGGTGTCGTATCGGCCAGGACGAGGGTGGACGATGAAAAAATCGCGACAGCAGATAGAATCCGCATTGATCCAGCCATTTCAAGACTCCTGTCTAGAACTGGACCATAGTCTATTTATCAGGTGTGACACTTAAGTGAAGAACAAACGAAGCGCGGACTCCACCTCGATCGTCAAGCGGAGCAAAAGCGCACGGACTCGCCGCCGAATATACGACGCAGCGATGCAGTTGTTCGCGAAACAAGGCTATGCGGAAACGACTGTTGCGGACATCTGTACCGCCGCAGAAATCGCTCGCGCGACTTTTTTTCTGCATTTTCCCCACAAGTCGGCACTCATTCTCGAGTTGAGCCGAGCGATGGCGGCAGAGTGGCTGGCCCAGCGGGAGCAGATTGCTTCAGCGACCCCACTCGAAAAGCTGCGACGGATGCTCGAGTTCATCATCTGCCGCAATGTATCGCCGAGTGTGGCCGCACCCTGGCTCGACGAGTTTCACCACGAGTTTGGCCAGGACGCCGCGCTGCTGGCCGCGCCGGGGACGATGCTGGGAGAGTGCAGCCGACTCATTACAGCGGCGCAGCGCAGTGGTGCGCTAGCTCGGGATATACCGGCACGCGAGATCGCACTTCATTTCCACCGGGTCACGTCGGCATATGTGCTCGTGGCGACAGGACCTCCGAAGTCGCGCGCATCCAGAGCTTGGAGACTTTTCGCCCTCGGAGCCATGAGTTCGGTAGAGGGCAGTTCCAACCTGTAGAGAGGTCGTCGTCATTCATGGGCCAGATTCATGGTCCAGTTTGATAGACGGGATGTATCGCGCTCGCGATGCGTCTGACTGACCGCCGGATTGACTCGGCGGGGGTGCCCGGATGCCGGGCTAGGGCGGGACGACGCTGCGCTCGTCAAGAAACGCCCTGATGGTTCGGGCGAGTCTCTCCGGAATGACTTCGAAGACGCCGAAGCCGAAGTCGGCGAGGTCGATGCGCGGAGCGTCACCCAACACGAGTAGCGCGCGCAGACTCGTCTCCCAGAGATCATCCCGCGGCCGAATGAAAAGCACCGGTGCGCGCAACTGCTGCAGCGCCCGAAGCGGGTCGTAGTGGATCGCCGCATGCGCGCCCCACCACGCCGTCTGACCTGCGCCCAGCTTCTCGTTGAACGTCCGAACCGCCGAATCCTCGCTCTGCCCCGGACCGCGCCACTGCATCGAACGGCACCACTCCGACACCAGATGGGAGCCGTCGGCGGAGCGCGGCAACGGCCAGGGCACGGCACGGAATTGCGCCTGCTCTTCGTCGTTGAACACGGGAATGCCTACGAGTACCACCGCATCCACGAGTTCGGGATGCGCTCTGGCAAGTTCGACGGCGATGGCCGCACCCGTGTGGTAACCGACGAGCTGCAACCGCGTAAGCCCGAGGGCTCGGACGAGCTCCGCCATGACACTCGCGTAGAAGGCAATATCGGGCTGGTCAGCGGGCATGTCGGAGTCGCCGAAACCGGGCGTGTCGGGGGCGATGACAAGCCGGTCGGCGCCGAGTTCGGCCATGAACTCGACGAAGACCTGCGACGAATTGGGGCTCTGGTGAAAGAGCATCACCGGAGGCTTTTCGGCAGCTGGTGCAACGCGAGGCACTGCGCGCCGCAGGTGCAGCTGCCCGTAAGCGAGCCGCACGAACTCGCGTTCGACACTCGCCGGGCGGCCCGCGAAGCGCCGTGGATCGGTCGGGCTTGCCATGGGCTAGCCCGCGATGATCGGCAGCGCCGATTGCGATCGGCTAGCCGACACCCGCCGAGACCGTGTCGTCGGCGATCTGCACGACCTGTTTGCCGGTGTTGGAACTCGCGAAAAGCCGCTGCAGCGCCGCCGGCATGCTCTCGAGACCATGGATACGATCCTCACGTGGCTTGAGTCGACCGTCCCTGATCCAGCGCGCAAGCCGGGCCTCCGCCTCCGCGAAGCGGGACGCGTAGGAGTAGATGTGGAAGCCATGCATACGCACGTTGCGATAGACGATGTTGAAGTAATTGGACGGCCCTTTCTTTGATCCGTCCGCCAGATACTGGCTGATGCTGCCGCAGACCACAATACGCCCCTCGTTCGCCATGTTGTCGATGGCGGCCTCGAGGATCTCGCCCCCCACGTTGTCGAAGTAGACGTCGGCCCCGCCCGGAACCAACTCCGCGATGCGGGCACGAACGTCCTCGCTCTTGTAATCGATGGCCGCCCGGTAGCCGAGGCTCTCACGGGCGATCGCGCACTTCGCGGCGGAGCCCGCGATGCCCACAGGATCAGCGCCTGCAATGCGCGCGAGCTGCCCCGCCACGGAGCCCACGCCGCCGACTGCGCCCGACACCACCACGCTATCCCCGGCACGCAGCCGGGCGATATCGAAAATCCCGAAGTAGGCGGTGAAGCCGGTCAGGCCCAAGGCGCCGAGCCCGTTCGAGATGGCACCCGCCCAGTCGCGCATCTTGAACACGAGACCCTTGCCATCGGAGATCGCGAACTTCTGCCATCCGAAGGGCCCGTGGACGACGTCACCAACGGCGAAGCCCGAATGCCGCGAATCGACCACGACGCCCACGCCCCGACCGCGCATCGTCTCGCCGATGGCGACCGGCTTCTCGATCACGCCGCCGTCGAGCACGTACTGCGCCATCACTGGCGCCAGCGACAGATAGATCACTTTCACGCGGAACTGGCCGTCCGCCACGGCAGGCAATGGCACCTCCTCGAGTCGGAAGTCGCTCTCCGACACCAGGCCAACGGGGCGCTGCGCCAATACCCATCTCGCGTTCATGGGCATGGAGTCTGCGGGAACCCGGCCATGAACTTTTGGCATATCTGGTAGTACGGCTCGGGGCAGGCGGCGGCCGGCGCCGCCGCATATCGTGCATGCGATACGCGGCCCGTCCGCCGTCGAGGAGTCAAAGATGAAGAAATCACCATCCATCCTGGCGTTTGCAGTGGCAGCCGCAGTCGCGTCGCAGGTGGCGACAGGACAAGACCAGGCCGATTCGCCGGAAGCGAAACTCGAGGAAATCGTGGTCACCGCCCGCCTGCGTGCGGAACGGCTGCAGGACGTCCCGGCGTCGATCGCCGCCTTCGACGAGACATCGATCGAACGGGCGCAGTTGAACACTCTGGACAAGCTCTCCTTCCAGGTTCCGTCGCTCGCTGCGAGCGACCCGTTCGGCCGCAACAACCTCTCCATCGCGATGCGCGGCATAGGTCTCGCCGGCATCGGCGACGAGTTGCCGGTGGGTCTCTTCGTCGACGGCGTCTACATCGCGGGACGCTCGAGCGGCAACCTGCTGATCACGGATGTCGAGCGAATCGAGGTTGCTCGCGGCCCGCAGAGCGCGCTGTACGGCCGGAACACCTTCGCGGGCGCGGTGAACTTCGTCACCCGCAAGCCCTCGAACGACACCCGTGGATTCCTCGAAGGCTCCGCGGGCACCAAGGACCGGTACGAAATCCGTGGCGACGTGTCGGGCCCGCTGATCGCCGATCGGCTGTACGGGCAGATCGGCGGGGTGTGGCGTGACTGGGGCGGTTACTTCGACAACGCGGCCCTGGGGGGCGACCTCAATCGCCAGAGGACGAGCGCCCTGAGCAGCAAGTTGCGTTTCACGCCCACCGATAATCTGGAAGCGCTGCTCTCCGTCGCGTACTCCGAGGACGACGACTCGCAGCCGGCTGCGTTCCTCGTACCGGCGAACACCGGACTGAACGTGCTCAACGGTGGCTCGCTCGGCTTCTTTGCAGGCACGGCACCCGAGAAACCTGCCGGCGGCGCATCGTGCTGCGTCGCATCAAACGATGCTGGCGGTTTCCAGCGCGAAGGCACGCGCGCCGCGCTGACGATCGACTACCGCATGAGCGACTCGCTGGCGCTGAAGTCCATTTCCGCCTGGTCCACCCAGGACCAGGTGTACGACCAGGACGTCGATTACTATACGGACAAGCTGTTCGTCTTCGGCAATCGCATCGAGCGCGACGACCTCAGTCAGGAACTGCGCTTGCAGTATGACGGCGACGGCATAAGAGGCCTCGCCGGCGCCTTCTACTATGAGTTCGACAACACGTTCACGGACCGCGGCGCAGGCCAATTCTTCCTGCCGCCCGCGGCACGGCAGAGCACCCTTGCAAGGAACCAGAACTCGTTCCGTTCGCGGACGAAAACCGAGGCGTACGCGTTCTTCGGTTCCCTGGGGGTCGAGTTCGCGCAGAACTGGGAGATCACCGCCGACGTTCGCTGGGGCAGTGAAAAGAAGGCTTTCGACTACATCCGCCAGATCCAGACCGGCAGACCCGATCCGCGTCGTTCGGAAAGCTGGGACTCCTGGACGCCGCGCCTGACGGTCGACTGGAAGCCGGAAACCGACGCCCTCTACTACGTGTCAGCGGCCAGGGGTTTCAAGACGGGTGGCTTCAACGACCAGATCAATGTTTTCGAGTCCGAGCGAGTCTATGATCCGGAGTCGAACTGGACGTACGAACTGGGAACGAAGCAATCCTTGCTCGAGGGACGACTGCAGGCCAACCTGACGTTGTTCTACATCGACTGGACCGATCAGCAGGTCGTCACGGCCTCTGCAGCCGGTGCCGCCAACAACACCTATGTCGCCAATGCCGCCGAATCGACCTCGAAGGGTTTCGAGTTGGACCTGACGGCGAACCCGGTCGAAGGACTCCGACTGAATGCCGCTTTGGCGCTGGCCGATGCCAAGTTCGACAATTTCGTTGATCCTGCACTGGCTGGAGGGGATGTGAGTTTCCCGGTGGCGAATCGACCCATCGTTGCCTTGCCAGGCCTGAAGCTGGCGAGGCTGCCGAACGGAATCTTCGGAGCGGATGTCTCCGGAAACCGCATTCCCCGTACCTCCAAGTGGCAGTGGGCCCTCTCGGGCGAATACAGCCGACCGCTTTCCTGGTTGGGAGGCGCGGAAGGCTTCGTCCGCGCGGATTACACCTACCGATCGACGCAGTACGCGGAGACCTCGAACCTGGCGGGGACCGGCAACCAGAACAAAGTCAACCTGCGCCTCGGCGCGGAGACTTCCCGGTACGCGGTCAGCCTTTGGGTCGATAACCTCTTCGACGATCGCACTGCGCCCGTGATCATCCGCTTCAGCGACTTCGGTAGCTTCTTTACACCGCCGGTGGGTGTGCTCAAGCGCGGATTCCAGGTCACACCCGCTGACGGTCGTACTTTCGGTGTCACGCTGCGCATGAAGTTCGGTGACGGCAATTGAGGCAGGTCTTTCTCGCGCTTGCCCTGCTGATGACTGCGGCACCCTGGTCCGCGGTGGCGGCCGGCTGGCAGGAGGTGGTCCTTTCGGTCAGCGATCTGAATCGCACGGACATGTTTTTCCGGCGTGTCGGCGGTTGGGTCAGTGCCGGCTCCGGTCGACTCGACCGGGCCGAACTTGCCCTGTGGAACGTCCCGGAAGGCGTCACCGCACGCTACGTGCTGCTGCGTTCAGCCGGTGAAAACGCCGGACTGGTACGCCTGATCGAGTTCAGCGACGCGAGACAGCTGGCGCCGCTGCGCGACGCGGCGCGCACCTGGGAAGCGGGCGGTGTCAGCGGCATCAACGTTCGCATCGGCTCCATCGACGGCCTGCTGCCCGCATTTCGTCGCGGCGGGTGGCAGGGCCACGGTCAGCCGGTGAAGTTCACGTTGCAGGAATTCACCGTCGTGGAGGTGATGCTCACCCAAGCCGACGGCATCACCCTGACGCCGATCGAACGTGTCACGCCGCCGCTGACCGGCTGGGGCTTCGGCAACGGCTTCTCGAAACCCTTCAACGCGTTCGAAGTCGTCGCCGACTTCGATCGCTCGATGCGGTTCTACGAAGAAGGTCTCGGCATGCGTACGGTTCGCGACGAGGCGGGTCCGCTGGGGCCGACGGGACCGAATATCTTTGGCTTGCCGCACGAGATGCCGCCACGTGTCGAACGCCGTCTCCGCTGGCTGCATCCGGATGGGCCGGGAGCTCGTGACGGCACCATCGCCGTCATGGCCTTCAGCGGCCTTTCCGGCTCGTTCCACGCCAAGGTTCCTCGAGTGCATGCACTCGGAATCGTCGGACTGCGCATGCCTGTCGCCGATGCCCCGGCGATGGCCAGGCGCCTCGGCGAGTTGGGTTATTCGACCGCGAGCGCGCCTCGCGTCCTCCGAATCCGTCCATACGGATTGGTCTGCGCGTTCTCGGTCATCTCGCCCGATGGGGCGTGGTGGGATATCTTCTCCCCAAGTGGCCAAAGCACGAAAACCGCCTGTCGAGCTCCGTGAGCTCGAACAGTTTCTGGCCGTGGCAGAGGCTCAAAGCCTCTCGCGCGCGGCTCTCTCCCTCGGGCTGACGCAGTCCGGACTCAGCAGACATATCGCCTCTCTCGAATCGCGACTGAACGTGCGGTTGTTCGAGCGGACCGGGCGCGGCGTCGTGCTGACCCAGCCGGGACGCGAATTGCTCCCCTATGCACAGTCCATCCTCAAGCAGGCGCGCGAAGCGGAGTCGAGACTTGCCGACATGCGCCGCATGCCATCGGGCCGCGTGGTGATCGGCGTGACCCCGACCGTTGCGCAAATGGTGACCGCGCCGGTCATCGCGGCCGCACGCGAGAAATATGCCGGGATCAGCCTGCTGGTCATGGAGTCATCGGCATCCGTCATCGGCGAGTGGCTCGCCGAGGGTCGCGCTGATCTCGGCGTGTGTTACGCACCTCCGGAGCAATTCGGTGCGGCACTCGACGGCGAAAAGCTGCTCGACGACACGCTCGGACTCGTCAGTCGTATCGCAGCCATACCCTCGTCAGCGAGCGACGCGATCGCCTTGCGCGAGGCGGCGCGGCTGCCTCTCATCCTCCCGAGTCGCAGCAACGGCATGCGCAAGCGTCTCGATGCCGAGGCCGAAGCCTCGGGCATCCGGCTCAATGTCGTGATGGAGGTGGATTCGCCCGCGGCGATCTACGCCGCCGTGTCTTCCGGCGTCGGGCACACCGTGCTCCCCTGCCTCTCGGCCATGGCAGAGGCGGAGCTACGTCGTCTGACGGTGCGGCCGCTCGTCAGCCCGGGCTTTTCGGCGTGGCTCAGCCTCTACGTGGCCCGCACACGCCGCACCTCGGGCGCCGTGCGCGCCATCACCGAACTCGTCCGCTCGCGCGCCCGCGAACTGGTTCGCGGGGTCATCGCGGCAGACTCACTCGGCAGGCAGTAACAGGCTTGCGATGCGCTCCTCGACCTCGGGCCTGAGTTCCACGCCCTGCGTGTTGGTCAGAACCGCGACGACGAGCTTCTCGTCAGGGTAATGGGCCAGGAAGCTCGAGAACCCGACGATGCCGCCCGGATGCGCGATCTTTCGATGCCCGCGGAACTGCGACACCGCGACACCCAACCCGTATGACGTCGGGCGGCCATCCGCCAGCCGTCCCGGCGTGGTCATCGCCTGCAGCGAACCCGCCGAGAGCACCTTGCCGCCGAACAATGCCTGCTGCCATGCCACGAGATCGAGCACCGAGGAGATCAGCGCGCCCGAGGCGTAGGGACGCGTGGGGCTGTTCGGGGGAGCGATCTTGAAGGCGCCTGCCCCGCGGATATAGCCCCCGGCGCGAAGCGGCACGATCTCGCTCGGCACATCGTAGCGAGTCGATTGCAGGCAGAGCGGCTCCAGCAGACCGCGCTCTATCGCCGTCGCGTACGGCTCGCCAGCCAGTCTTTCGATCACGGCACCCAGCAACCAGTATCCCGAATTGTTGTAGCGGTACTTTTCGCCGGGCTCGAAATCGAAGGCTGAAGAGCTCAGCCATCCGAAGACCTCTGCGCGCGTCACGTCACGGGCGCGCTCGGCCATCAGCGGCCCGATGGTGACCATGTCGCGTATCCCGGACGTGTGGTCGAGCAACTGGCGGATGGTGATGACCCGCCCGCCCGTGTCGTAGTCAGGCAGGTATTTGCGCAGATCGTCCCCGAGAGCCAGTTCGCCGCGCTCGACATGTCGCAGGATGGCGGCCGCGGTGAACTGCTTGGTCACCGAGCCGATACGGTAGACGGTCTGCGGCGTCGCGGGCACGTCGGGGTCGAGGCTGGCTTTGCCGTAGCCGGCTGCATGCACGAGCTTCGAGTCGCGCAGCACGGCAATCGACATTCCCGCCATGGGCACCCTTGCGAGCGCCTCTTCAGCGATGCGGTCGATCTCCGCGATCCGGGGCCACGACGCTGCGTCGGTGACACTCGGGCACTGCTCGGCATGGACCACACTGGCGGTTGCAAGAAAGAGCGTTGCGACGACGGCCCTGCTCCATCGCACGACGGACGATCCGCGCGGTCCGGACTGCGAAGACGACTGCGTTACCGGTCTCGATGCTTCCGGCCTTGATGCTTTCATGGTTTTGTCCTCGCTGTACGGCGCACGGCTTGGCCAGGGAACACGTCCGGCACGAATGCGGAATCGCGCACGACGAAGACGCCACCCACCAGGACGTGGACGATACCCGTCGAGGGCACCACCGGGTCGCGGTAGGTGGCACGGGCCCCGACCGTCTGCGGATCGAACACGGTGATGTCGGCATCGGCGCCGGGTTGTATCCGACCCTTGCGGCTCATCGTCGGCACCGCGGATTCGAGCCTGCTCGCAGGCAGGATGGTCATCTTGGCGAGCGCATCCATGAGGCTCAAGGCCTGGCGCTCACGGACATAGCGCCCGAGCGTGCGCGAAAAACTGCCGGCACCGCGCGGGTGTCCGCGTCCCATCACATACGCAGGCCCGTCGCTGACAACCATCACACCCGGGTGTGCGAGGCCCAACTCGACCATCTCGGCGGGGATGATATGAGCGATCACCGAGCCCGAGGGTCTCTGCTCACGGTAGCGACGGAAAGACTCCTCGGTGAGGCGCTCGCCGGTCTCGGTCCACTCGAGGTCGCCGAAACTTGCGCCCGTACGCTGCTGCCACCCTTCGTCGAAGATCGCGGAACCGATTCCGGTCTCCGCGGCCTCCCAGGGATATACCTCCGTGCTGACATCGACGCCGCGCTGCCGCGCCGCGTCGATGATCTCGAGCACGAGCGGCAACTGGCGACGCGCAGTGGTGGAGACGTGCGCGACATGCAGCGCCGCTCCGGTCGCGGCGGCATTCGCCAGCACTTCCTGCAGCGCACCGAGGGTGCTGCCAGGCTCCACGTTCCCGGAGCTGCGCAGGTGCACGTGGGTCAGCACGCGATTGCGTGCGGCAAGATCGAACGCCCGCCAGATCTCCTGCCGGCTGGCGGCCGGCGTGTAGGCAAGTCCGAAGCCGATCCCCAGCGCGCCGTCGTCGAGGCCCTGCTGGAGACGTTCGAGCATTGTCGTCATCTCCGCGTCGGTCGCAGTGTCGTCGGCCCACCGGGCGGGACGAGGCGGAGTGCGGGCATCGACACCATGCATCACACTGACGCGTACGGCGCCGTGGCCAACGCTCGTGCCGTAGTTGATGTACGACTTGCCCGCGCGTTGCGCGTACCACGGAGCAACCGGGAAGACACCAATTTCGAGCTCGAGCGCGGTCGTGACACCATCGAGCGCCTGCAACCGCGAACTGAAGCGGTTCTGACCGTGCGCATGCAGGTCGATGAAGCCCGGTGCCACCACGAGGCCGCGGACATCGACGGCCCTGCGCCCTGCGATCGGCTGCTCGGAGACGACGACTATCCTGCCGTCGACGATGCCCACATGACGGACCGCGTCGGTACCCGAAGCAGGGTCGATCACTCTGCCATTCAGCAGCACGAGGTCCGGTAGCTGCGCAGCAAGCGATGGCGCGACAAGCGCAGCCATCAGGCACGCAATCGGCAACAGCATCCTGGACATCGGCATCATGGCATCGCTCACCTGCAAACCCCTCACGGCGGCAGATGATAGTGCAATATATGCAATTGCAAATGTCTACGCATGATCTTATCCTCGATCGGCAAAACACCCGATTGCGGAGATACCCAATGAAACGCCTTGCCGCCGTGACACTCCTGATGCTCGCCGCCATCGCCGCCCACGCGGCGACTCCGCCCGACTCGACATCACCTGCCGCGGCAAAGGTCATGAAGCTCACTTTCCTGGGAACCGGCGCGCCCCGACCCTCGCCCGACCGCCACGGCCCGTCGATCCTGGTCGAGGCCGGCAACCGCAAGATCCTCATCGATGCCGGCCCTGGAGCCCGCCAGCGCCTGTTCGAGGCAGGCGGGTTCCCGTTGCTGACCGGCGTGACGGACATCTTCATCACGCACCTGCACTACGACCACATCGCCAACGTGTCCGACCTCTGGATCACCGGCTGGATGTACGGTCGACGCGAACCGCTGCGGGTCCACGGCCCGCCCGGAACGGGCGAATTCGTGGCCGGGCTCAAGCAGGCGTTCAAGTGGGACGTCGACTACCGCCAGATCGTCGGCATTCCCTCTCCGGGCAGCGTGATCGAGACCAACGAGATCGGCACGGGCGTCGTCTTCGACAAGGACGGCGTGAAGATCACGGCCTTCAACGTGGCCCATATGCCGATCATCCCCGGTACCAACCGCGTCGGTGCGCTGAGTGGCGCAACGTACGGATTCCGTGTCGACTACGCCGGCCGCTCGGTCGCATTCTCCGGCGATCTTCGCGTCGGCCCGGGCTCCGAACTCATCAAGCACGGACGCGGCGCGGACGTGGTCGTGCACGAGGTGCAGGTACCGTCGCCAGGCCCATCCGCCGAGGCGGCGCGCGCCAACGTCAGCCTGTCGGTGCACTCGACCCCCGAGGAAGCGGGCCGTGCGTTCGCGCAGATGCAGCCCCGCCTCGCTGTTTACTCCCACATCATCCCGCCGCAGACCACCTCCGAGGAACTCAGCGCAGCGACGCGGCCGTTCTATGATGGTCCGCTGCTCACCGCCTTCGACCTGATGACTTTGGTCATCGGCGACCAGATCGAAGTCGGCATCGCGCCCCGACGCGATAACCAGACATTCGAGCAGTCGGGTGCAGTGAAGTAAGCTGCACGGCGCACCGATTAAACGCGGGAGGCCCGACATGTCGATCAGCCGACGTCGAATGCTGGCAGGCGTCGCCGCCTCGGCGGCGATGCTTGCGGACGAGCTCACCCTCGCGGCACCGCCGCTCGCGCCGCAACCGCGCTACAGGGACGGCAACCCGGCAACTCGGAGTAACGCCTGGCTCGAGGTCGACACCCGCGGTTTTGCATCCAACATCGAGGAGTTGCGACGTCAGCTCGGCGACCTCCGGAAAGTCTGCGTCGTCGTCAAAGCCGACGCCTACGGGCATGGTCTCGACCTGCTGATGCCGACCATCCTCCGCCACCGCATCCCGTGGCTGGGCGTCGCGAGCACGGACGAGGCGCGGGTGGTACGGGCCCATGGTTTCCGCGGACGAATCCTCCGTCTGCGTGTCGCGACGGCGGATGAGGTCGAGGACGGGATGGCCCATCGCGTCGAGGAGATGATCGGCAGTCTCGAGGTCGCCGAGAACGCGGCGCGCATCGCCAAGCGCCGCGGATCACGCCTCCCGGTTCATCTCGCGATCAACTCGATGGGGATGAGCCGCGAGGGACTCGACCTGCGCCTCGAAGCCAATCGCGCCGACGCGACACGGCTCCTCGCACTGCCCGGATTGCGCCTTGCCGGCATCATGGACCACTGTCCCGTCAACACCATCGAGGAGCACCGTTCCGGGGCGCGCAGGTTCATGGAGGATGCGGAATGGGTGCTCGGCACCGCCGGCGTCGCGCGAGATGCGGTATTGCTGCACTGCGCCAACTCGTTCGCGTCGCTCAATGTTCCCGAGAACCGCTTCGACCTGATGCGCGTGGGTCGCGCGCTCTACGGACACGGCGGCGCCTTCACGGGGTTCAAGTTTTTCAGCACCTTCAAGGCCCGCATCGCCAGCGTCGGCGTCTACCCCGCCGGATCGACAGTCTCCTACGAGCGCGCCTTCACGCTGAAGCGCGAGTCGCGCCTCGCCAACATCCCGGTCGGGTACTCCGACGGCTATCGACGCATCTTCTCGCGCACGGACCGGCAGGCAGCCGAAGGCGCCCGGTCACCCGAGGTGCTGATACATGGCCGGCGCGCCCCGGTCATCGGCCTCGTGACGATGAACGTGATGATGGTGGATGTGACCGACATCCCCGCCCCGGTACGCGCAGGCGACGAGGTGGTGCTTTTCGGGCAACAGGGCAATGAGTCGATCCCGATCGATGAACTCATGGGCATCGCCGGTACCAATCCGCCCGATCTCTACACCCTGTGGGGCAACTCGCTGCCGAAGCTGCGCATCTGAGCGTCGGCTCAGCGGCCCGAGCGCAGTCGCGACTCGATCTCGTCCATCTCGAGCCCCGAGGGCAAGGGCGGCAGCAGCAGGAACAGGACCGACGCCAAGAGCAGCGGTAACGCGCCGCCCACGACCAGGGCGAACGACCAGCCCGCGTGGTCGACCAGCGCGCCCACGATCGCCGGACCGAAGGCGAGCCCGGCGTGGATCGCCAGAGAGGACACGAAGGCGATGCCGGTTGCTCGCAGCCTGCTCGGGTAGAGTTCGGCGATGTAGGGCAGTTTGACCGCCGAAGTGCCCAGCAGAAAGAACGTCAGGACCGCGTAGGCAACGAGCACGCCGACATGAGTCTGCGGCATCAAGGCGAAGGACGCGAAGGCCACGGCAGCCGAAAACGTCCCGGCTACGATGGTGTTGCGCCGCGTCCAGTGGAACTCGCCGATCCATCCGCATGCGAGGTAGCCCACCAGCCCCATGGCGTTCGCGACGGCCACCAGCACGCCGGCCTCGACGGCGTCGAAACCGAACTCGTCGTGCAAGTAGAGCGGCATCAGGATGAACCCGCCGCCATACGCCAGCGCGAAACACCCTTGCGCCAGGAACAGCGGCGCCGTGCGCCGCCACAAGCCCGCGCCGAACAGGCTGGCGAGCCGCGATGAGCCGTGCGACGCGCGTCCTATGAGCGGAGATTCGCGGACATGTCTCTGGACCAGCAGCGCCGCGGGCAGGCCAAGGACCGCGGCGACGAACAACGCCCGCCATCCCCAGCTCTCGAGCACGAGCGACGCCGTCACTGCGGCCACCAGCCAACCCACGGGCACGGCCACCTGCAGAAGTCCGACCATCAGACCGCGTATCCGCGGCGGCGCTTCCTCGGCGACCAGCGCGCAGGTCGACGGAAAGACCAGTCCGCTGAACCCGATCGCACAGGTGCGCGCCACTGCGAGTACGACGATGCCGGCAGCGACGACATGCAGGCCGGAAAAGATCGCGGCGGCCACGGTCCCGATCAGCAGCAAGAGCCGCCTGCCGAAACGGTCGGCAAGCGTGCTGAGGACGACCACCATGATCCCGCCAAGGGCAAAAGTCAGCCCGGTCAGGTAGCCCATCTCGCCGTTCGACAGCGCGAACTCCGCACGCAAGGACGGTAATGCCATCGACCAGAGGGCAAGCTCGGTCTGTACCGTCACGTAGGCCGCAAAGCACGCCAGCCACAAGCGCCGCGGGTAGCCATTGAAATCTTTGACGAGAGCGGACGCCGTGAGCGAGGTCACCGGAGGCGTGCGATTTGCCGTCGCGGCAGGCCCGTGGATCGGACGGGAGTCCATGGATCAAGACCGATCAACCGATGATGGTCCGGGTATATCACGCTACTGCGCAGCCCGCCGCAACACCTGCCGCCTGCCGTTGGCCCATGAACCCGCGCAGTTGCGCTGCCACAACCCGCACGGCTAGCATGCCGACCCGAAATAGACGACCGTCAGAGGCCTGTATGGCGAACAGTCGCACCCGTGTCCGCCCGCGCGCCCGGTCAAGGTCCGTGGTCGATGCGGCGCTCCCGTCGCCGACCGTGTCGCGGGAGGCAAAGCCGGGCAAACCGGTCTCTGGCCTCGACCTCGGGCGCTTCATCCCGTGGCTCGCCACCTCGATGACACGCTACCTCCACGGCGTCATGACGGAGGCACTCGCACCGCTGCGGATCTCGATCGCGGAATGGCGGGTCATGCTGTGCGTCTTCGACGGCGGCAGCTACACGCTCACCGACGTGGTGGGGTTCACCAATCTGAACCAGTCCTCGTTGAGCCGGGCGATCGTCCGCATGGAGAAGAAGGGGCTCGTGACCCGCTCGCGGCGCTCGCACGACGCGCGTCTCATGAGCATCGAGATCACGCCGACGGGACGCACCCTGTGCGAGCGCGCCTGGCTGATGGTGAGGGAGGCCTGCGACGAGGAGCTGGCTGTGCTCACCAAAGGCGAGCGGGACACTTTCGTGCGCATCGCGCAGAAACTGCTCGCGGAGCTTCCGCCACCCAAGCGGGCAGCGGGCCTGTCCTACTGAGCCTGCGGGTTATTCACACTTACCTCGGCGAACCGAGACCATAGAAGGCCCAGGCGTCGTCGCCCAGCGCCGACCAGAGTGCCGGCAGGCTGTGACCAACCCCGGGAATCTCCACATAGTCGTGTGTCAGGCCGAGCCGCTCGAGGTGCTCGTGGAACTTCCGGTTCGCCGGATAAGTCTCGTCGGCCGTGCCAACGATCACGCGCAGCCGCGGCAAGGGCACGCCGCTCTCGACGGCCCGCTGCGCCTGCAGCCACGGACTCTGCTCGCGGAAATAGCCCATATCGTCGCCGTACACCGTGCGCATCAGCCGCGCCCGTTCCTCGGCGGAAGCGCGCGGCGTGACCCGCAACTCCTCCTGCAACGGCCCGGCTGCCCACATCAGGATCCCGGCGAACAGCTGCGGATACCGCAAGCCGATCCGCGCAGCCCCGTACCCGCCCATGCTGTAACCCTCGATGATGCGGCCCTCGCGCGCGGCCACGGTCCGATAGCAGGCATCCACATGCGGGATCAGGTCGCGGACGAGGATTGACTCGATCGGAGTCGCCCCATCCTTGGAGTCGACCCACATGCCTGCCGGAAGACCGTAGGGATAGACGACGACCATCGGCGGCATGTCACCCGCCCGCATTGCGGCATCAAAACGTGCCGCGTTCGTCGCCAGCCGGCTCAAGCCGCCGCCAGTGCCGTGCAGCCAGAACAACACGGGAAAGCGCCTTGCCGGATCAGCGTCGTAACCCGGCGGAAGCAGTACGTGATAACTCACGGCAGTTCCGGCCGCCGTGCTGTGGAACAGGCGCTGGTGCAAGCCCGGGGCCGCAACCTCCACCGTGATCCACCGATCCTTGACGGGGTCCGCCCGCTCTGCCGCAGGCGGCTCTTCAACGAGGCGGCAGGGCGTGGCCGACCACGCGTCAGCCGTCCACAACCAGATCAGAGCGATCGGGGCGACCAGGGCCCTCATGAAATACGCCATCTGCTGTGCCTCGTATGCGATTCCGAAGAGCGGCTCATCAAAGGCGCGGCCAGGGCGCCATGGCAAATTGACCTGTCAACATGCATAACATATGCTTTTGCAAGTATAACGGGCGCCTGACGCGACGCGTCAAGGCAGGGGGTATGGACGAATGCATATGAAAACTCCAGTGGCCCGCAAACCCCGTGAACACACTTTGCCTTGTTTTACCCGAACGGAGGGTCGAGCCATGAAGACATGCGTTTCAGTCGCCGCGGTAGCGGCATTCGTGAGCGCCGCCCTGCTACCCGCCGAGGTGGCCGCGGCGCCCTCGGTCGACCTCGAAGAGATCGTGGTCACCGCGCGCAAGCGGGAGGAGTCGCTGCTGAACGTGCCCGTGTCGATCGCCGTCGTGACCGGCGAGTCGCTGCGCGATTCGGCGGTGGCACAGCTCGAGGCCCTTGCACCGACGATCCCGAACTTCCATTTTGCCGAGGCTGTGTCGGGCAACGATCAGATTTTCATGCGTGGCGTCGGTTCAGGGGTGAACTCCGGCTTCGAGAACTCCGTCGGGCAGGTAATTGACGGACTGTTCATCGGTCGCAGCCGCTTCGGTCGCGCGCTGTTCATGGACATCGCCCAAGTCGAGATCCTCAAGGGCCCGCAAGGCGCGCTCATCGGTAAGAACACCACGGCGGGCGCCGTCAACATCCGCACCGCCCGACCGACCTCGACGTTCGAGAGCTACCTCTCGACCGGGTGGCAATTCGAGGGCGATGAGGGCTACACGGTAGAGGGAGCCATTTCCGGCCCGATCAGCGACGGGGTGCGCGGCAGACTGGCCTTCCGGCGCGAGGACAAGGACGGTTACGTCTATAATGTCACTCGCAAGCGCAAAGAAATGGATCGGCAGTCGGTGGACGTGCGCGGAATTCTGGAGACGACGCTCGGCGACCGCGTCGACGCCACGCTTCTTTTCCAGCACGGTGATCAGACCCGCACGGGCCGCGCGCGTGAAGTACTCAACTGCAGCGCCGGGCTGCGAGCGGCGCTCGCTCCCACCGGCGAAGATTGTTTATTCAACCTCACCAATTCCGCGATCAACCTGCGCAATGGCGTGGAACAAGACGCCTTCACCAACCCCAAGGGCGACCTCGCGAACCTCACTCTGAACCTGAAAACGGCGCACGGTACGCTGACTTCGGTTACCGGATACGTCCAGTACGATACTCGTGACGGGTGGGATGGCGACCTTATCTCCTTCGAGGGTAGTTCGATCGACCTCAATGAGTCATTCGAGCAACTCTCCCAGGAGATTCGCCTGGTCTCCGACGCCGATGGACCGCTCAGTTACATCGTGGGCGGCTACTTTCAGCGGGCAGAACAGGACAACCACTTCAAGATCCACGCCAATTTCGCGGGCCCAGCACCGCTGCCGACGCTGCCGGCAGCCTTTCGGGCAACGAACAATCGCGTCTCCGCCCAGGAAACCTCCTCGACCGCCATCTTCGGCCAATTGGGATGGCGGTTCGCCGATCGATGGGAACTGACCGGCGGCGTACGCTACACGGTTGAAGACAAGGACGGGAAGCACCGCGAATATCCCACGGTCCTCTACACAGACACGCCGCGAGCTGCGCCGCCCGGCGGACCAGCCGCAAACTCGCACGATATCTCTGCTTCCCGAAGTGAAAAGCAGGTCACACCGAATGCGATCCTGCAGTGGCGGCCGCGTGACGGCGCCATGGTCTACTTCAGCGTCGCTCGCGGCTTCAAGGGCGGCGGATTCGACCACACGCTGAGCGCGCCGCAAACACTCGCCCTGCAGCGCTACCAGTTCAACGACGAGCAGGTGATGGCTTACGAGATCGGCACCAAGATCGCCGTACCCTCCGAACGGCTGCAATTCACCGCTGCATTTTTTCGCAGCGACTTCGATGATCTGCAGGTCAGTTCCCTGCTGCCCGACGCCGCGGGCACGATCTTCAAGGTGGGTAATGCAGCGTCGGCGCGCTCCGAGGGCGTTGAATTCGAGGGGCGCTGGATACCTGCCCCGCGCTTTCGGCTATCGGCAAACATCGGCTACTTGCGAGCGCGCTATACGGAGTTCCGTGATGCGCCGTGCTACACGCTGCAGACGGCTGCGCAAGGATGTGTCAACACCGTGCAGGACCTGTCGGGCAAGCCCATGCAATTCGCACCCAAGATCAAGGGGTCGGTAGACGCGCAGTACCGCGTGCCTGTGTCGAATGGCCTTGAGCTGACCTTCTGGGCCCGCGCCTACTACTCGGACAGCTTTGCATTGACTATCGACCTCGATCCCCTGAGCGTTCAGGAAAGTTACACGAAGTACGATGCCAGCATTGCTCTCGAGGGCGGCGACGGCCGATGGCGCATCGCCCTGATTGGCCAGAACCTCGGCGACAAGCTCACCAGCAATTTCGGCAACACAGGCCCCGGCGACCGCTCCGTCTTCCGTTTCGCGGAACCGCCGCGCGGCCTCGTCCTGCAGGGCCGAATCGAATTCTGAAGGGCAATCGGGCCTTGCCCGCGTCCTGACCCGCACGGATAAGGGACGCATGACGCGACGCGTCAAGGCAGGGGCATGAACGAATGCATATGAAAACTCCAGTGGCCTGCCAACCCCGTGGACACACTTCGTCTTGTTTTACCCGAACGGAGGGTCGAGCCATGAAGACATGCATTTCAGTCGCCGCGGTAGCGGCATTCGTGAGCGCCGCCCTGCTACCCGCCGAGGTGGCCGCGGCGCCCTCGGTCGACCTCGAAGAAATCGTGGTCACCGCGCGCAAGCGCAATGAACGGCTGCAGGATCTTCCGGTGTCCGCCTCGGTCGTCTCGGGCGAGGCACTGCTCGCCGACAACATCCGCAGCCTCGAGAGCCTCGCAGCCCTGGTCCCGACGTTCCAGTATGCCGAGTCGGTCTCGGGCAACGATCAGGTGTTCATCCGC
>JBIKVA010000291.1:0-3029 GCA_044357085.1 Steroidobacteraceae bacterium | reverse complement strand
ATCATCGGGCAGGCCGGTGGGCCGCTGGTGGTCGCGCTGTTCACCGACTATGTGTTCGGCTCGCCGGAACTCGTCAGCCGCTCGTTGATGGTCGCGCCTGCCTTGCTGCTGCTCGCCGGAGCCTGGCTGGTGAGCCTCGGGTTCCGCGGTTTGCGGGAGATGTCGGCCGGCTGAACGTGCGCGCGCCGGGATCGGCGCGTCCTCACTCGGTGATCAGTCGCTGCAGGTCCGAGGCCAGCTGATCGACCGGGATGTCGGGTTGTGCGATGAGCCGCATCTTCGCCTTCCGGTCGTAGACGTAAAGGGTGGCCGAGTGGTCGATCGTGTAGTCGGTGCCACCGGTGGCCGGCACTTTCACGGCAATCGCATGAAACGCCTTGACCACCTTGTCGAGCGCATCGGGTTCCGGGCGCAGACCGACGAAAGACGGATCGAAATTCCCGACATAGGCTTCGAGACGCTCGGGCGAGTCGCGCTCCGGGTCGACGCTGACCAGCAGGACCTGCAACTGCGCTGCCTGCGGCCCGAGCGAGTCCCGGACCTGGCGCAGGCGCATCAGTGTCGACGGACAGACATCCGGGCAGCTCGTGAAGCCAAAGAAAACGATGCTGACCTTGCCGGCGAATTCGTCGAGCGATCGGAGTTGACCGCGAGTGTCGCGGATCTCGAGACCGGTGCCATAAGAGACGCCGTTCACCTCCGTCGCGTTGAAGGGCGGTGGCGACGAGCACCCACCGACCAATGTCAGAAGCATTGAGATGAGCACGAGAGCGGTCGGCGTGCATCGCCGGCTACGGCGCCAGGGTGTGGTCATCATGGGCGTACTCCGGTTGCCTTGTTCCTCGACTGCTCGGTGGCGATCGAGTCGATGCGGAACGTCACGTCCAGTTTGCCTGCGTTCCGGAAGCGCAGTGTGACGGGAAGGCTCGTACCGGGTACGAGCGGAGCCTGTAGTTGCATCAACATGAGATGTGCGCCACCCGGCTTGAGTTCCACGCGCGACTTCGCCGGCAGGTCGATGCCTTCGGTCAGTTCCCGCATGCGCATCACGCCGCCGTTCATGGTCGTCTCGTGCATCTGCACGGTGGCGGCCATCGGCGTGGAGACTTCGAGCAGTGTGTCCGGTGTGGCGCCCGAGTTGACCAGTGTCATGTAGCCGACGCCGACGGCTTGTCCCGGCGCGGTGGCGCGTGACCAGGCATTTTCGATGGCTATCGGACCGGCGCCGGCAGCGGCACCGGCGGCGGCGTGCAGCGGTGCAGTCAGACCTGTAACCAGCAAGGCGAAAAGACCGGTGCGACGCAGGCGGAAAGGCATTGGTAGCTCGCTCGCGAGGGGGGGCGGTCGGCGTGGCTGCCGCACCGCCCGCAGTGTCGCGTCCGCATGCCTCGAGTGTCAATCGGCCTTCGGCGGCCGGCACCCCGGAGCGCGGACTAGGCCCATAGCCGCTCGATGATCCACAGGTACAGTGGCAGCCCGAACAGGATGTTGAAGGGGAAGGTGATGGCGAGTGACATCGTGAAGTAGAGGCTCGGGTTCGCTTCCGGGATCGCGTAGCGCACCACGGCCGGGACCACGATGTACGAGGCCGAGGCGGCGAGCACCGTGAGCAGGAAGGCGTCGCCGATACCGAGCCCGAAAGCGCTGGCCAGCATGATGGCCACAGCGGCATTGAAGAGCGGCATCAGGATCCCGAACGCGCTCAGGAAGGCGCCGCTGCTGCGCAGTTCCTTGGCGCGGGCCGCCACCAGCAGGCCCATGTCGAGCAGGAAGAACGCGAGGATGCCCTTCTGCAGGTCGGTGAAGGGCAGCAGCGCCTTCTTGCCGGCATCGCCCGTGAGAAACCCGATCAGGACACCGCCGAGCAGCAGCAGGTGGGCGCCATCGGTGAATGCCTCGTGAAGCACGTTGCGCAAAGTCAGCGGGGCAGCGCCGGGCGCAGCTCCTGCCGTCTGCGAAATCTTGTTTCGCGATCTCACCAGATTCGCAAGCAGCACGGCCATGATGATCGCCGGCGACTCCATCAGCACCAGCGCGACGGCCATGTAGCCGCCGGCGGCGAAGCCCTGTTGCTCGACGTAGCTGCTTGCGGTGATGAAGGTCACCGCACTTACCGAGCCGTAGGTCGCGGCCACCGCGGCTGCGTCGAACGGGTTGAGCCGTCGACGCAGCACGAGGAATGACCAGGCGGGCACCGCCAACGCCAGCAACGCCGCCGCGAGCAGGGCCCAACCCATGGCGGGCGTGAACCCGGTCGCCGCGAGGTTGGTACCGCCCTTGAAGCCGACCACGAGCAGCAGATAGAGCGAACAGAACTTCGCTATGGCCGCGGGGATCTCGAGGTTGGAGCGGATCGCCCCGACGAGGATGCCGAAGAAGAACAGCAGGATCGCGGGATCGACGAGACTGGCGAAGAGCGATGCGTTCATGGCGTCTTACTTGCCTGCCTGCTCGGGCATGGCCGACGAGTGGTGGCTGGTGATGAACCAGTCGGAGCCGTTCCAGCCGTAAGTGAAGGTGTAGCGCGCCTGGACCTTGCGGCCGTCACCGAAGGTGAACGTGTAGATGCCCGCGTCGATGGCCGAGTTGCAGCCGATCTGTATCAAGCGGCTGTCGATGCGGCCCTGCGGCTTCGACTTGAGGAACATCTCGAAGTAGTCGCGACGGGACTCCGCGGTCAGACGCGGGACGTTGGACACGGTCGGGAGCAGGATCGACGTGGGCGCGTAGCGGGCCACCACCGTATCAGGCTTGCCGGTGGCGAGAGCGGCGTTCCAGCGGTCGAACTGGGCGGCGACTTCCTGTTCCGAGGTCGGGTGGCATTCCTCGGTACGTGCGTTCGCCTGCGCGGCGATACCGGCGACGACGAAGGCAACAACGGTCAGGGTGGTCTTCATGGGCGCACTCCTTTGTGGTGTTCAGAGGCCGTCTTGGCCTTCGGGGCGCAAAGGTAGGTGGCGGCATGAATTCCGTCCAATTCAAATATTGAACACAAACGTTATATTTTATTAAACTGTTTTCATGAGTCT
>JBIKVA010000059.1:0-11871 GCA_044357085.1 Steroidobacteraceae bacterium | reverse complement strand
GGGGCATGCAGTTCCTCTGGCCGATCAAGGCCGAGTTCGTGATCTCGCACCTCGATGCCGACTACACCGAGACCATCATCGCGCGCAGCGCACGCGACTATGTGTGGATCATGGCGCGTACGCCGGTTATCGACGACGCGCGTTACGCCGTGCTCGTGAAGAAGGTCGCCGACATGGGCTACGACACCAGCAAGCTGGTCAAGGTCCCGCAGCGGCCGGCGGCGGATAAGCGGACTGAAGTTGCGCCTTGAGTGCTCAGGTGCCACAGCCAAGCATTCTTCTGGTCGACGACCATCGTGATATCGCCGGCGCGATCATCGAGTACCTGGAACATCGCGGATTCGCCGTCGACTACGCGGCGGATGGAGTCACCGGCCTGCACCTCGCGGTGACAAACCCGTACGACGTGATCGTGCTCGACATCATGATGCCCGGCCTCGACGGACTCACGGTGTGTCGCAAGCTGCGCGAGGAAGCCCGCAACGATACCCCGCTGCTGATGCTCACGGCCCGCGACACTCTGGACGACAAGATCACCGGCCTCGGCGCCGGCGCCGACGACTATCTGGTCAAGCCTTTCGATGTCCGCGAGCTCGAGGCACGCATCAGCACGCTGCTGCGCCGCCACCGCCGGGCCGTCGCCAGGGAGGTCTATACCGTCGGTGATCTGACGCTCGATACCGGCACGCTCCGAGTCACGCGTGCTGGGCAGGTGCTTGCCCTCACGCCAATCGGCCTGAAGCTGCTCACGGCGCTGATGCGCGCCTCGCCCCGTGTCGTGACCCGGCAGCAACTCGAGCGCGAGGTCTGGGGAGATCTTCTGCCCGACAGCGACACGCTGCGCAGCCATCTGTACACGCTGCGCAAGACGGTCGACAAGCCGTTCGATCGCGTGTTGCTGCACACGATCGCCGGCGCCGGCTACCGGCTCTCGGACGACGATGGCCGCTAGCGGGGTACGCGCGCGGCTGGGGCGCGCATTCCTGCTGCAGGCCGCGTTCATCGGCGCGGCGGCCCTCGTCGGTGTGTTTCTCGCCAGCTTCTTGCTCGAGGGTGTGCTGATCCGCCAAGCCTTGCGGGAAGAAGTCGCCCATTTCTGGTCACAGCGTGAGCGCGATCCTGCATTCCCGCTGCCTGCGACCTTGAACCTCACCGGTCACCTCGGGACTGCGCCGCCGTCGATAGCGGACCTGCCACCCGGTTATCACGAGCGCGTGATCGACGGCATCGAGACGGTGGTCTATGTCACGGACCGCGGCGGCGAGCGCCTCTATCTGGTGTTCGATCGCAGCGGCGTCGGCGAGCTCGCCACGATGTTCGGTCTGTTGCCGCTCGCCATGGTGCTGCTGGTGCTGTACTTGTCGACCTGGCTCGCCTTCCGCGCCTCCCGCCGCGCGTTCTCGCCGGTCATCGCACTGGCGCGGGCGGTGCGCGGACTTGATCCGGCGGCGCCGGATCCCGCCCAGCTCGACCCCGCACGGCTGCCGCGCGACACCGACGACGAAGTTCGCGAGCTCGCCGAGGCGCTCGCGCGCTATGCCCAGCGTCTCAACGAATTCGTCGCGCGCGAGCGTGACTTCACCCGCGATGCGAGCCACGAGTTGCGCAGTCCGCTCACGGTGATCCAGTTGGCTGCAGGCATGCTTGAGGCCGACGCCGGCCTCAGCGACGCCAGCCGAAGATCCGTGGCGCGTATCGCGCGTGCAACCCGCGACATGGAGGAACTGACCAGCGCCTTCCTGCTGCTGGCGCGCGAGTCGCAGACCGGCGTACCGCTCGAGGACACGTGCGTCAACGATGTGCTTGCCGAAGAGCTCGACCGCGCACGCCTTCTGGCGGCGGGACGCCCGATCGAGTCGCGCCTCGGTGCCACGCATCGCTTGTGCGTCGATGCGCCCGAGAAGGTGCTCCCCGTCCTGCTTGGCAACCTGCTGCGCAATGCGTTTTCCTACACCGACGCCGGTGAAGTGACGGTGGAAGTCGGTGCAGCCTCCGTCGTCATCCGCGATACCGGCGTGGGCATCGCGCCCGAGCAGATCGATGCGATGTACCAGCCGTTCGTGCGCGGCGAGGCCGCTCGACGTGGCGGGCACGGCGTCGGGCTGACCATCGTTCGCCGGCTGTCCGATCGGTTCGGTTGGCCGGTCACGATCGAGAGCAGCCCGGGTGTAGGCACCCGCATCGAGATACGTTTCCCCGCTGCCCGCAGCGAGCTGCTCGATGCCTGATGCGTCCACCCGGGCGACTTGCGGTTCAGCGGCCGAATTGCCAGACGAGAGCGAGCGACACCTCGAACTCGTAGTCTTTGCGCGCTATGGGACTTTTGCCGATGTCGCTCGAGTACTTTTCCGCACCGACTTGCGCGATGGCATGCAATCTTTGGGTCAGGTGACGACGGTGAACGAGCTGCAGCCCGGTCGAGCGATATCCGCCGCCCAGGGTGGTCTGGCGCAGGCCCGAGCCGACGGCATCGGCAGCGGTCACGCCGAAGTCCTTGTTGATGAATCTGTCGTTACCGAAAGTCATGAAGCCGTAGATCTCGGTACCAGTGCCGTCGAGTTGCTGGCCGAAGCGACGACCGGCTGCGAGTACGCCGAGCACACCGAAGTCGCTCGGCCCCGCCATCAACCGCGCTGCGACCCAGTTGCGCCAGTCGCTGCCGAGTCCGCGCCGCACCTCGAGGAACCCGACCACATGCGAGTCGCGGGGCTTTATTCCCTTGAGCCGGCCATCGTCCGAGTCGTCCGGCTCGAGACCGCCCTCGTTACGCACGCCCGCCTGCACCAGCCACACATCGGCAAGCCGGCTGCGCCATCCGAGTTCCATCCCTTCCCAGAAAAAGAGGTGATTGCCTCTCCGGTACTGCACCGCCCCGGCTGGCTCGACCGCCAGTTCCGCTTCGTCGGAACCGTCGTAGGCGCTTTCGTACTCGAACCCTGCTCCGAGTGCGACGCCGAAACCATCGCCCTGAGTGAAGTCCAGAATCGATGGCAATGGCACCAGCGCCTCCTCGGCCGGTTCGTTGGTGAGGGCGGGGCCCGCGGCCAACAGCGATGCCATGACCGCCAGTGCGCTCCAGCGGTGTTCGAAGATCCGACTCATGCTTCTGTCTCCAATGCGGAATTGCGGCGGACGGTGCGCCATGGATACCGTCGGGGACCGAGGATGAGGGGCAGCGGGGTATCGCCTGTAGAATGCATCCCACGAGTGGTGCTGCTCAGGGATGAGCGGTCGGTTTGGCGCACCAACGGCGCCGGCAGGATGCGGTTGGAACTTAAAGGGTGAGACTTTCAACTCTGATCGAGCGATGGGGCCTGTTCGCGGCGATGGTGTTCCTGCTGCTCGGCTTGACGCTTGCCTATCTGGATGCCGGTCCTGTGTCCGGGCATGGCGTCGTGGTTCGTTATGCCTTCTGGATGACGACGGCAGCGGCAAGCTTTCTCGCCTGGTGGCTCAGCCAATGGCTGGTGGTGTCGGGCCACGACCGGTTGACCCGGCGACTGCTTTTGGCCTCATGCCTGGTCGCCACGCTGCTGTTCGTGCCCGCCTCGTTGGTGATCGATCTGCTGTTCGGGATGCCGGAGGAGGACGCCCTCTGGTATAGCCTGATCATGGAAGAGTGGCTGGTCAGTGCACTTCCCGTGTTCTCGGGCTGCATGATCGCGAGTCTTCCGGCGTGGCTCTCGACGAATGAGCCGCCCGTCCGTCCGCAGGAACACGAGCGGTCCGCGACTCCGAATGAAAAGGTGACTCATGCCGAGTCCTTGACCGGTTCGCCCGCCGAAACGCCCCCGGACCAATCCGATGGTGGCCTGCTTCCGGCCGCAGTGCGCGGTGGAGTCCTGCGCGCCACGGCCGACCTGCAGTATGTGCATCTGATCAGCCCCGAGGGCATCACCACGGTCCCAGGTCCCATGCACCGGGTCATTGGCCTGTTGGGCGAGCAAGGGCTTGAAGTCCGGCGCGGCGAATGGATCGCCGACCGTCACGTGAAACAGGTCAAGTCCGTGCGTGGACGTTGGGTCGTGCTGCTGAAGGACGGTCAACAGGTCGCGGTGAGTCGACGTCGACTGGCGGAAGTGAAGGGGCGCTGGGGCTCGACACGTTACGCATAACCCGTCAGCGACAGCGTGATCCGCTCAGCCGTCGATCAGGATGACGTCGAACGCGAGTCGCAACACACCGTCCGGGCGCTTGCCGAGATCGCGCGCGAAGATCACCGGCGGTACCGGCGCTCCGACCTTCTGCACGAGATCGTGCGCCAGCGTGCGGTCCTGGGCGATCAGCGGATCGCCCGCGAAATACATCTGCGTGACCAGGCGGTTCACGCGCCCGTCGACCTGGTAGTGGATGTGCTTGGCTCGCCAGAAGTCCCCGGCTCTGTAGGCGCCCGGTTCGATGGTGAGATAGCGGTAGGCGCCGTCGCGGTCAGCGGTCAGGTTGGCGAAGCCTTCGAAGTTCGGGTCGAGGGGTGCGCTGCTGTCGTCGCTCTTGTGGGCGTAACGGCCGGCGGCATTGGCCTGCCAGACCTCGATACGAGCACCCGGCACGGGCTTGCCGTGCCGGTCGAGGATGCGACCCGACACCTCGATCGGCGTTCCCGCCGCGCGGGCAGCCCTTCCGGCAACCTGCACGAGGTCCGCATCGGCATCGGTCGGCTTTTGCACCGGGTAGAACGGCCCCATGGCCATGGGCCTCGTCGGTGCTGCCGCCAGCGCCTTGGCGACGAGACCGCCGCTGGCGAGCATCAGACCGGTTCGGCCCAGCAATCGGCGTCGAGTGATGACCATGAACTTGCTCCTGCTGCACGGATTGGCTGCCGCATAGTCTAAGTGACCTTGACGAACAGGGGTATCAAACCGTGGTACCCCGCAGCCGGGCGTGCGCCGATCCGAGCCGACTCGTTAAAGTAGACCGTATACGGAAAAACCGTGTACGTTCTGCATTGCGACCTGATCAGGAGGTTACCGTGCTCGAAGCCGATCTTGGACGTCGAAGAATTCTGCAGGGCATGACTTTCATCGCTGGCACTGCAGCCCTTGGCTCGCCGGCGTCCGGCGCGACGACCGGCGGCGACATCGACTGGCAGTCGATCCGTACGGCGTTCCCCGAGCAGGCACCGTTCGTGAATCTCGACAACGGATGCATCAGCCTGCCTCCGCTCGCCGTCCAGAGCACGATGTTGAAGCAGTACAAGTTCGCCAACGAATGTCCGTGCTACAACATGTTCGAAGTGCTGGATGCCGAAGTGCCGGCAACCAAGGCCAGGCTCGCGAAGCTGGTCGGATGCGACCCGGACGAGATCGCGCTGAACCGCTGTACCACGGTAGGAATGTGCACGGCGATCTTCGGCATGCCGCTCTCGCGCGGCGACGAGGTGGTGCTCAGCAACTGGGACTATCCGAGCATGATCAGCGCGTGGAAGCAGCGCGCGGCGCGCGAAGGCATCGTCCTTCGCATCGCGCAGTTCGGACTGGAAGATGATGACGACACGATCATCCGGGCATACACCAAGGCGACCTCGCCTCGCACCCGGGCGATCCACCTGACCCACATGATCCACTGGTCGGGTCGTGTCATACCCATCACGGAGATCTGCCAGTTCGCCGGGGCGCGCGGCATCCGCACCGTCGTCGACGCCGCCCAGAGCTTCGCCCACATTCCCGTCGATTTCCGTCAGATCGGTTGCGACTATCTGGCAACGAGTTTCCACAAGTGGCTGTCGGGACCGATCGGAACCGGGATGTTCGTCATCAAGGCGAGTCGCATCGAAGAGACCTGGCCGCTGTACGGGACATTCGAGGAGCTCAAGGGGGCGGACAAGTTCGGCCTGTCGAATCTCGGCACGTACAACTCCGCGGACCATGTCGCGGTCAACGACGCCATCGAGTTTCACAATCGACTCGGGCTCGCGAGGAAGCAGCGGCGACTGCAGGAACTGAGCAGATACTGGGTCGACAAGGCTGTGGGCATCCCCGGTTTCCGCATCCACACACCCATGGACCATCCGGGGCTCGGTGGGCTGACCGCCTTCTCGATCGACGGCATGCCGGTCGAGCAAATCGAGGGCAGGCTGCGGGCCGAATTCAAGATCCAGACGCGCAAGCGGACGCCCGCGGGCTTCAGTGCGATCCGCGTGTCGCCGCAGGTCTACAACACCACCGAAGAGCTCGATGCCTTCGTGGTCGCCCTGAGAAAGATCGCGGCGACCCGTTAGGACCTCCGATCGCGGCTACTGCAGTGCCGGCCGGCCGTAGCCGTAGATCCAGTCGAGGCCGTCGTAAAAATCCTCCGGCGTTTTGGATGAGAGCATCTCGTTGCGAACGAGACGCTCGACTCCCTCGGCGTGGTACCAGTACTTGCCGAGAGCCCGCGCCGACAGCACGATCCGCGCCGTTCGCGTGATCCGCTTCTGCTGATAGCGCTGAAACACTGCCGGAAGATCGTTCGGGGCGGCCTGCGCCTCGTGCATCAGGCACACCGCATCCTCGAGGGCCATGCACGCACCCTGTGCGAAGTACTGGTAGGTCGGGTGCGCGGCATCGCCGAGCAGCGTCACCCTGCCTGCGGTCCAGTTCGCCACCGGATCGCGATCGCCGAGCACCCAGCGCCGCCACCCCTCGGACTTTTCGAGTATCGATCTCGGCAAGGGTGGCAGATGGCGGAATTGCGCCATGAGTTCATCGCGATTGCCCGGTCCGTCGGCGAGTTCGGCCGTGTCGCCGCTGCTGTGGAAGGTGGCAACGATATTGAACAGCTTCCAGTCGCGCAAAGGGTAGTGGATGAAATGGGTCCGCGGGCCCGCCCAGAGTACGGCAGCGTTCAATCGCAGGGCTTCCGGCATCTCAGCGGTGGGCAGAACCGCGCGGTAGCAGACGTGCCCCGAAATTTTGAGTGGACCATCGCCAACGATCGCTTCGCGGATCTGCGAGCGGACACCGTCCGCGCCGATCAGTCCGATACCACGGAACGTCCGTCCATCCCGCGAGCGTACTTCGACGATCGAGTCGCCTTGATCGAAACCGGCAACCTCGGTGTCGGCGACGAGCTCAACTCCGGAGTCTGCCTTGCAACGATCGAGTAGCGCCGTGTGCAAGTCGGCACGATGGATGACGGCGTAGGGATTGCCGAAGTGCTTCCTGAATGGCTCGCCCACCGGTATCTCGGCAACCTGGTCACCGCTGACGCCGTCGATCATGACCAGTCGATCGATGTAGACCGCGTTCTCCAGCGTCCGCTCGACCACTCCGAGTGTCTTGAGGGCATTGAAGCCGTTCGGTGCCAGCTGGATACCGGCGCCGATCTCACCGAACTCCTTCGCGCGCTCGAGCACGACCACCTCGAGGCCTGCGGTACGCAGTCCGATCGCGGTGGCAAGACCTCCTATGCCGCCACCCGCGATGACCACGCGGCCGCGCCCTTGTCCGGGTGACTTCATCGATCAGCAGTCGGGGCGGTCGTGACGGGTGGGATCGCTCCGGGTCAGAGGTCGAACTTGCCGCGAATGGACAGGCCCACCGCACGTCCGGTCGGATCGATGAAGCGCAGATCGCAGCCGGCGCAGTTGCTGACGTTGTTGTTGGTGAACGGCGGAGCGCGGTCGAACATGTTGTTGAGGTGCAGCATCGCCGTCCACCGGTCGTCGAGGCTGTACGCAGCGGTGAGATTCCACAGCGAATAGGACCCGACACCGCTGTTGAAGAGCGCCGCAGGTATGCCGCAGTTGGCGTTGCAGTCGTCGTAGCTGCCGGTGTGCCGGTTCTGCAGCGTGGCCGCCCACGGACCCTTCTGCCAGCCGAGTGTCAGGTAGTGGTTGTACTTGATCGCCGGGTAGCCATCGAGAACCACGCCGGCACGGCTGACGAACGGCGTGCCGGGCAATCTCTGGAAGTCGTACTTGTTCACGTAGGTGCCGCGATAGTCGATGGCGAGGTTGCCGATCGAGGTCTCGGTCGACCAGCTGACCGCGAGGTCGACGCCCGCAGTTTCGGTACTGCCGATGTTCGCGTTGGTGGTGAGCAGGTAGGCGATCGGGTTGCCGGTGCTGCCCGGGAAATTGCAGGTGATGGTGCCGGGCTTGAATGCCGGGTCCGCCTCGCGGCAGCGCACGAAGTACGAGCTGAAGGTGGTCGGGTCGCCGAAGATGGCATTCGGCGCGAGGGTGCCGATCGTGTCCGTCAAACGGTAGTTCCAGTAGTCGAGACCCAGCTTGACCGATCCGCCGGCAAGCGGCTCATCGAAACCGACGTCGAAGCCGACCGAATAGGTGGTCGAGCGCTGGGGATCGAGGTTCGGGTTGCCGCCGCGCAAGGCGCTGAAGACGGTTTGGCAGTCGCGCGCCGCAATACCGCCCGCGGCGGTGTCGACCCTGCCGCCCGGGCAGAGCACCGGATCGCTTTGGAACGCGCCGGGGATCGAACCGAGCGATTGCGGCGAGTAGAGCCTGGGCAGCGGCGGTGCGCGGAACCCCTTGCTGTACGAGGCGTGCAGGCTGACGCCTTCGGTCGCCGCGAAGGTGAGCATCATTTTCGGGTTGATGGTGTTGCCGAAGTCGCTGTAGTCGTCCCAGCGGCCGGACAGGTTGGCGTCCAGGCGGTCCACCAGCGGCACGAGCACTTCGGCGGTTACCGAGTTGCGGGTGCGCTTGCCGGTGGCGGCCACACCGTTGCCCAGATCGTTGCCGATCAGCAGCGAGTTGATGGCGGCGACGCTGTAGAGCATCTCTTCGCGTGCCGACTCGATCGCAAGGGCAGCCGAGACCGGACCGGCCGGCATGTCGAACACCGCGCCGCTGAGCGTTGCGCCGGCCATTTCGATGTTCGCAGAGCCGCTCGCCAGCGCCGTACGCGCCTTGATGCTTTCGAGAAAGGCTGCACCGGCGGCCGACTGGTCGCCGAAGGGGTTGATGAACGGCGCGCCGTTGGCACCGGCAAGGCCGTCGACCACGCCCTGCCGCAGCAGCGCACCATCGAGCGCGTTCAGGTCGGTCGTTGCCTTCGAGCGCAGCGCCCAGAGGTTGTAGTCGAAATTGCCCAGACGGCCTTCGAGCTCGAGGAGCAGACGATCGGTGACGGTTTCGTTTTGCGTCGTGCGGCGACCGCCGGGCGTGAAGCGCGCGGTGACGAAGATCGGCAACGCGGTGTTGAGCCCCGCAATGGCCGGCGTGATGCCGCGGCCCGGGTAGTAGGGATTCGTGTTCGGCATCGACAGGTTGATGATGCGCGCGCCCGAGAGGGCGTTGGAGATCTCGGACGTCGCCCGGATGTACTCGGCGGACAACTTGTGTTCGCCCAGCTGCTGCGTGTAGCGGGTATAGACCGAGACCTGTTGTTCGGGGTTCTGGATGTCGATCTGGCCGATGGCATCGGGATCGAGCGAACAGCCGCCGGTGGGCAGCGGAACCAGTGCGGGCGGGTTGCAGGGGTACGGGTTCTTGACGCCGAACCCGGGTGTTGCCGGCTGGCTCACGTTCGCGGGGAACGGCTGGGCGAGCAGCAGGTTGACGCCGCGATCGCGCCGATCGCTGGTGGCCGAGTAGGGACGATCAGCCGAGCGGATGCGATCCTGCTCGCGCCAGGTGACTCCGGCGACGAGATTCCAGCCGTTCTCGCGCAGCGAACCGATACCGCCTGCGAGCGAGGCGTTGCGGATGTCGCCGCCGGCTCGGGAGGGCGACAGGGCATGGCCACTGTACTCGATGCCCTGGAAATCGCGCCGCAGGCGGAAATTGATGACGCCGGCCACTGCATCGGAACCGTAGATCGAGGAGGCGCCGTCGGCGAGCACGTCGACCGACTCGAGCAGTGCGGTCGGGATGGTGTTGAGGTCGACACCGTTGTCGAAGATCGGGTTGTTCACCATGCGCCGTCCGTTGACGAGGACCAGCGTGTTCTCCGGGCCGAGCGTGCGCAGGTTGGCGAGGTTGACGAGCGCGCCTTCACGCACACCGTCGCTGGAAGTGGACAGCACCTGGTTCTGGGCGACGGCCGTGAGCACATCGAGTGCGTTGGTGGCGGCCCTCTCGGCGAGTTCGTCGCTGCCGACGGTGGTGACCAGCAGCGAACTTTCGTCGCGCTTGATCAGTGATCCGGTGATCACGACCTCTTCGAGTTCCGGCGCGGCGTCGCGCGGCTTGTCGCTGGCGTTCTGGGCCTGCAGCGCGCCTGGCAGGACCATCGAAGCGCCGAGCAGCGAGCAAAGTAGTTCATGCTTCATTGCGATCTCCCCGTTTCACGTTTTACGGGTCGCAAAGCAGGACCACGACCCGGATATATATATGACCGAATGCTGTTTGATGGTGAACGTTCGACAGAGTGCTGTCAACTTTGGGTGTCACTTGCCTGGGCGTCGCAAAATTGCCACGATTCCCCGCATGGCAGCGCGTGAATCAGCGGAACTGGAACGACTCGAGAGCGTCCTCGGCGCCCGTCCGCGGGCAAGGTTCGCCCAGCTGCCGACGCCGATCCACCGGCTCGCGAACTTCGGTGCGCGGATCGGCATCCCCGAGCTGTGGATCAAGCGCGACGATCTGACCGGCCTCGAGGGCGGCGGCAACAAGACGCGCAAGCTCGAATTCATCGTCGGCGATGCCCTGCAGGCCGGTGCGGACATGCTGGCGACCATCGGTGCCATCCAGTCCAACCATACCCGGCAGACCGCCGCCGCGGCGGCCCGGTCCGGTCTGAAGTGCGCGCTGTTGCATTTCGGCTGGACCGAGGACGCAGGCCCCGGATACCGCGACGTCGGCAACCTGCTGCTGAGCAGTCTCATGGGAGCGCAGCTGTACGTCGACGACACGCCGCGACCCATCGAGGATCAGGGACCGCTTGACGAGTTCTGCGCCTATCTCTCGGGCCTCGGTCATCGTCCGTATGCCATCCCCGGCGGCGCGTCCGAGCACAGGCTCGGCAGCCTGGGCTACATGGCCTGCGCGGCGGAGATCGAGCGGCAGTGCCTCGAGATGCGCACCGACTTCGACTACATCGTGCATTGCACGGGCAGCAGCAGCACGCAATCAGGCCTGCTTGCGGGCTATGCCGCGCTGGGCAAGCGCATGCAGGTCATCGGTATCGCCGACGATGACGAAACCGTGATCAAGCGCGGCCGGGTGCTCGCACTGGCGAACTCGAGCCTTGCCGAGTGCGGCCTGGAGGCCGCGGTCAGCGCCGCCGACGTGAACGTGTTTGCGGTGGACCAAAGCAGTTACGGCAAGGCGGATGAGCAGACGTTTGCGATGATCCGGATGCTCGCTGCCACCGAAGGGCTGGGCGCGGACCCGGTGTACGAGGGCAAGGCCCTGCGGGGGCTGCAGGCCTTGGCAGCCGACGGTTTTTTTCCGCCGGGCAGTCGGGTGCTGCTGATGCATCTTGGCGGCACGCCGGCGATCCACGCCTATGCCAGCCAGTTCGGCGCGCCGCGGCTGATCCCTTACCGCGGTCCGGAGAGGTGACGGTAGATCGCCGCCGCGAGGGCGATGTCCTCGCAGCCTAGACCGATGGACCGGAAGAACGCCGTGCGTTCGGGCAAACGCGCTTTCCCCGTAACGAGTTCGGCAAGATCGCCGCGTATCGATGCCGGATCCCAACCGTTTTCGCGGGCAATCAGCATTTCGCCGGCCGCCAGCGGCGCGTTGCCGCGCGCGTCGCAGTAGACATCGAGGCTCGCCAGCCGCACCGGCGGAATCTCGTGCGCGCGCACCGCGTTGGTGCTGATGGAGGTCAGCAATCTGCAGTGCGTCAGTTCGGCCGGATCCACCACCGCAGCGGCGGCTGAAGTGCAGAGCATCACCACCTCGGCGTCCGCGACGGCCTCGCGCAACGATCCGGCCACATGAGCCGACGGCGCTGCCGCATGGATCTCCGTCGCCCGGTC
>JBIKVA010000290.1:0-3031 GCA_044357085.1 Steroidobacteraceae bacterium | reverse complement strand
ATGGCGCAAAATAATCTGCGCGCAGCCAACGGTTGCCCTCGGCGGCGGCGGCGCGCAGCTTTTCGACGTCGCCGACGACGCGCGCCGACTGGCCCGCGCTGTCGAGTGGCCGCGTCAACTCGCGCTCGTGGAGTGCGGAATCACGCGAGCCGTTGGCGCCGGGCTGCCAGTTCAATTTGAGCGCAGCACGTCCTTTCTCGGCAGCCCAGAAAGACTCGGCGACCACCACCACCCCGACGCGCAGCGCGCGCACCGCGATGACCCCCGGCACGGCCAATGCCGCGGTGTCGTCGTATTCGATGAGCACGCCGTCGAAAGTGGGTGGCCGCGCAATCACCGCCACCCGCATGCCGGGCAGCTTGATGTCGATACCGAATACTCCCGAACCATCGACCCGCGACGGCGTATCGACGCGCGTCGGCCGCGTTCCCAGCAGGCGGAACTGCGCCGTGTCCTTGAGTTTCGGCGCCCGCGGTACGGGCAGCAAACGGGCGGTTTCCAGCAGTTCGACGAACGTGGCCCGGCGCGCCGGTCTGACGGGATCGAACACACTGCCGTCGCGCACCCGCAGCCTCGATGCATCGACCTGCCACTCCTGAGCCGCAGCGTTGACGAGCAACTCGCGCGCGGTGGCGCCGAGCGTGCGCAATGGCAGGTAACTCGTGCGTACGCTGCTCGAATAGCCGGTCGTCTGGTTGCCCCGCTCGTCACGAAACTCGTCGGCCGCCGGCGCCAGCTCGGCGATCACCCGCGACATCGGCAGCCCGAGTTCTTCGGCAATCAGCATCGGCAGCGCCGTCAGCACCCCCTGCCCCATTTCGGCCTTGTGGACCTGAACCCGGATCGCGCCGTCCGGCTGCAACGTGAGCCACGCCGAGACGCGCAGCGCCACCGGTTCGAGAGGCAGACCGGCTTCCTGGTTTTCGATGGCCTTGGCTGCGGGCACTTCGAGCGCCAGCCAGGCGCCTGCCGACGCGCCCAGGGAACGCACCATGAACTGCCGACGGTCGAGCTCGGAATGCCGCTGCATGGCAGGAACTCTACGTGTTGCGACGCCGCGAAGGAAACTCCCCTACACTTTCCGTCCGCATGGCTGTTGCGTCCGACCCTTCCGCGCTGTGGTGGCTTGCTCTCGTGCTGTGCACGTCCGGGCTCTTCGCCGGTTTTGTCGCCGGGCTGCTCGGCGTGGGCGGCGGCATCGTTCTGGTGCCGGTCCTCGAATACTCTCTCCGTTATGCCGGCGTCCCCCTCGAGTGGTGCATGCATGTGGCGGTGGCGACGTCGCTGGCCGCCATCATCCCCACCTCGATCTCGTCATCGCGGGCCCATGAGCGTCGCGGAGGAATCGACTGGCCACTGGTCCGCGCATGGGCACCGGGCATGGTCGTTGGCGGCCTCCTCGGCAGCATGCTGGCCGCCAGCGCGAGCGACGGGTTGCTGACGGGCGTGTTCGGCGTGGTGGCGGCACTCGCCGCACTCAAGATGTTCCTGCCGCTCGATGATCTGCGTTTCAGCGACCAGGTACCGCGGGGCTTGCCCGGAAACCTCCTCGCCGGTTCGATCGGCGGAATCTCGTCGATGATGGGTATCGGCGGTGGCACGCTGTCGGTACCCGCCATGACCCTCACGGGGGGGGCCATCCACAAGGCGGTGGGCACAGCCGCGTTCTTCGGACTGCTGCTCTCGGTTCCCGGGACGGCGGGGTACCTGCTCGCCAGTCCGAGCGTGGCGCTCCCCGGGTACACCGTCGGGCTCGTCAGCTTCGCGGCGCTCGCCCTGGTGGCGCCGATGTCCATGCTCACGGCACCACTCGGCGCACGCGTCGCCCACTCGCTGAACCAGCGCAACCTGTCGCGGATATTCGGCGGTTTTCTTTGTCTCGTCGCAGTGCGCATGCTGATCAAGACCTTTGTCTGAATCCGTTGCGCCCCTTCAACGCCCAGCCCAAACGAGTCCTGCTCCCATGAATGACCCGATCGACGTTGCCGGCCCCTGGTTCGAGGACTTCCACTCCGGACTGGAATTCGATGCGCCCGCCGTCACGCTGACCGCAGGTCATGCGGCACTGCATCAAGCCTTGTTCGCCGACCGGCTGCGTCTGCCGCTCGACCATGCGACCGCGGCTCGCGTCACCGGCAGCAGTTCGCCACCGTGCCATCCCCTGCTGGCCGTGAACGTCGCCATCGGCCAGTCGACCTGGGCTTCGCAACGCGTGAAGGCGAACCTCTTCTATCGCGGGCTGGTACTGCAACGCCCGGTGTTCCTCGGCGACACGCTCTACACCCGTACGCGGGTCGTGGGTCTGCGCCAGAACCGGTCGCAGGCGGGTCGCGCGGCCACCGGCATCGTCGCCCTGGAGATGACCACCACCAACCAGCATGGCGAGACGGTGCTGCACTTCTGGCGCTGTCCGATGATTCCCTGCCGTGACCCGGAGGCCCGTACCGGCCACGCGGACGATCTCGAGCAGATCGGCTCGGCCGTCGCGCTGGCCGCGGTGCGCAGTGCCGTCCCGCGCGGCTGGACGCTGTCCGCGACAGCGGCCTGGCGCGGCCGGCGCGCCACCGACATCGTCCCTGGACAGCGCTTCGTCATCGAGGCGCGCGACACCATCACCTGTGCACCGGAACTCGTGCGCCTGTCGCTGAACATGGCGATGGCCCACACCGACTCGAAGCTTTCCTACCTCGGCGAAAGACTGGTGTTCGGCGGCCACACCATCTTCATGGGCTTCGCGCAGTTGACCCGCGGCCTGCCGAACCTGCTGGGTCTGCTCGCCTGGGAAAGCTGTGATCACGTCGCGCCCGTGGTCGAAGGCGACCGGCTGCGCACCGCATTCACGGTCACCGACATCGTGCAGCTCGAAGCCGACCAAGGCGGCTCGCTGCTGCGGATCGAGGCGGAATGCTTCGCCGCTCGCGGCGACCCCGAACAGGAGAGCCGCGTGCTCGACTGGAAGTTCTGGGCTTGGGGACTCTAGCAGCCGTTCAGGGCGAGTTGCGCTGCATGGCCTCGACTTCCTGCTGGAGCA
>JBIKVA010000058.1:0-11906 GCA_044357085.1 Steroidobacteraceae bacterium | reverse complement strand
TGGCGCTGCGGTCGGTGGGCACCAGCACCGGTGCGTCGTGCAGGCTGTGCGGGAAATTGCGCCGCAGGCGCGCCGCGAGCGGCTTGGCCGCGAAGAAGCCGAGCTCCGACTCGCCGAGCAGGTGGCTGAAGGCCTTGATCGACGAGTCGCTGGGTACCGCGCTCGTGGCCAGCACGAGATCGAGCCGGTGAGCCGCCAGATCGGTGAGCAGCGCGGGCAGCGGCGCCTCATGGCAGATCACGTGGAAGCGTCCGTCGCCCGCCAGCAGCGGTTCGAGCACGCGCCAGGTGACGAGCTTGGGCACGGCGTCCGCGACGCCGATGGCGACCTGTCGGCTGCCCCGTGTGCGCGCGCCCCGCAGCACGGAGGCGAGTTCCAGCCCCTTGGGGAAGATCTCGTCGGCGTAGGCGTAGGCGATCCGTCCGAGCTCGGTCGGCACGAGGCGCCGCCCCTGTTTCTCGAACAGCGCGCCCTGCAACTGGTCCTCGAGCAGCTTGATCTGGCCGCTGACGGTTTGCGGGGTGATGTGCAGCGCCGCCGCCGCTGCCGCGACGCCGCCTTCGCGCACCACGCTCCAGAAGTACAGCAGGTGGGTGTAGTTGAGATGGCGCATGGCGGTTTCTCAGTTCGGCCCTACCGAATCGTTCTTAAAGAATAATCGATTTTTCCGAATACTGCGCCCGCCGGTAAGGTGCGCGCCATGAGTCACCCCGCACCCTGGCACACCATTGGTCGACATGGGCTCCTGCCCGTCGCCAACCACGATGAGGTGGTGCGGTTCGACGTGGTCGCCCAGCTCAATGCCCATGTGTCACAGCGGCTGGCGCCGAAGGTCCGCGAGGCCTACGAATCCCATGCACTGAATGTCTGGCGGATGCGGCACGGCCGCGAGCCTGCCGACCGGCACGAAGTCGCCGAGGCCATGCAGCGCGAGCCGGCCTACCGGACCTTCAGTCTGGTGCGTCGGCACACCATGGAAATCCGCCAGCAGGCGGGTCGCTCGCTCGTTTCACGCCAGATCGATCGGCTCCGCGACGCGGCGCGGGCGACCAACAGCGGTGCATCGACATTGCGCCTCGATCCCGCGCTGCAGCTGCCGCGCTACGTCACGGCCGTCGACACGCATCTCATGCAGGGCGGCTACACGGCCGAGCGCGTCGCCGACGACGTCGGCAACGCCGCCAACTACGATGCCGGCATGTACGCCACCATCGGCGGCAGCGGCGGCCCGTGGAACGACGCCGCCGGCCGCGCACTCGTCGAGTGGCTGCGTCGCGAGCACCCGGGTTTTTCGCCCCGCCGCATCGTCGATCTGGGGTGTGGCCTCGGGCACAACACCCTGCCGTTGCGCGATGCTTTCCCGGCGGCGGAGATCATTGCCGTGGATGTCGCCGCGCCGATGCTGCGCTACGGCCACGCGCGGGCGCAGTCACGCGGCTACACGGACGTGCAGTTCCTGCAGGCCGATGCCACGGCGACGCCGCTCGAGGAGAGTGCGGCGGACCTCGTCTTCACCACCATGGTGCTGCACGAGACTTCGCGCCAGGCCCTGCCCCGGATCTTCGCCGAGGCGCACCGGCTGCTGCGTGCCGGCGGGCTGACCATCCATCTCGAGCAGCCGCCCTACCGCGGCATCCCGGCTTTCGAGCAGTTCATGCGCGACTGGGATGGCCGCTTCAACAACGAGCCGTTCTGGAGTGCGCTGCACGAAACCGACCTCGCGGCCCTGCTCGCCAAGTCCGGTTTCGGCAGCGCCAACGTATTCGAGACCCGCTGCGTCGCGCCGCCTGCCAGGCAGGATGGGGCGCCGCAGCAGGCCCATAAACACGAAGATTTCGGACGTGCGCCCGCGTGGTATGCGGTGGGTGCGTGGCAGGCGGCGAAAGGAATCGCCGCAATTGGATAGCATGGACATGGATCACTCCCTCCCGATCGACGCTGACCCCATCCAGTCCGCAGCTGCCCCAGCCACGGGGCGCCGTCCGGAAACCCCTCAATTCACCGACGATCCGATGCTCGACCGGCTCTACGGCGTCACATTGGCGCTGGTCGCGGAGCTGGCGGTGACCCGCACCCGGCTCGACAGCGTCGAGCGCTTGCTGGCCCGTCGCCAGCTCGTCGGCACGGCCGAGATCGAAGAATTCGCGCCGGATGCCGCCGAGGCGGAAGCCCGCAGCCGTCTGCAGGCGGAATATCTCGAGCGTACCCTGCGCGCGCTCGGCGGCGGCTGACCGCAGTCCTTCGCGCCCGTGCCGGGCGCGGCCGTCTTCGCGAAAACGCCGGGATCAGCGTCCGTAGAGCCGGGCCGCCGTGGTCATGGCTGTGACGAGTTCACGCTCCGCCAGCGAGAGCAGCGGGTTCCACACGTCGAAGATGAGGACCACGCGCAGTTCGTCGCCGTCGTTGCGGGCCTCGTGTTCGAGGGTGTCATCGAAGGCGAGGATACGCCCGGTTTCCCAGCCGCATTCGTCGAAACCCACCCGATAGCGGCAGCCCGGCGGGACGATCAGCGGCAGGTGGACCACGATACGCGCATTGGTTTCGCCGTGATGCGGCGGGATGCGAGTACGCGGCGCGAGCGCCGAGAACATCGCGTTGGGGCAGAGGCCGTCGATCGCGGCCATGCCGATTTCGGTGAGAGCCGCGTCGGTCGCCGGACAGCGCGCCAGGTTTTCTTCGACGCGCTGCCCGGAGCGCCAGAGGTGGTAGGCGCTCCAGCGCGGCGAGTGGTTGAGCTCCTGCCACTGGTTCACCGGCTCTCCGGGCCGATAGCCGATGTAGGGTGCGAAGCCCTCGGTGTGCGAGCGCAGTGCCTGTTCCAGTTCGGCACGGATCGTCGCCGTTTTCGCTTCGAGGGACTCGGCCCAGGGAAACAGCGAGCGCTCAAAGAAAGGAATCGCCGGCAGACGCGGCACGTGCAGCTGGTTGCTGTCCGAGACGTACGGACGCGTCCGTCCCGCCATGATCGACACCGCTTCGCGCCAGCGCGCCCGTTCGGCGGCGGGCAGGTCGTCGACGAGGGTGCCGATCTCCGTGGCCAGATGCTTTTCGTAGTCGCGCGAGTAGCGCTGCGCGAACTCGCGCGCGTGCCGCAACTGCTCGCGCAGGAAGTCCGGCCATGCGGCTTCCGGAGGCGCGACTTTCAGGGCGTTGCGAAAGACGGTGGCGGCGGCACCGGCGGTGGCATGGGCCTCGAGCCAGAAGCCGCGCGCGAGGAGCCCGGGCAGGTAGTAGGGGTCGCGGGCGAGAGCGGCATCGATGGCTTCACGTTCGCCATCGCGATCTTTCATGAAGCGGCAAGCCGAGGCGAGGGTCATCAGCACCAGCAAGTCGTCGGGCGCACGTTGATGCGCTTCGAGCAACCACTGACGCGCGCGCGGGAAGTCGCCGCGCTGCATCGTGTGCACGCCCAGGCTGAACAGCGCCTGCTGATGGCCGGGTTCGATGCGCAGGACCTCGGTCCAGATCGACTCGGCTTCGGCGTGCCGACCCGCCTTGGCGGCGGCGATCGCGCCGTCGATCAGCGGTCCGAGCGGACGGGCCACGGATCAGCCGCCGTTCACGTCGGCACCGCTGCCGCGGTTGGCGCCGTTTTCCTGTTGCCGCTTGAGCCAGTCCTGCGCGTCGTCGGTCGTCGACCGCGAAGAGCACACGCGCTCCTTGCGCAAGCGTGAGCCCGTGACGCGCATGGTGCGACACACCACCGGGGGCGCTGCGGCCGTCGTCGATGTCGTCGCAGCCGGGCCGGGCGCTGCTGACCCGGGCGCTGCCGGCGCGCTTGCGGCGGTGGTGCTGGTCGTGGCCACGGCGGATTCCGTCACGGTGGCGGGTGCGCCGGCAGCCGTCGGGGTGCCCGCAGCGTTATCGGCTGGCGGGGGCGGATCGCCAGCTTGCGGGAGTCCATGGGCGGGTTGCAGCAGCGCTGCAGACAAGAGGATTGCCAGGCTGAGGTGTTTCATCGCCTGATTTTGCAGAGCCGGCGCGATGCCGGCAATCGGCGGGCAAAAAAAAACGGCGGGCCGAAGCCCGCCGTTTTCCCGGTCCAGGACCGAAAGGGTCGGATCAGAACTTCACGTTGAAGCCGACCGCGTACACCCGACCGAGGGTGTCATACACGCTCGGGAAGGTGTTGCCGTTGTTGGCCGACGTGGTGCCCGCCTCGTTGCCCACCACCGGCGGATCCTCGTTGGTGACATTGAGGGCGCTGAGCTGCACCGAGAAGTTGTCGTTGTAGTTCCAGCTGGCCGACAGATCGAAGTAGTTGAACGCATCGATCTTGCGGAACTGCGCGAACGTACCGGCCGTCTGCGTCGGCTCGATGTCCGTCGAGCCGAGGTGACGCCACAGCAGCGAAACGCCGAACGGTCCCTTGCTCCAGCTGGTGCGCTGGGTCCAGCGCATTTCCGGAAGCGGGTTGCCGCACTGCGTGCCGTAGTAGCCGTTGCAGTCGATGACCTTGGCGAAGGACGAGCTGCGGCTCTCCTGCGTCAGGTACTTGTTGATGTTCGCCTGCAGCGTCAGCTGGCCCACGTTGCCGAGGTCGAAGCCCAGGGTACCCGCGAACTCGACGCCCTCTGCACGGAGGTAGTCGAGGTTGGTGGTGTACAGCTGGATGCCCGAACCCGGCAGCGTCAGCGTGCCACCGACACGGACGATCCGGCTGCACGACTCGGCGAGACCCGAGGTGTAGCACTGGTTCAGCACTTCCTGCGCGCCGAACGTGCCGATCGTCTTCTTGATGTCGATGTCGTAGTAGTCGACCGAGAACAGCGCACGGTTGATCGCACCACCGAAGGTCGGGGTGAACACCACACCGAAGGTGGTGGTGTCGGCCTCTTCGGGGCTCGGCGGACGGTTGAGGTCGCTACCCGAGAAGGTGTTGACCTGGCCGGCGACGATGTCTTCCACCGTACCGACCTGCGCAGCCGACATGCCCGTCGCGATGCAACGTGCGCGCACGTCCGCGCTGATCGCCTTATTGGCGACCGAGCAGGGGTCGATCTGGGCATTGTTGAGGCTCGCGGTGAGCGGGGCGAACAACTCGCCGACGTTCGGCGCGCGGGCCGCACGCTGCTTCATCACGCGTACGAGCACGCTGTCGAGCGGGCGCCAGGACAGGCCCGCTTTCCAGGTCTCGTTCGAGCCCGTGATGTTGTAGTCCGACGACCGGAAGCCGAGTTCGAGGTCGAGGGACTGCGCACCCGTGACACCGTTGACGAGCGGCAGGATGGCTTCGCCGAAGATTTCCTTGACGTTGTAGCCGCCCTTGATCGGCAGGGTGTTGCCACCCGCGCCGCCGAGGCAGCTCGACGGAGCGAGCTTGAGGCACTCGTCAGGAGTGGTCTCGGCGAACTCTTCGCGGTATTCCACACCGAGCGATACCGACAGCGAGCTCTCGGCGGTCGGCAGCTTGATCGACTCGATCGGTCCTGCGACCGAGGCCGAGGCGAGTTGCTGCGTGTAGATCTGGTTCTCGAGGGCCGTGGCCGACGAGTAGGCCGCCATGGCCGGGGTGATCGAGCCGAAACCGCCGAAGAGGTTGATCGGCACGCAGGCGCTGCCACCCGTGCGGCAGGCGGTGGTCGACACCGCGTCGATGGCGTTGGCGATGTTGGCCACGTTGGTGTAGCCCGCCGAGGTCACGTCGCGATCGGCCTGGCCGCGCTGGAAGGACACGTCATAGTCCCAGCCGCCGAGGATTTCGCCACGCACACCGAGCTGGAACTGCCAGGTGGTGTTGTCGTAGGTCGACGAACGCTCGCCGAACTCCACCGTGCGGCGACGGTAGGAGATGTTCAGTTCGTCTGCCGCGTCGACCACGCCGTTTCGGTTGATGTCGCGCCAGTTCGGGAAGCTGCCGGCGGTGACGACCGTCGGCGCCGGGGCGCCGGCGGCGTTGGTCGCCGTGCGACCGGCATTCGCCGCGTTGATGATGAACGTGCGCGCCTGCGCCGTGATGAACGGGTTGGCGAGCGGGGTCCAGAACGTGTTGCCGAAGACACCCGAGGGTGCGATCTGCTGGCGGACCGTGGTGTTCGTGAACGACAGCCGACCGTAGACCTCGGCGTGCTCGCTGAATTCGACATGGCCGAGGGCCGTGCCGCCATAGCGCGTCTGCGGGGTCTGGTAGTAGTTGTAGGGGTTGAAGTTGAACACGCCGCAGTTGGTGCCGAGCGTGCCGTCCTCGCGGAACTGGCCGAGGCCCGGGCCACCGGCGATGGCGACGCGGGTCGGCAGCGTGGTGGTGGAGCCACCGTCGAGCACCGAGTTCGGGCCGCCGCAGCCGGCCACCGGAGCGGTCGGTGCGATGCCGTTCTGGAAGTTCGAGAGACCAAAGCCGTTCGCCGTGACGATGCCGAGCTGGCCGAGCGGGCGGGCGCCGAGCTGGACGCCGTCGCGCTGCGCGTAGTTGAGGCCGATCACGATGTTGCCGCGACCGTCTGCCATGTTGGTGCCGAGGAGCACGTCGGCGGACTTGATCTTGCCGTCGCTCTCGCTGGTCTGCGAGAAGTCGGTGTTGATCGAGATGCCTTCGAAGTCACGCTTGGTGATGAAGTTGATGGCACCCGAGATGGCGTCCGAGCCGTACACGGCCGAGGCACCACCCGTGATGATGTCGATACGCTCGATGAGCGCCGTCGGGATGGTCTGGGTGTCGACCTGACCCGCCGGGCTGAAGGGCGTGAGGCGCTTGCCGTCGAGCATGATCAGGTTGCGCTGGGCGCCGAGGCCGCGCAGGTTGATCGTCGCCGCACCGCCGGTGCCGTTGTTCACGTTCTGGCCGTCGGACGGCAGCGTGATCGGCAGGATGCGGAAGATCTTTTCGATTTCCGGCTGCTGCAGCTGGTCGATGTCAGCCGAGGTGACCGAGAGGATGGGGCTCGAAGACGTCACGCCGGGCGCCGAGATGCGGGTGCCGGTCACGACGACTTCGGACAGGTTGTCCTGCGCCGCCCCTTGGGCCTGCGCAAGCGATGCCGACACCGCGAGCGGGATGGCGGCGCCGAGCACCGCAATCCGTACGGCGTCGTTCACTGAAGAACGCTTGATCATTGAGTGGATCTCCTTGAGGGATGAAAAACCTGCGGAGCGGGCCAGATGCCGCGCCGCACCGTAATTTCTTTGTCGAAAAAGCTTCACATTACGCGGCGCGAAGATAACACAACTGCCGCCGGATATTGAAAGCAGGCGGTTTTTTGTTGTTGCAAAAAACAAACAGGGGCGGCGCCTGGCGCCCCTTCCGGCGCGGGAGCGCCCTCAGCCGCTGCGGAAGGCGTGGTGCAGGACCCGATCGCCCTTGCGGATGCCGCGGCGGGCCGCCTCCCCGCCCCGCAGCTCGAGCACGGCACGCACCGGCACGGACGGGCCTACGGGGTCGAGCGAGAGGGGGGTGGTGTTGGCAAAGATCGCCACGATCCTACCCCGCGCATCGATGAAGAGCATGTCGAGCGGGATATAGGTGTTCTTCATCCAGAAAGTCGAGATTCTTGGCGACTCGTTGACGAACAGCATTCCCTGGCTGGCCGGCAGATCACGCACGAACATCAGGCCCTGGCGCTGCCGGTCAGGGGTATCGGCGACCCAGATGTCGAAGTCGTGCCGGGCCCCCGACGCCAGGACGCCCAGCGTGCCCTTCGGGTAGGTGGCGAGATCGAGCACGGGCGGTTCCGACCCGAAAGCCCCGCCTTGCGCTGGCAGCGAAGGTCCATGCAGGCAGAGGGCCGACAGCAGCGCCAGTGCGAGACCCCGATGCAGGGCTGCGCGGGCGCGACCCGGACGAATCCGGAAGGATGATCGGTTGGGGTGCATGGGGAAACTCCTGTGGGTGTCGGTTCGGGCGGCGTCGGGTCGGGCGGCCTACTGCGGCCGCAACCGAGCGAGTAGACTGCCGGCAGCCTTCGTTCCAAGCCGCGGGAACCCTCCTTGATCCGCCCGAGAATCCTACTCCTCTGCGCCCTCGTCGCGCTGCTGCCGGGCTGCGCAGTCTTCGCCCCGAAACTGCAGGCGCCCCGGCTGGAGATCGTCAAGGTCGAGCTGATCAAGGGCGATCTTTTCGAGCAGCGTCTGCGTGCCCGCATGAAGGTGCAGAACCCGAACGACCGCGAACTGCGCGTCCGCGGCATCACGTACAGCATCGAACTCGGCGGCGAGGAGCTCGGCCGCGGTCTCTCGGGCAGCAGTTTCGTGGTGCCGGCGGGGGGTGAGGCCGAGTTCGACATGCTGGTCACGGCGAACCTTGCCGGCACCGTGCTCAAGCTGGCCGAGCGGGCCCGCAAGGGCGGGGGGACGCCGCGGGAACTCGAGTACCGCCTGCATGGCGAGGTCAAGCTCGAACGTGGCCTGTTGCGCACCGTCCCCTTCGACGAGAAGGGCACGTTGCCGCTGCGTTGAGGACAGCCGCCATGTGGCTCCGGCGGGTCATGCTGGTCATCGTCATGATTCTGCTGCTGGCGGCCTCGGTGGCAATTGGCTGGTACGCCGCCTCTTGGCCGGTCCACGGCGGGGGCGCGTGAGATAATCGGCCGATGTCCTCGGCCCGCAATCCCATCGTCATCGTCAGCGTCGTCGTTGCCCTCTTCAGTGTCGGCTGGGCGATCTACGCCACGCGCCATGCCGGCGGACCCGCTGCGGGCATGCCCGCGGGCCGTCCTGGCGGCGCCCCGGGCGGAGTTGGCGGCCCGCCGGGCGGTGCACCAGGCGGCCCACCGGGCGGCGGGCCTCGCGGTGGCGGCATGCCGGTGGCCGTGGTGTCGCGGCCGGTCGAGCTGCAAGCCGTTTCCCGCGAATTGCGTGCGCTCGGCACGGCGAGGGCGAACGAATCGGTCGAGATCACCGCGAAGAGTTCCAACCTCGTCGCCGCGGTGAGGTTCCGCGACGGCGAGCAGGTGCAGCGCGGCGCCGTGCTGGTCGAACTCGACAGCGCCCAGGCGCGTGCCGATCTCGCCGTGGCCGAGGCCGCGCTCACCGAGAGCAACAGTCAGTACCAGCGGGCCACCGAACTGCTGCCGACCCAGGCGTTGTCGAAGTCGCAGTTCGATCAGATCGTTGCCACGCGTGCGGCCAATGCGGCACGCGTCGATGCGGCGCGCGCGCGGCTCGAGGACACGGTCATCCGTGCACCTTTCGGCGGCCGGGTCGGCTTGCGGCGCGTCAGCGTCGGCAGCCTCATCAGCCCGGGCACGGTGATCACCACGCTCGACGACACTGCGATCATCAAGATCGATTTCGCGGTCCCCGAAAACAACCTGACGTCGTTGCGCACCGGCCTCGCGGTGACGGTGACCTCGACGGTCTACCCGGGTCGCAGCTTCACGGGTCGCGTCGCCAGTCTCGACTCGCGCATCGATGCGACCAGCCGCAGCATGCTGGTACGCGCCGAGTTGCCGAACGGCGACGGCGCGATCAAGCCCGGCATGTTCCTCAATGTCGAGCTGCGTCGCGACGAGCGGATGGGCGTGGTGGTGCCCGAAGAGGCCATCGTCCCCGAGCAGAACCGGCAGTTCGTCTATGTCGTGACCAACGGCAGCGCCAGCAAGCGCGAAGTCCGTACCGGACTGCGTCGGCCTGGCAGCGTGGAGATCACCGAGGGACTGCGCGCGGGCGAGCGGATCGTCGTCGAGGGCACGGTCAAGCTGCGCGAGGGCGGGCCGGTACGTGATCTGGCGACGGGCGCGCGGCCATGACGGCTGCCGACGCATGACGGTTGCGGCGCCATGAAGATTTCCGAGCTTTCGATCCGCCGTCCCGTGTTCGCGACGGTGGTGTCTTTGATGCTGCTCATCCTCGGTGCGATGGCGATGCTGCGCTTGCCGGTGCGCGAGTTGCCGGACGTGAGTCGACCGATCGTCGGCGTGTCCGTGTTCTACCGCGGCGCCAACGCCTCGGTGATCGAGTCGCGGGTCACGCAGGTGCTCGAGGACGAGATCGCCGGCATCGAGGGCGTGGAGAAGCTCACCTCCTCGAGCCTCGACCAGTTCGCGCGTATCAACGTCGAGTTCGCCCTCGACCGTGATCTGGACGCCGCCGCCAACGACGTCCGCGAGCGGGTATCGCGGGTGGCCTCGCGCCTGCCCGACGAGGCGGATGCGCCGCAGGTCACGAAGGTGGACGATGCGGCCGAGCCGATCATGTACATCAACTTCACGAGCACCGGGCGCAGTGCGCTCGAGCTCACCGAGTACATCGATCGCTACGTCACCGACCGCATGGGCGCGATACCCGGAGTTGCCACGGTCCGCACCAGCGGTGGCCGGCGGTACGCGATGCGGGTCTGGCTCGACCGCGAGGCGCTCGCAGCGCGTCAGCTCACTGTCGCGGACATCGAAACCGCCCTGCGGCGCGAGAACATTGAACTGCCGGCCGGACGGGTCGAGTCGCTCGATCGCGAGTTCACGCTGCGCACCCGCACCTCGCTCGACACCGAGGAGGATTTCCGCCTGCTCGTCATCGGCCGCAGCGCCGAGGGTTACCTGGCGCGTCTCGGCGACGTCGCCGACGTGCGTCTGGCGGCCGAGGACGAACGCTCGCTCGGCCGTGTCAACGGACTGCCGGGCATTAGCATCGGCATCGTGCCGACCTCGAAGGCCAACGTGCTCGAGGTGTCCGACGCCGTGCGGGCGCAACTCGCGCTGATCAAGCCGACCCTGCCGAAGGATATCGATGCCGACATCAACCTCGACTTCACGGTGTTCATCTCCGAGTCGATGCGCAAGGTCGTCACCGTAATGCTGGAGACCCTGCTCGTCGTGCTGGTGGTCATCTTCGCGTTCCTCGGCACGTTGCGGGCAACCCTGATCCCGACGGTGACGATCCCCGTGTCGATCCTCGCCGCGGCACTTGTCATGGTGGCGCTAGGCTATTCGATCAACACACTCACGTTGCTCGGCGCGGTGCTCGCCATCGGCCTCGTCGTCGATGACGCCATCGTGGTGCTCGAGAACATCGCCCGTCGTCTCGAGGCCGGCGAGCCCGCGCTGCTCGCCGCGATCAGCGGCAGCAAGGAAATCGGTTTCGCGGTGGTCGCCACCACGCTGGTGCTGATGGCCGTGTTCGTGCCGGTCTCGTACATGGAGGGCACGCTCGGCCGACTGTTCGGCGAGTTCGGCGTGACCGTGGCTGCCGCCGTCGGCTTCTCGGCGCTGGTGGCGCTGACGCTGACGCCGATGATGGCCTCCAAGCTGTTCGCGAGCGGCATCCGGCGCGGACGCGTCGCGCAGGCCGTCGACCGGCGCTTCCAGGCATTCACCGCCGCCTACGAGGCCGGTCTGCGGCGCACGATGACGGGCCGGCGACCGCTCGCCGTGGTGCTCGCTGCCGCGGCTCTCACCGCGGTGGTGATCGCGCTCACGGTGTTCGGCAAGCCGGTGTCGTGGTTCAAGCTGCCGCAGGAGTTCGCGCCGACCGAGGACCGCGCGATGCTGCCCGTGATCGTCAACGGGCCCGAGGGCGCGAGTCTCGCCAACATGGATCGCTACGTGCAGCAGGTCGAGACGGTCATGATGGACGAGGTGCGTGCCGGGAACGCCCGTCGCGTGATCGTGCGCTCAGGGTCCTTCGGTTCGCAGGGCGACGTCAACAACGCCACGCTCTTCATGCCGATGACCCTGTGGGACGAGCGCGAGGACAGTTCACAACAGGTCGCGCAGCGGCTGCGCATGCGCACCGCCGGCGTCACGGGTGTGCGCATCATCGTCGTCACGCCGCCGTCGCTCGGCATGCGTGGCAGCGGCCGTCCGCTGCAGGTGGTGCTCGGTGGCGGCGACTACACGGAACTCGCGGCCTGGCGCGACAAGGTGATCGCCCGCATCCAGCGCGAAAATCCGCGCATCCTAGGTCTCGACTCCGACTACCAGGAGCGCAAGCCGCAGTTGCAGGTGCGCATCGACCGCAACCGGGCCGCCGATCTC
>JBIKVA010000057.1:0-11984 GCA_044357085.1 Steroidobacteraceae bacterium | reverse complement strand
AGGTTGACCTGCGGTACACGGCGCTTGGTGAACAGCAGTCGCGCCGCCTGCGCTCCCGCAAACATCAGACCATGCTCCTCGGCGTTCGACCAGCGCAGGATCTGGTTCGACCACTCGATCGCGTTACGCTCACCGGCGCCAACCTGGGTCTCGCTCTCGTCGCGCCACACGCGCACCAGTTGCTCGATGCCGGCACGCAGGATGTCGGCGTAGGTGTTGCCGGCCTCGTCGCTGCCGTTCGACATGAAGACGATGCGCGGACTGACTCCGGCCGGCGCCAACCGGTGCCACAGACGCGACAGCTCACGCGCGATGCCGATCGCGCCGGCGAGTTCGCCCTTGAGAAACGCCTCGACATCCGCGTCGCCCGCCTCGGCGAGCGGCGCCTTGAATCGCCAGTTGCCGAAAGCCGGCAGCACGATCGCACCGTGCACGGCGTGGGCGGCGTCCACCCCCGACAACGAGGCGGCGAGTGTCTCCGGACGGTGACGGTCGAACAGCACCGGCTCGATGCGTCGTTCGACGTCACCCTTGCGCAGCGCTGCGCGCGCGGCCTGCACCGCTTCCTCGGTACCGAGCCCCAGCAGCACCCGTGCGCCGCAACCGGCCTGGATGCGGGCGAGGGTCAGAGCATCTGCCACCTGATCACCTGCGGCCACCAGCACGGTGGAACCCGTACCGTCGACGGTGCGCAGTTCGGGGCGTGACACCCAGGTAGAGCGCGACTCCTGCACCACCTGCATACCGTTGGTCACCTCGAATCCCTGCGCACTGAACGCGAGTGATTCGTCGCTGCCCAGGAAGACGATGGTATTGGCGACATCCTCGACGGTGGGAAAACTCTGGGCAGCCCCCGTGGCGTCGTCGGCTCGCGCCAGGGCCATGGTCGCCGTGAAATCATTGGCCGTCGTGCCTTCCGGCGCCTTGCGCAGCTGATCCATCGCCTTGAAGACGGTACGGATCCGGTTGCTCTCGATCGGGCCCGGATAGACGGTATTGACGCGGATGCCGCGCTGGCCGAGCTGCAGGGCGAGCTGCCGCGAGAACGCATTCAGCGCGGCTTTCGGCACCACGTAGGCCGCACGGCCGAAATACCGCGTGCGCGAGAAGATGGTCGATACGTTGACGACGGAAGAACCGGCCGCGAGGTGCGGTGCGGCCGCGCGCACCATGTTCCAGCTGAGGCCGAGCAGGTTGCCGGCGGCATCGGCCACGGTCTCGCTGTCGGTCGAACCCGCGGCGCGCAGCGCCTCGAGTTCCTCGCGCGACAGCGGCAGATGCTCGATCGGTGCCTTGGGACCGGCCGAGCCGGCGTTGTTGACCAGCACGTCGAGCCGGCCGAAATGACGGACCGCCTGCTCGACGCCGTGGCGCGCCTGACCGGCATCCGAGGCATCGAAAGCGAGCACGAGAGCGCGCTCGGCCGGTGCGCCGCTCGCGGCGAGCAACTTGTCGCGTGCCGCCTCGAGCTTGGCCGCATTGCGACCGACCATCACCACGCTTGCACCTTCCTCGAGGTAGCGGCGCGCGATGACCTCGCCGATGTTGCCCGCGGCACCGGAGATCAGCGCCACCTTGCCGACGAGACGTCCCGGGCGCAGCGGGTGTGACGGCGCCGCTGCTTTGCGGCGCTTGCCGGTCTTGGCGATCATCGGCTGGCACTCCATTCCTGGAAGAGTTCGTCGCGTGAGCGCAAGCCGGTTCTCGGCAGCGCGTGGTTGACCACGTAGTTGGCACCGGCGTGCGTGTTGTCCCACATCGCCTGGTGCGCGGCCGGCAGGTCCTGCCAGGGCACGACCGTCGGCGGGCTGACCTCGAGCTGTCCGGCGGCGATCATGTCGTTCATGCGCGCCACTTCATGGGCATTGCAGAGGTGGGTTCCGGCGATGCTCGCGGTCGGCATGAGGATCCGTCGCTGGCGCATCCACACCTGCGGCGCATAGAAGGTATAGCGTCGGCCCTGCATCGACTCGCAGTAGACCACGCGGCCGGTGAACGGCTTGACCAGCGACGTCGATGCCGCGAGCGCATCGTGGCCGGCGCGCTCGACGATCAGGTCGGGATAGCCGCGCGGGTTGTCCGCGGAACGCAGCCAGCGGCCGATGGCGCTGCCGAAGGGTTTCATGGTGCGGTCCTGGAACTGCCGGACGGCCTCCTTGAAGCGCTGCGTTTCGTGCTTGGCGTCGGGCAGCGCCGGCAGCGCATCCGGCCAGTCGAAGTCGGCGCCTTCCTTGCGGCGGATTTCTTCGATCGACACCACGCCGCGCACGGCATCGCCATAGCCCAGCGACTGCACGAACTCGCGCTGCGCATCGGTGGCCGTGGCGACGACCAGCCGGCCGCCGGCCTTGCGCACGGCCTCGATCGCCTCGAGTCCGACCGGATCGAGAAGCTCGGCGGCCGCCACACCGTAGTAGAGCAGCACGGCTTCGCCGGCGCGCAAACGCGCACGGCGCAGCATCTCCTCGGGGCTTGCGGCACCGGTCTTGCCGACGAACGAGAACCAGTAACCGCTGGTTGCGCCATAAAAGGTGAGCGTGCCGTGCTCGGCCAGCAACTGGAACGAGCGCGGGAACGATTCCTGGCCGGCGTGCGAGACCACGTAGTCGGCCAGTCTGCCGCCCGCCTGGCGCCGCATTTCTTCGAGGATGGGCTCGCCTTCGCGTTCCCAGGCTGCGATGGCGGCCGCCTCCGCCGGAACCGTCGTGAAGGCCCGCGCCCAGCGCGGATCGCGACGGTTGATCGCGCCCGCGGCACCATGGGCAGCGATGAATGCGGCGCGCTCGCTGCTGGAGACCAGACCGACGCTGTCGAGCCCATTGCGCGCGGCGCTTTTCATCGCCTCGAAACCGGTGCCGGTGGCGGCGCCCTCGACGAACAGCGTCTTGCCCGATTCGATCTGCAGCGTGGTGAACAGCGCCCGCACCACGGTGCCGAGATTGAGCACGTAGGATCCCGCGGCTTCGAGCGTGAGGTCGGGCGGCAGCGGATGCAGCTGCGGGCCCTGCACCAGCAGGAATTGCTGGTGGCTGCCCGTGTCGGTCTCGTAGCCCTGGATGGAGAACCCCGCGTACATCGGATCCCGCGCCGCAAGCGGTGACAGCAGATCACTCTGTCCGGAGTAGACGGTGACGAGATCGCCCACCTTCAGGCGGCCCTCGCGTTTGACCTCGCTGCCGACGGCGGCGATCAGTGCAACGCCACCCGAGCCCGTGACCTGGTAATCGAGATCGTGATTGTCGAAGGGCGACACCGGGATGCCGGTGATCGCCCAGATATCATTGAAGTTGACCTCCGAGGCGAGCACATAGACGAGAGCCTCGTTGGGGCCGGGACGCGGCACGGGCACGAGGATCTCGTGCTCGGCCTGTTTCGGCAGGCCGTGCGCCGGCGCACCGGTGCGCGGATCCTTGACGACCGCATGCCCGTACTGCCAGTCCGGGATTGGCGTAAGCCCGGGAAAGAACGGTGCGCCCACCGGCAACAACTCGCCGCGCCTGACGAGCGCACCGACACGGTCCGCAGCCGGCGTCGCATCGCGACGGGTCGGCAGCGGGGCGCTCTGCTTGTCGAAGAATGCGCGTATGCCCGCCTTGCCGCCCTGCGGGTCCACGACCGCCTCGGCGAACAGCTGCGCCTCGCGCGCGAGCCCGGCGGGTACGCCTTCGCGCCAGCCGGTGCGGACGGCATCGAGGATGCGCTCCGCCGTCTGCCCGCGACCCACGGCTGTCGCCTGGGCGAGCAGCCGCTGTACCTCGCCGTCGGCGACGGCGGCATCGAAATCGTCGCGACCCGCCGACTGCCAGCCGGCAGTGGCTGCGCGACGCGCCGCATAGGCCTGCGCCACGAGATTGCGTCCGCCAGGTGCCGCGGCGTATTCCGCCGCGAGCCGGGTGGCGAGCGACAGCACGTCCTCGTGATCGTCGGCCAGGGCATGCAGCAGGCCGTCGGCTTGCGCTTCCGCGGCATCGAGCGTGCGCCCGCCCATGACGATCTCGAGACTGCGCACGAGCGGCGCGGGATGGCCCGCCTGCTCGAGCAACCGCGGCAGGCGCTGCGTGCCGCCATAGCCCGGCAGAAGATTGAGGCGGACCTCGGGCTGGCCGAACATGGCCTGCCGTTCCGCCACGCGCACGTGGCAGGCCATCGCGAACTCCATGCCGCCGCCCAAGGCAACGCCGTTGATCGCGGCGATCGCCGGCTTGTCCATGGCCTCGATCTTGCGGAATGCCAGATGCGCGTTGTTCGGCAGCGGCAGCGCCTCGTCGAGGGTGTGCACGTCCTCGAAGAGCTGGCGGATGTCGGCGCCGGCGACGAAGGCCGAGGTGCCCTGGCCGGTGAATACCACCGCCTTGACGTCTTCGCGCCGGGCCACGTGATCGACGACGATGTTCAGTTCGTCGAGTGCGCGCTCGTTGAGCGCGTTGACCGGCGGGTTGTTGATCGTGACCACGGCGATCCGCTGCACCGGCTTGCGAGAGCGGCGTCGCGCACCCGGCACGAGGCCGAGTGCGTGGTAGTGGATACGGAAGTAGCGGAAGTCCTCGAACAGCTGCTGCTCGTCGGCCACGCGCTGCCGCGCCTGCCACGCGTCGATCGCAAGCCGCAGCTCGCCGATGGACTCGGGGTTGCGCAGCGTCGAGGTATCGCCGACGTCCTGACCCTCTACCAGCGCACGCACCATGCGCCGCATGTACTTGCCGCTGCGGGTCTCGGGGAACTGCGAGACTTCGACGAAGTCCTCGGGGATCGCCACCTGGCCCTTTTCCTGGCGCACGGTCTCGATGAGACGCCGCCGATCCTCGGCGGTGAGCTTGCGTCCCGGCGCCGGCTTGACGAAGGCGAGCGGCGTGAGTCCCTTCTGCGCATGCGGTGCGCCGACCACGATGACATTGCCGACCGGCGAATCGGGGTTGATCTGCTTGTCGCGCAGGATCGCGCCTTCGATCTCCTCGGTGCCGAGCCGATGACCGGAGACGTTGATGACGTCGTCCGAGCGGCCGTGCAGCGAGAAGCCGCCGTCCGCATATTTGACCGCGAAGTCGCCCTGCGTGTACGCGAGCCGGCCCTGCCAGCGCGTCCAGTAGGTCTTTCGATAGCGCTCGAAATCGCCGCGCCACTCTCGCGACACCCGCGGGCCCTCCACCCTGAAGTCGGACTCCGCGCCCCATATGGTGCGACAAAGATAGGGAAACGGCGCCGCGATGACGATCTCGCCCTTTTCGCCGATCTCGGCCGCGCGCGCCACCACTGCACCGGCCGCATCGGGCTCGCTGTCGGCCAGCCAGACGTCGCCCATCACCCAGGGCAACGGATAAGTGTGGGCATCGGCGCGCAGCGGGAACTCGCCGTTGCCGAACATGTGCGTCCAGACGATGCCGCCGTGCTCCGTGGCCCAGTACGAGTTCGTGTACCAGGGCGTGACCAGTTCCATGCCGAACTGCTGCACCACCGGCGACGTGGGCTCGGCACAGAAGGTCGCCACGCGCAGGCTGGAGCGCGAGTAGGCGCGCACGTCTTCGACGTTCTGCGGATCCGTCATCACCGTCTTGAGGAAGGTGACGCCGGCCTTGAATATGTTGACCTTGAGACGCTCGATGATGCTCGCGAAGCGTCCCGCACTCGGGAACACCGGCGCTCCCTCGGCGATCACGGTGGTGACCCGTGTCGACAGCGCGCCGGAGATCATGTAGCTCTGCCCCGTGATCCAGCCGGGATCGGCCACCACGTACATCACATCGCCGGGACGCGCATCGAAGGCAACACGGAGCGTGTTCGCGACGCCGCTCACATAGCCGCCGTGGACGTGCACCACACCCTTCGGCTTGCCGGTGGAACCCGAGGTGTAGATGAAGAACAGCGGGAACTCCGCATCGAGCGGTTCCGGCGGCACCGACGCCCAGAGGGCGGCGACGAACGCGCGGTCATCGAGCGCGAGCAACTGCGCCTCGTCCGTCACGGCATGGCCTGCTTCGCGTGCCGCCGAAAGCAATTGCTGCATCGCCGCGGCGGTGAGTTCGTGGGCCCAGCGGTCGCGCTCCGGACGCCAGAGCAGGTCGGCCTGCCCGGCATGACGCACCACGATCACGGTGTCGACCCGCGGCGGCGTACCCACCAGTGCACTCGCGATCGCGGTGCGGATCCGGCTCGCCTCCGCGGGCGACACGCCGCTCAGGCTCTCGAGCGCACGGCCGACCCCACGCATGATGTCGGAGCGCTCCAGCGTGATTTCATTGACGACCGCCTTGCGCGCGCCCTCGAGTATTGCTGCCGACCGCGCGACGTCGAGTCCCAGCGAATCGAGCGCCCGGGTCACCGCCGCGATCGCGATCTCCGCAGGCACGTAGCCGTCGAGAGCGGGGTCCGTGTACGCCTCCTTGAAGGCGACGATCTGGGCGTTGCGGTAACCGCCGTCGGCCGTGATGACGATGCGCGCGCCGGCGTTGTGGATGCGGTCTGACAGCGTCTTGTCGCTGAAGCCGCCGAACACGGGCGTATAGACGATGCCCAGCCGCTTGCAGGCCTCCGTCCAGAACACCTGCTCGGGGATGTTCGGCATGTTGATGGCGATCCGGTCGCCGGCGCCGAGGCCGAGCCCGCGCAACGCGAGAGCGCAGCGCGCCACTTCGAGCAGCAACCGCTTGCGGCTCACGCTGTAGGAGACCACCGGGGCGCCGCGACCACCGTCCTGGGACTGGTCCCAGCGGTCGCCTTCGAACCACAGCGCGGCCTCCTCGCCATGACCGGCGAGCACGTGCCGATCGACTTCGTTGAAGCAGGCGTTGGTCAGCGCGCCGCTGAACCAGCGGAAGAACGGCGCTTCGGAGTCATCGAGGGCGACTTGCCAAGGCTGATAGCCCGCCGGCAGTCGGGGTTCTACCGGTGTGCCGGTGACAGCGTCGAAGCCGCGCCAGCAGCCGTCGTCATCGAGACGTATCCACGCCCCGCGCGGACCGGCGGCAGGTTCGAACCAGTGGATCTCGCGGCTGGCGATGTCGCCGTGGAAACGTCCGGGATCGGCGTGGCAGGCATCACGCGCAGCCTGCCAAGCGGCACGGCTGGTGATGCGGTTGACGAGAGCCGACGGTGGCGTGACAGCCACGGGCGTCGGGGCCGTGTCCATGGACCCGTTATTGATCGACATCGATGCCGCACTCCGACCCCCGCGAGAAATCTAACACGGCAGCTTGTGAAAAGATGCGTGTTAAAATTCACCATGATCGTCGAGCGACTCTGGCCGGCAAATGCCTGGCGCAATTATCACTACCTGATCGCTTGCAGCGAGACCGGCGAGGCGCTCGCCGTCGATCCCCTCGACTGGAAGTTGTGTGCCGAAGTCGCGAAGGCGCGCGGTTGGACGATCACCCGCATTCTCAACACCCACGAGCACGGCGATCACATTGGCGGCAACGAAGCGCTGCGTGCGGCGACCGGCGCGCAGGTCGTCGCGCACGCCGGCGCGGCCGGCCGCATCCCCGGACTCGACCGCGGGCTCGCGCATGGCGAGACCTTGCGGGTCGGCAACACGGTCGAACTCGAGTGCCTCGACACGCCCGGGCACACCCGGTCGCACCTCTGCCTGCTGGCGCGGGGCCGCTCGACCCACGCGCCTGCCGAGCTGCTCTGCGGCGATACGCTGTTCAACGCCGGCGCCGGCAACTGCCACAACGGCGGTGACCCGCAACTGCTGTACACGACCTTCGTCGACTGCCTCGCACGGCTGCCCGATACCACCCGCATCCACCCGGGGCATGACTACCTCGCGCGCAATCTCGCCTTTACCCTCGATCGCGAACCCGGCAATCGTGATGCCGCAGCGCTGCTCGCGAGCGTGCAGGGCCGCGACGGCGACCAAGCGCCGCTGACCACGCTCGGCGAGGAAAGACGCATCAACACGTTCTTCAGGCTGCAGAACCCGGCGGTGATCGCCGGTCTGCGCGAGACTTTTGCCGATCTGCCCGCGGCGCCCGATGCGCGCACGGTGTTCCTGAAGCTGCGCGAACTGCGCAACCGCTGGTGAGGGAATCCGGCGAGGACTGCAGGCGCCGCTAGGGACGCTCGACGAGCTGCACCACGAGCCCCGCCGGAGATACGAGCGTCGCCATGCGGGCACGGCCGAAGATGGTCTCGGTGATGCCGTGGTCGCGCGGCGCGCTGCGCATCGCCGCCGGACCGCGTTGCTGCTGCAGCGTGGCCGCCCGCGCCAAGGCGCCCGGGATGTCCTTGACGAAGAACGTGACCGCGAGGATGCCGCGCGCCGGCGGCACGGCTCGCGGGTACAAATCTTTGCTCTGCACGCCTTCGTACTGCACGATCTCGAGCCGGCCGTAGTCGTAGGTGGAGTCGCCGAAAATGCGCACGTCGAGTGCGCCGCCAGGCGGCAGCCCGATGGTGCGCTCCACTTCCGGCCCCGAGAAGCGGTGGTACGAGGTCTCGTCGAGCAGCAGCACCTGCTCGAAAAAAGCCTTCTCGCCGCGGTTGTCGGGCGTGGTGGCGATGACCTGGGGTGCCACGCCGTAGCCTTGCGCACTGACGTGCTCGGGCTTGCCCTCCTGCTCGAGGAACACGATGTTCACCGACTCCGGACCGTTCATGTGCACCTCGTGCACCACGATGCCATCGGTGACGAAACGGCCGATCTTCGAGCGGAACTTGTAGCCCGCGGCCTCGAGTTCGGCGTAGCGGCTCGCGATGTCGTGCACCGCGATGTCCACGCTCTTCGGCACGAGGTCGGTCGGCGCAGCGCCCTCGCGCACCGCGGGTCCCGGCACGCGGAAGCGCACCAGATGCACGCCGCCCTGCTCGCGCCCGGGCGTCACCAGCAGCGCCTGATCGACGATCTCGCCGTCGCCGAGCCCCCAGAGGCGCGCCAGGCCCGGGTCCGTGCCCTGCCGCCGCGCCACGACCTGCATGCCGAACCTCGAAACCCACAGGCCGAGCGCCTGGTCCATGTCGGCAACGCTGACGACGACGTAGGCGAAGGCCTTGGGGGTGAAAGTCACGGGTGGCACGACGGGAACCTCCGGATTGGCGATGCGGACTGGCCGGCTCGAGGGCGCACCACCGGCACAACCCGCCAGGACGAGGGCCAGCACGGCCAGGGTTGCGGTCGGGACTGCATGCTTGCCCACGCGGCCAGTATAGTCACGGTCATGTCCGCTTTTTACCAACGCAGTTTCTTCGTCCTGACTGCGGCCGTTCTCGGTCTTGCGGTGTGGCAGATCCTCGCGCCGTTCTGGGGCGCGCTCGCCTGGTCGATCGTGCTCGCGGTGCTGCTTGCGCCACTGCAGGACCGGTTGCTTGGCCGGCTCGGCAACCGGCCCGCGCTCGCCGCGGCGCTGCTCACCCTGCTCACGCCCGTGGTGGTGTTCCTGCCGCTCGCCCTGCTCGGTGCGAGCTTCGTCGAGCAGGGGCGCACGCTCGTCCACGAATTGCAGCACAGCAACTGGCGGATCGACGCGACGCTGGTCGACCGCATCGAGGACTACCCCCTGGTCGGCCCGGTGGTCTCGCAGATCACCGACATGCTCGATCTCGAAGCCGCGGAGATCACCGGCTTCGTGGTGAGCATCGGCCAGACGCTGCTGCGCTACGCCGCGAATCTGGGCAGCCAGCTGGTGCTGGGCGCGCTCAACACCACGCTCGCGTTCATGCTGATGCTGTTCCTGCTGTTCTTCATGCTGCGTGACGGTCGCCAGTTGCTGCAGCGCGTCGGCAACCTGATGCCGGTCGACGCCGCACATCGTGAACAGTTGTTCGATCTGATCGCCAACACCACGCGGGCGGTCGTTTATGGTTCCGGCCTGACCGCGTTGCTGCAGGGCACCCTCACGGGCATCGGCTTCGCAGTCACCGGCCTGCCCTCGCCCGTGGTGTTCGGCGTGCTCGCCACCCTGTTCTCGCTGCTGCCGGCCGGCGGCACGGCCTTCGTGTGGGTCCCGGCAGCGCTGGCACTCGCCGGCATGGGCCGCTCGGGCGCCGCGATCTTCATGCTCGTCTGGGGCGGGTTCATCTCGGTGGTCGACAACTTCCTGCGTCCGGTGATGGTATCCAAGCACGCGCACGTCTCGACGCTCGCGGTGTTCATGGGCGTGATCGGCGGCGGCGCGGCCTTCGGCGGCGTCGGCCTCGTCATCGGCCCCGTACTGCTCACGCTGGCGTCTGCGCTGCTGCGCTTCATCGAGGAGAAGCGTGTCGGGCAGGACACTGAAAGCCGGTAGAATCGCGCGCCCTTCCGCGACCGGCTGTCCCGTCCATGGATCTGTCACCCATCCTCAATCCGCTCAACGATGCGCAACGCGAGGCCGTGACGGCGCCAGTCGGGCCGGTGCTGGTACTCGCCGGCGCCGGCAGCGGCAAGACCCGCGTGCTCACCCATCGCATCGCCTGGCTGATCGAAGCCGAAGGCGCCTCGGCGCACAGCGTGCTTGCCGTCACCTTCACCAACAAGGCAGCGGGCGAAATGCGCGCCCGCATCGAGGCGCTGCTCGGCATGCCGGGCGCGGCACTGTGGGTCGGCACCTTCCACGGCATCGCTCACCGGCTGCTGCGCCTGCACTGGCGCGAGGCCGGGCTGCCGCAGACCTTCCAGATCCTCGACGGCGACGACCAGCTGCGGATCATCAAGAAGATCCTCAAGGCACAAGCGCTCGACGAGACGCGCTGGGTGCCGCGCGACATCCAGCACTTCATCAACCAGAACAAGGACGAGGGACTGCGTCCGAGGGGCCTGAAGGACGGCAACGATCCGACGCGTCGCCAGTTCGTCAAGCTCTACCAGGACTACGAAGATGCCTGCCAGCGCGCCGGCGTGGTCGATTTCGCGGAGCTGCTGCTGCGTGCCTTCGAGCTCTGGCGCGACAACGCGGAGCTGCTCGGCCACTACCGGCGGCGCTTCCGGCACATCCTGGTCGACGAATTCCAGGACACGAACACCATCCAGTACGGCTGGACCCGGCTGCTGGCGGGCTCTGACGGTGCCCCCTTCGTGGTCGGCGATGACGACCAGTCGATCTACCGCTGGCGCGGCGCGCGCGTCGAGAACCTGCAGACCTTCCGTCGCGATTTCCCGCAGGCGAAGCTGGTGCGCCTCGAGCAGAACTACCGTTCGACCGGAATCATCCTCGAAGCGGCCAACGCGCTGATCGCCAACAACAGCGGCCGCCTCGGCAAGAATCTCTGGACCAGCGGTCACCGCGGCGAGGCGATCCGCATCTATGCGGCGTTCAACGAGCGCGATGAAGCCGAGTTCGTGCTGCAGCGCATCAGGGAATGGATGGCCTCGGGCGGCAACCGCCGGGACATCGCCATCCTTTATCGCTCGAACGCGCAGTCGCGCGTGTTCGAAGAAATCTTCCTCTCGGCGCGCATACCGTACAAGGTGTACGGCGGCCTGCGCTTCTTCGAGCGTGCCGAAATCAAGGACGCGCTCGCCTACCTGCGGCTCGTCTCGAACCGCCACGATGACACGTCCTTCGAGCGCGTCATCAACCTGCCGACCCGCGGCATCGGCGCGCGCAGCGTCGAAGTGCTGCGCGAGCATGCGCGCAACACGGGCACGTCGCTCTGGAGCGCAGCCACGGCCTGCGTCGCCGGCGGCAGCCTCGGCGCCAAGGCCGCAGCGGCGGTGCAGGGGTTCACGCAGCTGATCGACCGGCTGGCCGCCGACACCGGTGGCCTCGCCCTGCACGAACTCGTTGATCAGGTGCTGAACTCGAGCGGTCTGCTCGAGCATCACCGCAAAGAAAAAGCCGAGCGCGGCGAGGCGCGCGCCGAGAACCTGCTCGAGCTCGTCTCCGCGGCGCGCGGCTTCGAGCCGGAGCGTGTCGATGGCGAAGACCTCCCGCCGCTCGAGGCATTCCTCGCGCATGCCGTGCTCGAATCGGGCGAGGGCCAGGCCGAAGCCTGGGAGGACTGCGTGCAGATGATGACGCTGCATACCGCGAAAGGACTCGAGTTCCCGGTGGTGTTCCTCGCCGGACTCG
>JBIKVA010000289.1:0-3100 GCA_044357085.1 Steroidobacteraceae bacterium | reverse complement strand
ACCCATGCGTGCGCCGCGGACGCTCTTGCCAAGATCTTCGCTGCGCCGGTACTTGCCGGTCAGGAAGCCCGAGGCGAGAGCCGAATGGGGCAGTACGGCGAGCTGCTCGCGGGCGCAGAGTTGCGCAAGTCCGGACTCGAACCCGTCGCGTTGCAGCAGGTTGTAGAGCGGCTGCAGCGACTGGTACCGCGCGAGACCCAGCCGCTCGCTGGTCTGCAGCGCCGCGGCGAGCCTGTCGGCGCTGAAGTTGGAAGCGCCGATGGCGCGCACTTTTCCGGCACGCACGAGTTCGTCGAAGGCCTGTGCGGTTTCCTCGAGCGGCGTGGCCGGGTCGTCGCGATGCGCCTGATAGAGATCGACATGATCGGTGCGCAGGCGCTGCAGCGAGCGGTCGATGGCGCGATGTATGTATGCCCGCGACAGGCCGCTCTCGCCCGAACCCATCTCGAGTCCGACCTTGGTGGCGATCACCACCCGCGAACGCATCGCGGGGCCGCGCTGCGCGAGCCACTCGCCGATGACGGATTCCGATTCGCCGCCCTGGTAACCGGGGATGAATCGCACGTAGGCGTCGGCGGTATCGATGAGATTGAAGCCCGCATCGACGAACGCGTCGAGCAGCGCGAAGCTTTGCTGCAGATCGGCAGTCCAGCCGAACACGTTGCCGCCGAGGGCGAGTGGCGACACCAGAATGCCGGTGCGGCCCAGCGGTCGTTGCGCGATGGAGGTCGTCATGATGGATGCTGCCGGCTAACGAGGGTGCGTGCGTTTTCCCACGCCGTTGGCGTATTGTCCAAGCTCATCGAGAGGGGAGTCCGGAAGATGGATCAGCGCGTGTCGAATCGGTTCGGGTCGCTTGCTGTCGCCGCGCTTGCGCTCGCCGGGGCCGCAATGGTTCCGCGGGGCTACGCACAGGATGCCGTCCGCACGGGAGGCCTCACCGATGTCGCGAGCCCCGTCGAGGCGCGGCGCACTGCCGAGGCGCGCGGCCTGATCGACGACGCAACCCTGCGCGGCCGCCATGCCGCGGCGCCATCGCGCTTCGTGACCGTCGATGGCGTGAGCATCCATCTGCGCGACGAAGGTAGCGGACCGGTGCTGTTGCTGCTCAACGGCCATCTCGGCAGCCTGCACATGTGGGACGACTGGGTCCCGGAACTCGTGAAGCATTTTCGCGTGATCCGCATCGACTACCCGCCGTACGGGCTCTCCGGTCCGGATCCCACCAACGATTACAGCACCCGTCGCGCCGTCGATCTCGTGCTGAAGCTCGCCGATACGCTCGGCATCGAGCGCTTCCATATCGGCGGCACCTCGAACGGCGCGATGGTGGCGTTGTTCTTTGCCGTCGAGCATCCGACGCGGATCGACAAACTGGTGCTCTCGACGCTGCCCGCGGGTCGACCGCCAGCGCGGCAGCCGAGTGCCGCGATGCTGCAGGCGGTCAAGGCGGTGCGCGAGCAGGCACCGTATCAGCCGCGCGAGTTCTGGCAGGCGTTCCTCGAGGACATCATCGTCAACGATGCCGTCATCAGTCCCGCGCTCGTCGAGCGTTACCACGATCTCAACAACCGGGTGGGAGCAAAGGCATGGGTCGACGCCTACATTCAGACCCAGTATCGCGTCTGGGATTCTTTGGACGTCCCCGCCTGGTACGCGCGGCTGACGCGGCCGACACTGCTGCAGTGGGGCGTCGACGGGGTGGTGCTGCCGGGAGCGGTGGGTCGGCAGGTTGCTGCCCTGCTGGTCAATGCGCCGCTGACCTACCGTGAGTACCCTAACGCGGGACACCTGCCGATGATCGAACAGCCCGACGCGACCGTGCGCGACGCGATCCTGTTCCTGCAAAGCCCGTGACGCGGCGAACGCCGGAGGGCGCCGAGTGACGACCCTCGACAACCTGCGCCCGCTGCTTCTCGCACTGGGCTTCTACCTGCGCTTCATCCTGAGCTTCACGCAAATCGGGTATGCAGTGCGACGCGGGTTCTGGCGGCGGTTCACGCCTGCTTTCTCCGGTCAGCATTGGCTGGTCACGGGCGGCTCGGGAGGCATCGGCCGTGCACTCGTGTTCGCCGGCTTGCGGGGCGGTGCGACGGTGACGGCGGTGGCACGCAACCCCGACAAGCTTCGCGAGCTCGCGGCGGCGACTGCGGCGGCCGGCCTCGATGGGCTGCAGACCGAATGCTGCGACTTCACTTCCGTGGCCGATACCGACGCCCTGATCGGAAGGCTCGCGACGTCGGCGCGGCACTTCGATGCACTGATGAACAACGTCGGCGTGCTCAACGACGAGCCTGTCGTCACCCGCGAAGGTTTCGAGGCGTCCTTTGTCAGCAATCTGTTGTCGCACTTCCAGCTCACAGAGGGGTTGATCGCGGCGGGCGTGCTGCGCACCGGCAGCGTGGTGGTCAACGTGAGTTCCGGAGGCGGCTACCTCTTTCCGCTCATGACCGCGGCGCTCAACGTCGTCGATCCGCAGCGCTACCGCGGTGTCGCTGCCTATGGTTTCCACAAGCGCGCCCAGATGACGTTGAACCAGTATTGGCGCGAGCGCTACGGGCCGCAGGGCATCAGCTGTTTCGTCATGCACCCCGGCTGGGCCGACACCGCGGGGGTCGAACGTTCGCTGCCGCGTTTCCGCAAGCTGCTGCGCGCGGTACTTCGCGATGCCGGGTCCGCGGCCGATACCGCGGTGTGGCTCGCCGCTACACGGCCTGCGCAGCCGTCGTCGGAAGGCATCTGGTTCGACCGCAAACTCCGGCCTGCGCACGTCTACGGCCACACCCGAACCACGACGGAGACGGGCGCCACTCTGGTGGATTTCCTGCGGTGTCAATTGCGCACCGTGCGCGATGCGAGGTAGCAAGCGGTGATCAGCAGCGACGAACTCATCGGCGGCTGGTTGTGCCACCGCTGGACCATCAGCTACGAAGATGGGCGAGTGACGCAGCCGTTCGGGCCATCACCCGCGGGTTTCATTCTGTACACCGCGGACGGGTTCATGACGGCGACCATCATGATTCCCGGCCGCAAGGCCTTTGCGGCGAGGACGCCGCGCGAGGCGAGTCTCGAGGAGCGCGCCGCGGCCTTCGACGGCTAT
>JBIKVA010000056.1:0-12094 GCA_044357085.1 Steroidobacteraceae bacterium | reverse complement strand
GTGAGCGTCGCGCCGCGCGGTGTCTTCGTCACGGGTACCGACACGGAGGTCGGCAAGACATTCGTATCGACTGCACTCGTGGCTGCAGCACGTCGACGCGGGCTGCGGGTCGGGGTGATGAAACCGATCGCCGCGGGTGCGGAATCCACACCTCTCGGCATGCGCAACGACGATGCGCTCGCCCTGCTGGCGGCAGCCCGCGGCACGGGGCCCGATGCGCCCGTCGCCCCGGATGATTATCTCGCCGTGAACCCCTACTGCTTCGCGCCGCCCGTTTCGCCGCATATCGCGGCCGCCGAGGCAGGCGTGACGCCTGATATCGGGCGGATCGCCGACCTGGCCCGGGCCCAGGCCGCCGGAAATGACTGGCTGGTGGTCGAGGGTGCCGGCGGCTGGCTCGCCCCCATCAGCGAAGACCGCTCCATCTCCGACCTCGCCCTGGCGGTCGGACTGCCGGTGCTGCTGGTGGTCGGGCTGCGGCTCGGCTGTTTGAACCATGCCCAACTCACCGCCCGCGAGATCGGGCGTACCGGGCTGCCGATCGCCGGCTGGGTCGCAAACGAACTCGATCCGTCGATGCTCCGTCTGGAGGAAAATGTCAGCATGTTGACATCTCGCCTCGGCGGGCCGCCGCTCGCCCGCTTCGGGTTCGGCGGCGCGCCCGACGCCATGGCCCTTAGCGCAGCACAGCTTTTCGACCGTCTGGTGGTCGCGTAAGATCATCTTCCGGAGGCGCAACCTGCTGAAAAGTCAGGAGTTTGGGTTCGATGGGTGAAGATTTCTCCGTGTCACCGGAAACCCGCATCGAAATCGCCCCGCATTGCTCGCTTTCGCCGCGGGCGGCACGCTGGTTCTTCGCCAGCATCTGCGTCGCTTCGCTGTCGATCGCGCTGCCAATCTCGCTGCTTGGGTTCTGGATGGTGCTGCCATTTGCCGGCCTCGAGATAGCCCTCCTTGGCTGGGCGCTGCGGACCAGCATGGCCCGGCGCCATCACCGGCAGACGATCATCATTTCGGAGGCGACCGTGTCCATCGAGGATCTCGCGCCCCCTGCACCGCGCCGTATCGAGTTCCCGCGGCACTGGGCGCAAGTTAGAATCCGGCCCGGGGGTTCGCCGCTGCATCCGAGTCGACTGACCGTCGAGTCGCATGGTCGCAGGCATGAGATCGGAAGCTTCCTCAACGAGCAGGAGCGGCTGGGTCTTGCCAAGCGACTGAAGCGCCTGATCGGCCGCATGGATGAATCACCCCCGTTGACAGCCCAAGGTGGGCCGGCCTGACCGGTGCACCCTCAGGTTCGTGGACGGCCGTCGCAATTATTTCGATCAACCGGATAGCCCATGACCAGACATCTCCGTAACGCCCTGTCCGCCGCCGTCGCGACCCTCGGCGGCCTTGCGCCGCTCGCCGCCCACGCCGAATGGAGCAACCTGAACATGCCGGTGGGCGTCACCGTGCTGTCGCGGGAAATCCATGCCCTCCACATGACCATCTTCTGGTGGTGCGTGGCGATCGGCGTGTTCGTGTTCGGCTGGATGATCTGGTCGCTGGTCGCGTTCCGCAAGTCGCAGGGTGCAAAGCCCGACACCACGATGCTGCACAGCACCAAGGTGGAGATCATCTGGACCGTCATTCCGGTCGGCATCCTGGTTGCCATGGCGATTCCTGCCGCGCGCACGCTGATCGCGATCGAAGACACACGCAACACGGAAATCAGCATCAAGGCCACGGGCTACCAGTGGAAATGGCAGTACGAATACCTTGGCGAAGGCGTGAACTTCTTCTCGCAACTCGACCGCGCCAGCGACGAAACCCGCCAGCTCCGGTCCGGCCTCGACCCGAACACCGTGCCCGACTACCTGCTCAATGTCGACAACCCGCTGGTCGTCCCCGAAGACACCAAGGTGCGCATGCTGCTCACGGCGCAGGATGTCATCCACGCATGGTGGGTGCCCGCTTTCGGCATGAAGAAAGACGCCATCCCGGGCAACGTCAACGAAATCTGGTTCAAGGTGGACAAGGGCAAGACCGGCACGTATCGCGGCCAGTGCGCAGAGCTCTGCGGCCGCGACCACGGTTTCATGCCGGTGGTGGTGAAGGTCGTCACCAAGGAGGAGTACAAGGCATGGATCGCCAGCCAGAAGGCTGCCAAGGATCCGGTGCCCACCGTCGCCGCCCTCCCCGGCGCCCCGCAGGGCTGATGCCGGGACCGCCTCCGGCACTAGCCTAACCAAAGATTTCATCGAGAGAGAACGAACATCATGGCCAACACCGCAACCCACGAGCACGCGCACGATGACCACGACCACAAGCCGCATGGCCTGAAGCGCTGGCTCTATGCAACCAACCACAAGGACATCGGTACGATGTACCTGGTGTTCGCCTGCGTGATGTTCTTCATGGGCGGTGCGATGGCGCTCGTGATCCGCGCCGAACTCTTCCAGCCGGGCTTGCAGTTCGTCGACCCGGGCTTCTTCAACTCCATGACCACCATGCACGCGCTGCTGATGATCTTCGGCGCGGTCATGCCGGCGTGGACTGGTCTCGCCAACTGGATGGTGCCGATGCAGGTCGGCGCGCCCGACATGGCGCTGCCCCGCCTCAACAACTTCAGCTTCTGGCTGTTGCCGTTCGCGTTCACGCTGCTGCTGCTGACGCTGTTCGTGCCGGGCGGCGCACCGGCCGGCGGCTGGACGCTCTACCCGCCGCTCTCGCTGCAGGCCGGTGACAGCTTCCCGCTGACCATATTCGCGATCCACCTCATGGGCATCTCCTCGATTCTGGGTGCCATCAACGTGGTCGTCACGATCCTCAACATGCGTGCCCCCGGCATGGGCCTGCTCAACATGCCGCTGTTCTGCTGGACATGGCTGATCACGGCGTACCTGCTGATCGCCGTCATGCCCGTGCTTGCCGGCGCAGTGACGATGCTGCTCACCGACCACTTCTTCGGCACCAGCTTCTTCACTGCCGCGGGTGGCGGTGACCCGGTGATGTTCCAGCATATCTTCTGGTTCTTCGGGCACCCCGAGGTGTACATCCTCATCCTGCCCGCCTTCGGCGTGGTCTCCGAGATCATCCCGACGTTCTCGCGCAAGCCGCTGTTCGGCTACGAGTCGATGGTCTACGCCTCCGCGTCCATCGCCTTCCTGTCGTTCATCGTCTGGGCGCACCACATGTTCACCGTGGGCATGCCGCTCGCGGGGCAGTTGTTCTTCATGCTGTCGACCATGCTGATCGCAGTCCCGACCGGCGTGAAGGTGTTCAACTGGTGCGCCACCATGTGGAAGGGCTCGATCAGCTTCGAGACTCCGATGCTGTTCTCGATAGCCTTCCTGTTCCTGTTCACGATCGGCGGCTTCTCGGGGCTCATGCTCTCGATCGTCCCGGCAGACTTCCAGTATCACGACAGCTACTTCGTGGTCGCGCACTTCCACTATGTGCTGGTGCCGGGCTCCGTGTTCGCCATCATGGCGGGCGTCTACTACTGGCTGCCGAAGTGGAGCGGCCGCATGTACAACGAGAAAGTCGGCAAGGCGCACTTCTGGCTGTCCACCATCGGCGTGAACGTGCTGTTCTTCCCGCAGCACTTCCTCGGCCTGTCCGGCATGCCACGTCGCATCCCCGACTACTCGACGCAGTTCGCCGACTGGAACATGGTGTCCTCGATCGGCGCCTTCATCTTCGGGTTCTCGCAGCTGCTGTTCGTCTACGTGATCTGGAGCGCGGTGCGCTCCGGCGAAAAGGCGGCCGATCGCCCCTGGGAGGGCGCGCATGGCCTCGAGTGGGAGCTGCCGACCCCGGCGCCCTATCACAGCTGGGAAACGCCGCCCTCACGCGCGGTCGTCTCGCACGGCGCGATGCACTGAGTTCGGATCCGACGCCCCGCAACCGCACACCCGAAGGAAACACGTCGCAAATGGACCCGAACACCGACGAAGTTGAACGCACGCGGCGCGTGCGGCGCTCGGCGATCGTGCTGGGTCTCGTGGCATTCGCCTTCTACGCGGCGTTCATCCTGATGTCCGTGATGGGCTGGCGGCAATGAACGACTCGCGCCGCGACGACAACCGCCGGTTGACCTTGCGGCTGCTCGGTTTCGCCGCCGGCGCGTTCGCCTTCGGTTTCGCGCTCGTGCCTCTCTATGACGTGCTGTGCGACATCACCGGCGTCGGCAATCCCAAGGACCTCCTGCGCGCCTCCAACGTGCAGGCGATCGAACAAGACGAGTCGCGGCTCGTCACCGTGGAGTTCGTCGCCGACCTGCCGACCGTCGGCAGCTGGGAGTTCCGGCCAGTCGTCGCCGAGATGAAGGTGCACCCTGGCCGTCTCTACGAAGTCGACTATCTGGCGCACAACCTGACCGGCCGTGACACGGTGGCACAAGCCATACCGAACGTCGCTCCGGGCAAGGCCACGGGCTATTTCCGCAAGACCGAATGCTTCTGTTTCGTGCCGCAGAAATTCGCCAAGGACGAACAGCGCATCATGCCGGTGCGTTTCGTCGTCGATCCCAATCTGCCGAAGAGCGTCGATCGCATCACGCTCTCCTACGTTTTCTACGACAACTCGACGCGGATCGCCGCGCTTAAGGACTGAAGACCATGGCCAATGCCCACGCCTCCGAACATCCTGCCGACAAGTACTACGTCCCGCACGAGAGTCCCTGGCCGATCTACGGCTCGGCGACGCTATTCGTGTTCATGATCGGCCTTTGCGGCTGGCTCAACGAGTGGTACGGGCCGTGGATCTTCGCCGTCGGCACCCTGATGCTCGTCGGGCTGTTCGTCGGCTGGTTTGCAGTGGTGATCGGTGAACACCAGCGCGGCATGTACAACATGCAGGTCGACAAGTCGTTCCGCATGGGAATGATGTGGTTCATCTTCTCCGAGATCATGTTCTTCGCGGCCTTCTTCGGCGCGCTCTTCTACGCACGGCAGCTGTCGGTACCCTGGATCAGCGGCGAGGGCGTGAAGATCTTCAACGGTTTGCTGCTCTGGCAGGACTACAGTGCCGCATGGCCGACCAACGGTCCGGAAGCTCTCGGACCTCGCGATGACGGCACTTTCGAAACCATCCCGGCGTTTGGGCTTCCGGCGATCAACACCGCGATCCTGCTGCTGTCGGGCGTGACCATCACCATCGCCCACCATGCGTTGCAGGAAGGCAACCGGCGCATCCTCAACATCTTCCTCGCGGCGACCTTCCTGCTCGGCTTCGTGTTCCTCGGTCTTCAGGCTGAGGAATACATCCATGCCTACACGGAACTCGGTCTGACGCTGTCCACGGGCATCTACGGCTCGACATTCTTCATGCTGACCGGGTTCCACGGACTGCACGTCACCCTCGGCGCGATCATGCTCCTCGTGATCTGGTGCCGCACCATGAAGGGCCACTTCACCCCGCAGCGTCACTTCGGGTTCGAAGCCGTCGCCTGGTACTGGCACTTCGTCGACGTGGTGTGGCTCGGCCTCTTCGTGTTCGTCTACTGGGTCTGACGGAACACCTGCCGTCGCGGCGTGCGGCGGCAACGATCGATGCAACGGGCCGGGCAACCGGCCCGTTTGCTTTGGGGCACGTTTGGCTTGGGGGTAAAGGCCGCCCGCGCGGCCGACAGGAACTCAGCGGCCGGCGCCGAGAGGCTGGATGAGCCCGGCGGCCCAAGCCGCCATCAGCGCGATGAACAGCGCAACGGAGAGCGCGACACGCACGGTGAGCGCACGGACCATCTTCTTGGAGTCGCCCTTGGCCGTCATGAGATGGAACAGGGCCGAACCCAGGCTGATGACGATGCCGAGCATCACGAGTCCGACGATGAGCCGAAAGACGTCCACACCGGCTATTATACGGGCCGTGCCGTTCCAAATCGCCGTCGGCCGCAGGGTTTTTTCCCCGTCGTGGCTGATGACCGGGATCACGATCGTCCTGCTCGTTCTCTTCATCGGCCTCGGCCGCTGGCAGTGGGGCCGGGCCGAGTTCAAGCAAAGATTGGCCGACGAGTTTACCGGCAATGCGACCCGCGTCGTCGAACTGGGAACGCGCCGTGCGACCGATTTGCCGCGCTACGCGCGCATCGAGGTTCGGGGCAGGTGGGACGGCTCGCGGCAGTTTCTGCTCGACAACCGTACGCGCGACGGGCGGGCAGGCTACGAAGTGCTGACGCCGCTCGCGCTCGACGACGGTCGTTGGTTGCTGGTGAATCGCGGCTGGGTGCCGTTCGGCGGCTATCGGGACCGGCTGCCCGACGTGGGCATCGGCGCACCGGCGACAGGAGAGATCCGCGGGCTGCTCGACGACTTGCCGCAACCCGGACTCGCGGCCGGCAGGGCGCCGCCGGCCACGAGCGGATCCTGGCCGCGGGTGACGGCGTTTCCGCAGTTTGCGGAACTCGCCCGCTCGCTCGGGGTCGACGGAGAGCGTCTCGAAGCGAGGGTGCTGCTGCTCGACGAGGCGGCACCGCAGGGATATGTGCGGGGCTGGAAGCCGTTCGTGAAGGGACCTGAGCAGAACTGGTCTTACGCGATCCAGTGGTGGAGTTTCGCCGTGCTGCTGATCGTTTTGTATGTGGCCTTGAACCTCAGGAAGCGGGAATCGCAATGACCACCGAAACGGGTGAAGTACGCTCGAAGACCGCAGGCCGGGGGGCACTGATCGGCCTCGCAGCACTGTTCTTCGTGCCGCTGCTCGGAGCGTTCTGGCTCTATTACGCGGGCGGCTGGCGCCCTGCGGGCAGCACCAACCACGGCGAACTCATCACGCCCGCGCGGCCGCTGCCGGCGGCAGCGTTCGTTCATCCCGACGGCAGCGCGGTGCGCGCCGACCTGCTGCGCGGCAAGTGGACGCTGCTCTACATCGGCGACGGCGCCTGCGACGCAGCCTGCAACAAAGCCCTGTGGACCGTCCGCCAGACCCGGCTGCTGCTCGCCGAGGACATGGACCGCGTGCAACGCGTGTTCGTTGCCGAAACCGGTTGCTGCAACCGCGAGTTCCTCGCGCGCGAACATCCGGGCCTCGAAACGGTCACGGCATCCGGCGATGCGGCCAGTGCATGGCTCGCGCAGTTTCCCCGCGGGACGGCCGGAGCGGCAGGCACAGCCGGTGCGGCAGGGCCCAAAGAATTCATCTACGTGGTCGACCCGCTCGGCAACCTCATGATGCGCTTCGACGTCACCGAGAATCCGAAAGGCCTGCTCAAGGACCTCGAGCGGCTCCTCAAACTCTCCCATATCGGCTGAATCCACATGTCACAGTTGACCCCGCCAGCTCCGGGAGCCATTCCGCAAGGAGCCACCGCTCTGCGCCGCCTCGCGCTCGCCGGCATGGCCCTCTGCCTCGTCGTCATCGTCCTGGGCGCCTGGGTTCGTCTGACGGATGCCGGTCTCGGCTGCCCCGATTGGCCCGGCTGCTATGGTCACGTGACGCCCGCGGGTGCCGAGCGCAACGAGGGCAAGATCGAGTCCTACTCGCCCGGCTGGGAGTACGACTCGGGCAAGGCTTGGCGCGAGATGATCCACCGCTATGCCGCGACCACGCTGGGTTTCGTGATCGTGTTGATCACGGCGATTGCCATCGCCTATCGGCGCGAGCGTCCGGCAAGCATTCCCTTCACGTTGACGCTGCTCGCGGTGGTGGTGCTGCAGGGCACCCTCGGTGCCTTCACGGTGTGGTGGCTGGTGAAGCCGCTGGTGGTGGTGCTGCACCTGATCGGCGGACTCACCACGCTGGGACTGCTGACATGGCTATGGCTCGGGATGCGGCGCGTGACCCGCGTCGTCCAGCCCGCACCCGGCGCGACGCAGATCGCGGCTCTCGACGGCGCCCGTCGCGCGGCAGTCGCCGCGACCGTGATCGTCGCCTTCCAGATCATGCTCGGCGGCTGGACCAGCAGCAATTACGCCGCCGTCGCCTGCCCTGACCTGCCGCAATGCCAGCAGCAATGGTGGCCGGAAGGCATGGACTTCGACGAAGCCTTCGTGCTTTGGCGCGGTCTCGACATCAACTACACGGGCGGCGTGCTGGAACATCCGGCGCGGGTGGCGATCCACTTCACGCACCGGGTCGGCGCGCTGATCGCGACCCTCGCCGTACTGCTTGCCGCGTGGCTCGCGATCCGCAATGCGCCGACCGCGCTTGTCCGCCGCGGCGGCCAGTGGGCCGTAGGCGCGCTCGCGTTGCAGTTGCTGGTCGCCGTATTCATGATCCTGAAGGCGTTTCCGCTCAGCCTTGCGGCAGGCCACAACGCCGGTGCGGCGCTGCTGCTGTTGTCGCTGCTGCTGCTCAACCGTCGGCTGCGCGAGGCCTGACGGTGTCTGCTCCAGCCGCAGTCGCACCGTCACGCCCGCAATGGAAGCTCTATCTGGAGCTGACCAAACCCAGGGTGGTCGCACTGATCGTCTTCACCGCCATCGTCGGCACGCTGCTCGCGAGCCCGGGCATGCCGCCGCTCGCGGCGCTGGTCTGGGGCAATCTCGGCATCGCGCTTGCCGCGGGCTGCGCCGCGGCCATCAACCACGTGCTCGATCGCAAGATCGACGAACAGATGTCGCGCACCCGCGGTCGGCCTCTGCCGACCGGAACGCTGGGCACCGCGCAGGCCCTGTCGTTCGCGTTCGTGCTCGGGGCGACGTCGATGCTGGTGCTGTGGTGGCTCGTGAACCCGCTGACGGCCGTGCTCACCTTCGCCTCGCTGATCGGCTACGCGGTCATCTACACGGTGTTCCTCAAGCGCGCGACCTCGCAGAACATCGTGATCGGCGGCGCGGCGGGCGCAGCGCCACCGGTGCTCGGCTGGGCAGCGGTCACCAACTCGATCGAACCGGGGGCATTGCTGCTGTTCCTGATCATCTTCATCTGGACGCCGCCGCACTTCTGGGCTCTCGCGATCGCCCGCAAGGACGAGTACGCGCGCGCCGGCATCCCCATGCTGCCGGTCACGCACGGCGTGCCCTACACGCGACTGCAGGTGCTGCTCTATACGGTGCTGCTGGTACTTGTGACGCTGCTGCCCTGGGTCACGCACATGAGCGGTCTCATCTATCTCGCGGCCGCACTCGTGCTGAATGCGCGCTTTCTTTATTACGCACTGGCACTCAAGCTGACTGATCGCGCGGAACTGCCGATGCGCGTGTTCCGGTTTTCGATTTCCTACCTGATGTGGATCTTCGCGGCGCTGCTGGTCGATCACTACCTGCCGACGACCCAGCTGCCACCTCTGCCAGGCTGATCAGCGCGCCGCGGCGAACAAGCGGTCGGCTACGAACGGGTTGTTGCGTCGCTCTGCGCCGAAAGTCGAAGTCGGTCCGTGACCCGGCAGGAAAGTGACGTCGTCGCCGAGCGGGAAGAGATTTTCGCGGATCGACTGCACCAGCTGCGCGCCATTGCCGCGCGGCAAATCCGAACGCCCCACCGAACCGGCGAAGATCACGTCACCGACGATCGCGAAACGCGCATCCCGCTGGAAGAAAACGACGTGCCCCGGCGTATGTCCCGGACAGTGCCGGACCTCGAACTCGACTTCGCCGACGGTCACCCGATCGTCCTGTGACAGCCAGCGGTTGGGCGTGAAGCACTCCGAAGGTGGAAAGCCGAACATCTTCGCCTGTGCAGGCATCTGCTCGATCCAGAAGAGGTCGCCCTCGTGCGGACCCTCGATCGGCAAGGATTCGCGGCGGGCAAGCTCGGCTGTGGCAGCGGCATGATCGAGGTGCGCGTGCGTAAGGAGGATCTTCTCCAGCGTCAGTCCGTTGCGCACCACGACCGCGAGGACGCGCTCGAGGTCGCCACCGGGATCAACGACCGCCGCCCGCCGCGTGCGCTCGCACCAGACGACGGAGCAGTTCTGCTGGAACGCGGTGACCGGGACGACCTGCACTTTCATGGCGCCGGATGATACGCGATGCGCGGGATGCAAGATGCGCAGGTCACACCGTGATCGCGAGTCCCCGGTAGATACGCGCGCGGTAGCGACTTTCCTGGGCCTCGACGATCGGCGCCGCCGCTAGCAGCACTGCGTGCGCAAACCGCAGATATTCCTCGGCCTGCTCGGCGGCATCCCGGGGTTCTTCGCTGCGCATGCGCCGCGTGAGATTGACCTGATTCACCGGCACCGCGGTGGGCAGTCGCTCGTTCTCTACACCGAGCGTGGCCGTGAACGCATGCAGCGTGGTCTTGACGAAATTGGCCATCGCGAACTGCGCGAACGTGCCGCCGACGGGAACATCGGGCGAAGTGAGGATGAGCCGTGTGCCCTTGAACAGCGACACCTTGCGGGCGACGCGGAAGTGGTGCGTGAGATTGGTCTCGATCAGCTCGGAGAATTCCCGCGCATCGAGATGATCCTTGCCCTCGATGCCGAACAGCGCCCGCGGGATGGGGGCGAACGGCGTCGAAATCACGGCTGCCGGCGGACCACCGCCCGCATGCGCGGCATCCATCGCCGCCTCGAGTTCGTCGCCCACCGTCAGATAGGAAACCCGATCGTGTCCGAGGGCCCGACCAATCAATTTCTTGATCGTCTCGCCCGCGGCGGCGGTACGGGTCAGCATGACGATGCTGCCGACGTGGCCCTCGGCGAGGAAGAGACGCGCGACTGCAGCCAGCGGCTCGCTCATGTGCTCGCCGATCAGCCAGATGTTCTCGCCTTCCATGCGGCGCACACGCTCCGGCTTCGCGCGTCCGAACAACTCGCGCTCGGTGATCGTGCGTTCCTGCTGCAGACCCCCCGAAGGCTCGAAAGTCTCGCCGGATATCGCGCGGTCTGCCATGAAGAACACCGTCGCCAGTGCGACGTCGGTCTCGGTGGGCATGCGGTGCAGGTGCAGCATGCCGATCACGCCGGCACGGATCTTCTCGGCCTCGGTCTCGATGCGGGCCGGATCGATGAACGGCTCCGGCGGCACCGGCAACTCCAGCACCCAGCGCTCGGCGAGATCCTGCTGCCCGGGTTGCGGCAGCAGACAGCCGTTGCGCAGGCGAGCCACGAGGCGCGTCGCCATCGAGCGCGTCATCAGAAAGTGCAGCGACGAGTAGCTCGGGTCCTCGGCGCCATGCAGTTCCGCCTTGAGTTTCGCGCTCAGCTGTCGCAATGCATCCGGAGTCCCTGCGGACTGCAGCAGCCCGATGTCGTTCGGCTTGAGTACCTCGAGCACTGCCTCGACGGCGCTGCCGCCGGCGATCGCCTGCAGCACGGCACCGTGCAGCTGGTTGAGCCGCTTGTTCTCGAGGATCAGCTTCGCGCGGCGGTCGAAAAGGCCGGCCTTGCCATCCTTGCCCTTCAGTCGCTGGCCCTCGACAGGTCCCGGCGCAATGGCGTTGATCTGGATTTCAGGGCCGACGAAACGTGCGAGGTTCTCGACCAGCGCACGCTGTCCGGCCTTCGAGACGGCGTAGTCGGAACGGTTCGGATAAGGCACGGCGATGTATTTTTCGCCGCCGAAATAGGAGCTGACGTTGAGAATGTACCCCGAGCCCTGTTTCTTCATCAGGGGCACGACCTTTTCGATCAGCGAATAGTTCGATACCAGGTTGGCCTGCAGCGTGTTGCGCCAGTCGGTGGGCAGCAGGTCGACGGCCATCTGCTCGGCACCGGCGACGCCCGCATTGTTGATGAGATAGTCGATGCGCCCAAAAGCCTGCAGCGTGGCGGCCACCGACTTCGCCAGCGCCGACTCGTCGGCGACGTCGATGTCGGCGAGGATGCGCACCCGCTCGTGTGGACGGTTGTAGCCGATCTCCTCGAGCTCGCGCACGATGTCGTCACGCAAGCCGACGAGCTGACTTTCGCGCCGCGCCGTCAGCATCACGCGCGCGCCGGACACCGCCAGCAGGCGCCCGAGCTGGCCGCCGATGCCCGCGGAGCCGCCCGTGATCAGCACGCACTTGCCGAGATGCAAGCCCATCAATGATTCAATCCAGCCGAAGTTCGGTCGGGTCGAACCGGTCGCATCGACGATGGCCGCCGGCATGTAGAGGTTGACCTGCGGTACACGGCGCTTGGTGAACAGCAGTCGCGCCGCCTGCGCTCCCGCAAACATCAGACCATGCTCCTCGGCGTTCGACCAGCGCAGGATCTGGTTCGACCACTCGATCGCGTTAC
>JBIKVA010000288.1:0-3119 GCA_044357085.1 Steroidobacteraceae bacterium | reverse complement strand
TCGGGTCGCACGCGCAGCCACTCAACGAAAGCGGCGATGGCCGTTGCCGCGTTACGGGATTGGATGGGACCCGCCAGCGCCGGCGGCGGCAGGGAGTCGAAGCACTGGCTCCAACCGCGCCATGACCCCCGCGTCCCGTCCACCGCCGGGGTGTGCGGCGACTCGATGTGAAAGTCGCGCCCGAGAGTCCTGACCACGCAATCGAGCCGACGCGTGGTTTCGTGGACCGTGACCGGCAGGGAGGGTGATCCGAGGATCACCGGACGACCCGCGCGGAAGATCCCGGCCTTTTCGCGCCCGATATCCTCGACCGTGGGACCCAGCCAATCCATGTGATCGAGACCGACCGAACACAGCACCGCCACGTCGGCATCGATGATGTTGGTCGCATCGAGACGGCCGCCGAGACCGACTTCGATGACTGCCGCGTCGACGCCTTGCTCCTGGAAGACCAGAAACGCGGCAAGCGTGCCGTACTCGAAGAAGGTCAGCGAGGTGCCGGCTCGCGCGGCTTCGATCCGCTCGAAAGCGCGGACGAGCGCGGCGTCGTCCACGGGCAGAGCATCGATGGCTACCCGCTCGTTGTACCGTTGCAGATGTGGCGAGGTGTAGGTGCCGACCCTCAACCCGGCTGCCCGTGACAGCGCGGTGAGAAAGGCCACGGTGGAGCCCTTGCCGTTCGTCCCGCCGACGATGACCGAGGGAATCGGCCAAGGCATGAGACCCAGGCGTTGGGCGACATCACGGACCCGCTCGAGCCCGAGTTCGATGGTCGCTGGGTGCTGCGCCTGCTGGTGGGCGAGCCAGTCAGCCAGCTGCATCGGCAACCGGCGCGGCGGCCGGCGGTTGACGCAGAAGCATGCGCAGCAACTGCGCAAGACGGGGACGCATGTCGCGTCGATCGATGATCAGGTCGATCACGCCATGCTCGAGCAGGAACTCGCTGCGCTGGAAACCCTCGGGGAGTTTCTCGCGCACGGTCTGCTCGATGACCCGCGGGCCGGCGAAACCGATCAGGGCGCGCGGCTCGGCTACATTCAGATCGCCCAGCATGGCGAGGCTCGCCGATACGCCGCCGGTGGTCGGATCGGTCATGACGGAAATGAAGGGCAAGCCGGCGGCCGAGAGTTCGGTGAGCGCGGCGCTGGTCTTGGCCATCTGCAGCAGCGAGAAGAGCGCCTCCTGCATGCGCGCGCCACCACTGGCGGAAAAACACACGAGCGGTGCGCGCTGGGCGATGGCGTGGTCCACCGCCCGCCGGAAACGCTCGCCAACCACCGAGCCCATGGAGCCCCCGAGAAACTGGAACTCGAAGGCGCAGGCCACGGTCGGCAGGTCCTCGAGACGCCCGGCCATCACCACCAGTGCGTCTTTCTCACCGGTGTTCTTCTGCGCGGCGCTGAGGCGGTCCCGGTAGCGCTTGCTGTCGCGAAACTTGAGCGGATCCTGAGGGGTGATCCGCTCGCCGATCTCGGTAGCCGAACCCTCGTCGAGGAAGCGCAGCAACCGGTCGCGCGCGCCGATGCGCATGTGGTTGGCGCACTTCGGGCAAACGAAAAGGTTGCGCTCGAGCTCGGCTCGATAGAGCGGCGAATCGCAGGCGGTGCACTTGATCCACAGACCCTCGGGCACGGACCGCGAGCGACGCTCGGTCTTGATGCGCGACGGCACGATCTTTTCGAACCAGGCCATGGCGGGACTATACCGGAACGGGCAGACGGAACGCCGCGGGGTAGTCGATGCGGCGCAGACACAGACCCTCGGGATCCGCCGTAGCCGCGTTGCGCGTGCGGTCTCGGCCCTCGAGCAGGGTTTTCACCTCGCCCGGCGTGCGCAGACCACGGCCCACCTCGATCAGCAGGCCGGCAATGTTTCGGACCATGTGATGCAGGAAAGCGTTGGCGGCGATGTCGATGTGCACCAGGTCACCCTCCCGCTGCACCTGCAGCGAATCGACGCGGCGGACCGGCGACCTCGACTGGCAATCGGCCGCGCGGAACGCGCTGAAGTCGTGCTCGCCCCGCAGGTGTTGGCCGCCCTCGCGCATGCGTGCCTCGTCGAGCGGCGTCTGTACCCAGGTTACCCGGCCATCGTGCCACGCCGAGCGGGCGCTGCGGTTCAGGATGGTGTAGCGGTAATGCCTGCGCAGCGCAGTGAAGCGCGCATGAAAGAAATCCGGAACGGGACGTGCCCAGGTGACGCTTGCCTTGCGATTCAGGTTGGCATTCGTGCCGAGCACCCATGCCCGCGACGAGCGCTGCACCGCGGTGTCGAAGTGCAGCACCTGGCCTAGCCCGTGCACACCCGAATCGGTACGCCCACCACAAACGAGACTGACCGGCTGATCGGCAACATGGCCGATCGCCTCGCTGAACGCTTCTTCGAGCGTCCGCTGGCCAGGTTGTTGCTGCCAGCCGGAGAAATGGGTGCCGTCGTACTCGACACCCATGGCCCAGCGGGTCATGTCTTCGGGAGTGAGTCCAGCAAACGGATCGCCTCGGCACGCTGCCGCTCGTCACCGAGGCGCAGCGCGGCCTGCAGTTCGAGGATGGCGGCATCGTGATCACCCATCTCGATGAAGGCGCGTGCGAGGTTGATCTTGCTGCCGGCCTCGTCGACGGGCGGCGGATCGCCCTCGAGATCTTCCGCGGCAACCGGCTCGACGACCGGCGGTGCCGGCCGGCGCGGCGCCGGAGCCGCCGCGGCAACGGGGGCAGGCTCCTGCAACAGGGCATCAGCCGGCAGGCCGGTATCGCGCTTGGGTCTGATCGGCGGCAGATCGACCGTCATCTCACGGCGCCCAGCGCCGTCGGCAGCGGGAACATCGGACGCCGAGGGCACGCTCGCAGCCGCACGACGTCCTTTTGCCCGGACCACCAGAACGAGCAGGGACAGCAGGAAGAGACTCAGGGCGGCCAGGGCGGGAATCGACCACCATGCCGCCGCAGCCCATGTCTTGGCCTTGCCGACCCAACCCGTCTCGGCGGTACGGACAGCCACCAGCGCCGCCTCAGCGGACGCGAGGCGGGCTTTGAGGGCCGTCGTTTCGAGCAACGCCGCCTGCAAGTCGGCAGACTTGTCTGCGAGTTGGCTCTCGAGGCTCGCAACCTTGTCGGCGA
>JBIKVA010000287.1:0-3135 GCA_044357085.1 Steroidobacteraceae bacterium | reverse complement strand
GCGCGCACTCGCGGCGCAGCACACGCGAATCTTTGACGAGGAACTGGTACCGGTCACCATTCCGGCGCGCAAGGGACCCGCAGTCATCGTCGACAGAGACGAGCATCCGCGGGCCACCACGCTCGAGTCACTCGCCAGGCTCCCCACGCCCTTCCGCGCCGGTGGTACCGTCACGGCGGGCAACGCGTCGGGGGTGAACGACGGTGCCTGTGCCGTGCTCGTGGCAAGCGAGCGGGCGATCGGACGCTACGGCCTGCGAGCTCGCGCCCGCGTACTCGGCACCGCCACGGCGGGTGTCGCGCCACGCATCATGGGTATCGGGCCGGTACCCGCGACCCGCAAGCTTCTCGCCCGCACGGGCTGCGATCTGGCGACGATCGACCGTATCGAGCTGAACGAGGCTTTTGCGGCCCAGGGTCTAGCCGTGCTGCGCGAACTCGGTCTTGCCGACGACGCACCGCACGTGAACCCCTGCGGCGGCGCCATCGCCCTCGGTCATCCTCTCGGCATGAGCGGGGCGCGGCTCGTGACGACGGCGATGCACGGCCTCGTGCGCGACGGCCAGCGCCTTGCCCTGTGCACCATGTGCATCGGCGTCGGCCAAGGCATCGCCATGCTGATCGAGCGCACCTCTTGACGACGCTCATCCGCACAGAACGCGTCGGAAAGGCAGACCGCATCGGCTTGGTGACGATCGAGAATCCGCCGGTGAACGCCTTGTCGCACCCGGTACGAGCTGCGTTGCTGGAAGCGCTCGAAGCGTTCGAAGCGGACACGGCGATCCAAGGTGTCGTTATCCACGGCGCCGGCAAGGTCTTCGTCGCGGGGGCTGACGTCCGTGAATTCGACACCGCAGCCCGTGCGCCGCTGCTGAACGATCTGCTGCTGCGTCTCGAGCAACTCTCCAAGCCCGTCGTGACGGCCCTGCACGGATCCGTGCTCGGTGGCGGTGCCGAACTCGCGCTCGCGAGCCACTATCGTGCCGCTGCGACGGATCTCTCGTTCGGCTTCCCGGAGATCAAGCTGGGGCTGCTGCCCGGCGCCGGCGGCTGCGTGCGGCTACCGCGCATGGTCGATGCGCGCACGGCGCTCGATATGATGCTGACAGGTGAACCGATCGGACTCGCCCGCGCGCTCGCCCTCGGCCTCGTGGATCACGTGCTGGAGGACGACCCGCGGGATGGTGCGATCGCCTATGCGGATTCATTGGTCGACGCGGGCTGCGGTCCGCGACGAACCTGCGAGCGTGCCGCCCCCGGGCAGCAGGCGCTCGATGCCTGCAACGCGGCACGTACAGAACTGCCGAGGGCGGCAAGGCAGGTCCCGGCGGGGCAGCTGATCATCGACGCCGTCGAGGTTGCGGCGAAGCAGCCCTTCGGCCCGGCGGTCGCCCATGCCCGGACGCTGTTCGAGATCTGCCGCGGTTCCAGCGAGTCGCTGGCGCTGCGGCATCTTTTCTTTGCGGAGCGCAGGCGGCTGGTCTATCCCGCGAAGCCGCGCGCGGTCTCGCGCGTCGGGGTCGTCGGCGCGGGCACGATGGGCTCAGGGATCGCCATCAGCCTTGTCACTGCCGGGTACTCCACCTCGCTGGTCGACAGCAATCCTGATGTTCTCGTCGCAGGCGAGGCCCGCATCCAGGCAGCGCTGCAGTCGGCTCTGCGCAAGGGGCGCCTCACGGCGGCTGAAGCCGAGGCAGCGCGCGCTCGGCTGCACCTCGCCACCGACCTTGCGGCGCTCGGCGAAGCGGATCTGGTGATCGAGGCGGTGTTCGAGTCTCTCGATCTGAAGCGACAGGTCTTCGCGAGCCTCGGCCAGCGGACGCGGCCCGATGCGATACTCGCCACCAACACCTCGACGCTGGACGTCGATGCGATCGCCAGCGCCAGCGGACGCGCGGACTCGGTGGTCGGCATGCATTTCTTCAGTCCGGCGAATGTCATGCGTCTCGTCGAGATCGTCCGCGGCAATGCAAGCTCGGCGACCTCACTGGCCGTCGCTGCCGATGTCACGCGCCGCATCGGCAAGATAGCCGTGGAGGTGGGCAACGCGTTCGGCTTCGTCGGCAACCGGATGCTCTACGCCTACGGTCGAGAGAAGGACCGGATGCTGCTCGAGGGAGCTCTGCCCGAGCAGATCGACCGCGCGCTCGAGGACTTCGGCATGGCCATGGGACCGAACGCGGTCAATGACCTTGCGGGGCTCGACGTCGGCTACAGCGTGCGTCGGGAATGGGCCGGGAAGCCTGACGATCCAACGTATTTCCGCGCCGCCGACATGCTCGTCGAGGCAGGCAGACTCGGCCGCAAGAACGGCCACGGGTTCTACCGGTATATCGACGGCGACCGGGCCGCGGATCCCGAGGTCGCGCCGCTGATCCGCGCAGAGGCCCAGCGGCTGGGCGTCGCGCAGCGGCGGCACGGTGATGCGGAGATCGTCGGACGCTGCCTGTTCGCACTGATCAACGAAGGCGCGCGGCTGCTCGAGTCCGCCATCGCCCGCAGCGCAGCCGACATCGATGTGATCTGGTGCAACGGCTATGGCTTCCCGAGGTGGCGCGGCGGCCCCATGCAGTACGCCGATACGCTGAGCCTCGCAAACGTCCATTCGGGACTGACTGCGCTTGCCCGCAGCCACGGTGAGCAGTACTTCCCGATCGCAGGCCTGATCGCGGATCTGGCGGCGAACGGCGGCAGCTTCGCGGCACTCGATGCCTTGCGGGAGCGGGATGGCGACAGGAGGAGCGAACGATGAGACTCGAGAGTTACGTACAGGGATCGTGGACCGCAGGACGCGGCGCCGGCACCGCGCTGCGGGACGCCTCCACCGGGGAAGTGGTCGCGCATGCAGACTCGGTCGGCATCGACTTCGGTGCGTCGCTCGACTACGGTCGACGCGAGGGTGGTGCCGCGCTGCGCGGACTGACCTTCCATCAGCGTGCCGCGATGCTCAGGGCTTTGGGCAAGCACCTGATGGGACTCAAGGAAGAGTTCTATGAACTCTCCTACCGGACGGGCGCCACGCGCTCCGATTCTTGGGTGGATATCGAAGGCGGCATCGGCACGATGCTCGCCTACGCGGCCAAGGGCAGCCGCGAACTCCCAAACTCCACGGTGCTGCTCGATGGCGACGTGGAGG